>DATJOK010000121.1:0-24150 GCA_035507155.1 Allostellaceae bacterium
GCTTGAGGCCCTTGGCGTGGCGGCAGGCCTCCAGCACCTCGAGCTGGCCCACGATGTTGGCGCTCACATAGGCGTGCGGGTTGACCAGCGAGTAGCGCACCCCCGCCTGCGCTGCCAGATGCACGATGCGGTCGATGCCGGGATGGCGGCCCAGGACGGCAGCGAACGCGCCGCGCTCGGCGAGATCGAGCTTCTCGAAGGTGAATCCCCTGAGCTTGCCGAGCTTGGCGAGCCGCGCCTCCTTGAGGCGGACATCGTAATAGTCGTTGACGCTGTCGACGCCGATGACGGCCTCGCCGCGCTGCAAGAGCGCGGTCGCGACATGAAAGCCGATGAAGCCGGCGGCGCCGGTGACGAGGACGGTCATGAGTTCCGGTCGTGTTTACGCACTGACCGGCGCTTATAGCCCGGCGTCGCGGCGAAGTCACCTCGGGCGGGAGGCACCGGGTTGGCAAGCCCGCTCCCGCCCCCTAATCTCGTTACAAAGCATCGCCGAGGGAGAAGCAGCGCCATGAAGAGCTACGATGTCGTCGAGTTCCGTGCCCCCCTGAAGGAAGTGGAGAAGCCGACGCCGCGGCCTGAGCGCAGCGAGGTGCTGGTGCGCACGCTCGCCGCCGGCGTCTGCCACAGCGACATCCACATCTGGGAAGGCGAGTACGACATGGGCGGCGGGAAGAAGCTCTACGTGAAGGACCGCGGCATGGTGCCGCCCCTCACCATGGGCCACGAGGTCGTCGGCGAGGTGGTGGCGGTAGGCCCCGAGGCCGAGGGTGCCAAAATCGGCGACCGCCGGCTCGTGCATCCCTGGATCGGCTGCGGCGAGTGCGTGGTCTGCCGCAAGGGCGAGGAGCAGCTCTGTCTCAAGCCGCGCTTCATCGGCGTCCACAAGCCCGGCGGCTACGGCGACCATGTGCTGGTCCCGCATCCCCGCTATCTCGTCGATTTCGGGACGCTCTCGCCCGAGCAGGCGGCGCCCTATGCCTGCTCCGGCGTCACCACCTACGGCGCCCTCAAGAAGATCGATCCCGATGTCCTCAAGAGCGAGCCAGTGGTGCTGATCGGCGCCGGCGGCCTCGGGCTGATGGCGATCACCATCCTGAAGGCGATGGGCGGCCGCGGCGCGATCTCCGTCGACATCGATCCCCGGAAGCGCGAGGCGGCGCTCAAGGCCGGCGCCATCGCCGCCATCGACGGCGCTGCGCCCGACGCGGTGAAGCAGATCCAGGAAGCGACCAAAGGCGGCGCTTATGGCGCGGTGGATTTCGTGGGATCCGGCAGCACGGCGCGGCTCGGCATCGACAGCCTCGCGAAGGGCGGCCGCTATGTGATCGTCGGACTGTTCGGCGGCGACATCACCTTGCCGACGCTGTTCCTGCCCTGGCGCGCGATCACCATCCAGGGCTCCTACGTCGGCAGCCTTTCCGAACTCAAGGAGCTCATGGGCCTGGTGAAGGCCGGCAAGGTGCCGCCGGTGCCACTGACGCGCCATCCGCTCAACGAGGCCTACCAGGCGCTGGAGAAGCTCAAGAACGGCCAGGTGATCGGCCGCGCCATCCTGGTGCCCTGAGACAGCACGCCGCGCCGCCGGAGTGTTGCCGGTCTCTCCCGGTTGCTCCATGATCCCACGCAACGAGATCAGGACATTGGGAGGGATGAGATGAAGACGTTTCTGCGCGCGGCGGCGATTGCCGCGATCTCGCTGGCGGTGTTCGGGATCGGACCGGCCAATGCCGGCGAGAAGGCGGTCACGCTCGGCGTCCTCAACGACATGAGCAGCCTCTACTCCGACGCCACCGGCAAGGGCTCGCTGGTGGCGGCGCAGATGGCGGTCGAGGATTTCGGCGGCAAGGTGCTGGGAAAACCGATCGTCGTGCTGTCGGCCGATCACCAGAACAAGCCCGATGTCGGCTCCAACATCGCCAACAAATGGATCGACGAGGACGGCGTCGACGCCATCGTCGATGTGCCGACTTCCTCGGTGGCGCTCGCGGTGCAGGAGATCACCAAGAAGAAGGATCGCGTCTTCCTGATGTCGGGACCGGGCGCCTCGGACCTCACCGGCCCCGCCTGCTCGCCGACCGGCATCCAGTACACCTATGACACCTTCGCCCTCTCCAACGTCGCCGGCAAGGCGATGGTGGCGCGCGGCGACAACACGTGGTTCTTCATCACCGCCGATTACGCCTTCGGCCACGCGCTGGAGCGCGACGCGACCGACATCGTGACCAAGGCCGGCGGCAAGGTGCTGGGCAGCGTGCGCGTACCGCTCAACACCGCCGACTTCTCCTCCTATCTGCTGCAGGCGCAGAGCTCCGGCGCGAAGGTGGTGGCGCTTGCCAACGCCGGCGGCGACACCCAGACCGCGATCAAGCAGGCGGCGGAATTCGGCCTGCAGAAGAGCGGACAGAAGCTGCTCGCCCTCCTCATCAACATCACCGACACCCACAGCCTCGGCCTTGCGACGGCGCAGGGCATGCTGCTCACCGAGGGCTTCTACTGGGACATGAACGACGAGACCCGCGCCTGGTCGAAGCGCTTCCTGGCGAAGGTCGGCCACATGCCGACGATGATCCAGGCCGGCGTCTACTCCGAGGTGACGCAATACCTCACCGCCATCAAGGCGAGCGGCACCGACGAGGCGAAGGCGGTGGTGGCGAGGATGCGGGCGACGCAGATCAACGACTTCTTCGCCAAGAACGGCCACATCCGCGCCGACGGCCGCATGGTGCACGACATGTACCTGATGCAGGTGAAGGCACCCGCGGAATCGAAGGGCGAGTGGGATCTCTACAAGCTCATCGCCACGGTTCCCGGCGACGAGGCCTATCGCCCGATGAAGGGCGGCGGCTGCCCGCTGGTGCAGGGCTAGCGCGCCACTACATACAAGTCCTTCTCCGCCCCCGAGGGCGGAGAAGAATTGCGTCTCAATATCTCACCGCGGCTTCTGCGCGCGGAAGCGCACCGGCAGCGCCTTGACGCCGCGCAGGACGAAGCTGTCGCTCCATTGCGGCGTCTCGCCGGCAAGGGCGAGATCGGGCAGCCGATCGACCAGCGCCGCCACGGCGATCGCGCCCTCAAGCCGGGCGAGCGGCGCGCCCAGGCAGAAATGCGCGCCGAAGCCGAAGGAGATGTGGCGGTTCTCGTCGCGCAGGATGTCGAAGCGGTCGGGCTGCGGAAACATCTCGGGATCGCGGTTGGCGGCATTGAGGAGTGCGAAGACACGGTCGCCGGCGCGGATCGCCGGCGCCTTGTCGTCGAGCCGCACTTCCTCGCGGGCGATCCGGGTCATCGCCTGCGTCGGCCCGTCATAGCGTAGCATCTCCTCCACCGCGTCGGAGGCGAGCGCGGGCGTGCGGCGCAGCATCTCGCAGGCCTCGGGATTGCGCAGCAGCGCCAGCATGCCGTTGCCGATCAGGTTGGTCGTAGTCTCGTGCCCGGCAAACAGCAGGAAGATGCAGCTCGCCACCACCTCGTCTTCGCTGAGGACGGTGCCGGCCTCCTCGGCGGCGATCAGCGCGCTCAGGATATCCTCGCGCGGTGTCCTGCGGTGATCGGCCACCATCTCGCGGAAATAGGCCGAGATCTCCCGCATGGCGCGCTCGCCGCGCTCGCGCTTGTCGGGTGTGGCGAGCGCGCTGCCGACGAAAGCGGCGATGTCGTCGGACCAGAGCTTGAAGCGGTCGAGATCCGACATCGGCACGCCGATCATGCCGGCGATGACGCCCGCCGGCAGCGGATAGGCGAAATCGGCGATCAGATCCATGGCGCCCCGCTCGACCACCCCCGCGATCAGATGCGCCACCATGCGCTCGATCATCGGGCGGAGCCCCGCCACCGCCCGCGAGGTGAAGGCGCGGTTGAGGAGCGCGCGCCGCCGCGTATGCTCCGGCGGGTCGTTGAACACCGACCACATGCCCAGCATCTTCAGGAGATCGCCGATCTCGGCCCGCGCCTCGGGCTTGAGATGGTCGCGGAACGGCGTGATGCGGTCGGCACTGAAGCGGGGATCGTTCAGCACCTGGCGCACGTCGCGATAGCGCGTCAGCACCCAACCGCCAAGAACATCGCTCCAATGGACGGGATCCGCTGCCCGGAGCCGCGCGAAGACCGGGAACGGATCGGCGATGACCTCCGGCCGCCGCGGGTCGTAATCGACGCTCATCGCCCCCTCCCCCAAGGACCGTCGCATTATATCGAGTCGGGCGAGGGACTGCGCACTCCGCGTCGTCACCGCGCGTCGGCGGCGACCCGGACCAGCATCTTGCCGCGGTTCTCGCCAGCGAGCAGGCCCATGAAGGCGCGCGGCGCGGCCGCAATGCCGTCGACGATGTCCTCTCGATAGCGGACCTTGCCGCTCCGCAGCCAGGCAGACACCTCGCGCCGGAATTCCTCCGTCTGGTGTCGCCAGTCCCAGACCAGGAAGCCTTCCATGCGCGCCCGCTTCACCATCAGCTGGCGGTTCCAGCGGATGCCGGTGTCGGGGGTCTCCAGCCGGTCATAGATCGCGATCGTACCGACGATGATGACGCGCGCGTGGAGCGCCAGATTGGCCATCACCGCGTCGTGCACCGCGCCGCCGACATTGTCGTAGAAGACATGGATGCCGTCCGGCGCCAGCGCCGCCAGCTCGGCAGCGAGCGCGGTGTGATCCTTGCCCTTGTAGTTCACCACCGCATCGAAGCCGAGCTCATCCCTGACATAGGCGAGCTTGTCGGCAGCGCCCGCGGTGCCGATGACGCGACAGCCTTTGATCTTCGCGATCTGTCCCGCGAGCTGCCCGACCGCGCCCGAGGCGGCTGATATCAGCACGGTCTCGCCGGGCTTCGGCTGGCCGACGCCGAGGAGCGCGCTGTAGGCGGTCAGGCCCGGCATGCCGAGCACGCCGAGAAAATACGAGAGCGGCATGTCGCTGGGCTCGATGCGCTGCGTCTCCACTGCCGGGAGCACCGCATATTGCTGCCAGCCCGACTGGGCCAGCACGATGTCGCCCGGCTTGAAGCCGGCGGCTCGCGAGGCGATCACTTCCGAGACCGTCTCGCCGGTCATCACCGCGCCAATCTCGACCGACTTCGCGTAGCTGCGGGCGGCGCTCATGCGGCCGCGCATATAGGGATCGAGCGAGAGCCAGAGCGCGCGCAGCAGCACTTCGCCCTCCCCCGGCTCCGGCACCGATACGGTCTCGACGGCGAAGTCGCTCTCGCGGACCGGCCGGTTGGCAGGCCGCTCGGCCAACACGATGCGCGTGTTGCTCTGGTTTGCCGCCATGATGTCCCTCCCTTTCGTCCCCAGTAGCGGCGATCATATCGCCGGCGGACGCAGCTCCCAAGACGGGCGAGCGGCGGCTAAGATCCTGGCGCTGGAGGGGGAGATCCGATGCGAGGCTTGCTCACCGCGGTGGCGATCAGCGCGGCGTGCTGCGCCGGCCCGGCCGCCGCCCGGGTCTTTCAGCCGGCGATCGTCTACGACGTCGGCGTCGAGGGCAATCCCGGCTTCAACGAGGACGCGCGGCGCGGCGTCGACCTGTTCCGGCACCAGTACGGCATCGCGGCGCTGGAATACGGCGTCGGCAATCCGACCCAGCGGGAGCAGGTCTTCGCGAGCGTGGCGCGCGGCAATGCCGACCTGATCGTCGGACTCGGCGCGGCGCAGCGTGGCGCCCTGGAGGCCGCAGCCCGCGCCCATCCCGAGAAGAAGTTCACCCTCATCGACGCCGAGAGCGATCTTCCCAACGTGCAGTCGCTGAGCTTTCGCCAGGAGGAAGGCGCCTATCTCGTCGGCATGCTGGCGGCGATGGCCTCGACCAATCGCAAGATCGGCTATATCGGCGGCAGCGACATCCCGCTGGTGCGGCGGATCGCCGCCGGCTATGTGGCCGGCGCGCGCTATGCCGAGCCGGAGATCCCGGTGCTGATGGACATGGCCGGGAGCACTCCCGCCGCCTGGCAGAACCCGACCCGCGGCGCCCAGCTCGCCCGCAGCCAGTTCGGACGCGGCGCCGACGTGGTCTTCGCGGTGGCGGGCGCCACCGGCCTCGGCGCGCTGCAGGCGGCGGCAGAAGGCAGGAGGCTCGCCATCGGCTTCGATGCCGACCAGGACTACCTCTATCCCGGCACCATGCTGACCTCGCTGGTGAAGCGGTATGACGTCGCGGTCTATGACGCCTTCCGCTCCGCGCTCACCGGCACATGGAGATCCGGCCCGCGCAGCCTCGGCTTGGCGGAGAAAGCCGTCGACTACACGCTCGACGACTACAACGACGCCCTGCTGACGCGGCCGATGCGCGACCTCGTCGAGGACGTCCGTGCCGACATCATCGCCGGCAAGATCAAGGTTCCCGACCGCCTGCAGCCCTAAGAGCCCAGGCCAGCCCACCAAAGAAACCCGGCCCACCAAAGAAAACGGCCGGAGGGAAGCCCCTCCGGCCGTCGATCGCTCGGGTGAAGTCCGCGTGCCGGTTAGGGCAGCACGATCTCCACACGCCGGTTCTGCGGCTCGCGCACGCCGTCAGGCGTCGGCACGCGCGGATTCTCCTTGCCGCGCCACGCCTCGGCGATCGCGCTGTCCGGCACGCCCTGCTTGACCAGCGCGGCGCGGACCGTGTCCGCACGCCGCTTGGAGAGGCCCAGATTGTACTTCTGGGTGCCGGCGAGGTCGGTGTAGCCGGTGACCATGATCCGCGCCACGCCGCTGGTCTTGAAGGCGGCAGCAGCCTGCTGCACCACCTGGGCGCCCTCAGGCGTGAGCGTCGCTTTGTCGAAGTCGAAGAACACCAGGAAGAGCTGCTGCTGCTTCGCGGGCGCCGGCGCCGGAGCGGGCGCCGGGGCGGCCACCGGGGCCGCGGCTGCTGGCGGCGGGGCCGGCGGCGGACCGAAGTGGTAGGCGAAGCCGATCATGATGTTGTGAGAGTGGTAGTCGGTCGAAAGCTGCGGTTGGCCGGCGACGTTCTGCGCGGGGAAGGACTGACCGACGGTGCCGAAGTAGCGGTAGTCGGCGTTCAACGACCAAGCCGGGTTGATCTGCCACTTGGCGCCGACGATGCCCTGGTAGGCGAGCGTCACCTCGGTGTCGTCGAACAGCTGGGTCGGGCCCAGATGGACGCTGTCCATCGTCACTGCGGCAAGGCCGAGACCGGCGCCGACATAGGGGGTGATCGGGCTGTTCTTGAGGATGTCGTAGTAGAGGTTGCCCATCACCGCGGCGTTGCTGACATCGCCGCCCACGCCCGCCGAGACCGACGGGCCGCCGGTGAGGCTGCCGCTGAAGTTATTGAAGTCGTGCCGGCGGTAGACCGCCTCGAGCTCGGCGCGGATGCCGTTGCTGAACTCGTAGCCGCCCACCACACCCGCGGCGAAGCCCTCGTCGGGGCTCAGCTTGCCGGAAGCGGTGCCGTTGTTGAAGTTCATGTCTTCGAGGTGCGACCAGCCCCCCTCGCCGCCCACGTACCAGCCTTCGGTCTGGCCTTGGGCGAATGCCGTCGCAGACACCAAGGTGATGGCAGATGCCGCCACCAGCATCGCTGTTAACGCTCTCATTGACCCCATCCCTCCGACGAATTCCAACGGCGATGACTTGCCGACGCAAAATCGGCTTTCTCCTTGTTTACCACCTGCAGAAAGTCGTGCAAGGCGGTTTCCGTTTGCGGATCAAGGGGGCATGCCGAATTCCGCCCGTTGTGGCATCAATGTAACAGCCCGAAATGATTGATTTGACTGGATGTCTGACATTTTTAAGCCATCGCTGCCTGGCGCGCCACCTCGAGCGAGCCGTCATAAATCATTCGCAATGCCACGAAAGTAATCAGCGCAAGTCCAAGCCAAGAAATCCAAGGAAAACGCCCGAGGAGCCGGGCGACGAAGTGCGACGCGACCCCCATCAGCGCCACCGAGAGCAGTAATCCCGCGATCAGAATCAACAAGTTGTCGCGCGCCGTGCCAGCCACGGCGAGGACGTTGTCGAGCGACATGGAGACGTCGGCGAGCACGATCTGCAGGGCGGCCTGCATCAGCGTCTTGGGCTTTGCCGCCTCGCCTTCCGGACCATGCGCGAGCCCGGTGGCGCGGATCTCGCGGAAGAGCTTCCAGGCCACCCACAGCAGCAGGATGCCGCCGGCGAGGGTGAGGCCGATGATCTCCAGCAGCTTGAGCGCAGCGGCGGCAAACACGACGCGCAGGACGGTCGCGGTGCCGATGCCGAGCAGAATCGCTTGCCGCCGCTTTTCGGCCGGCAGGCCGGCGGCAGCGAGTCCGACGATGATGGCGTTGTCGCCCGCCAGCATCAGGTCGATGAGCATGACCTGCAGCAGCAGCCAGAAATCGTGCAGCACGACCGTCAGCGACACCCGCCCGCCTTTCTTCGACTCCGCGTGAGCGGCTCCGGCTCAGCCTGAACGGCACGGCACGAGCGTTCAAGGAGAGACTCCGCGCCGCGTGTGAACGCGTCGAGATGCGCCGCCGTCGCGCGCATGGGCGCGGCGATGATTTGTTAAGCCTTTCCGCCGACACTCGGAACAGTCCTGCCCGGGGGGCTTTCCGATGCGCGCCAGCAAGTCACGCAAGATCCGTCGCACCGCGCCGCAGGCGCCAGTGATCGTGCGCCGCGGCCACGGCCGCCTGCGCGTCCGCCGTCCGCAGGCGGAGCCGGTCTTCGACCTGATCGCGATCGCCGGGCGCGATGGCGTCGAGCCCGGCATGCCGGAGCCGAGCTGGCCGAGCGGCGACGTCGCCTTTCTCACCGCGGTGCTGCGCGCGCAGCGCGTGCCGGAGCTGCTGGTGCAGCGGATCGCGGCGGCGATTCCGGTGACGCTCGCCGCCAACACCACGCTCGCCGATCGCCTCGCCGAGGCGCTGGCGATCGCCATCGATTTCGCCCGCATCGACGACGCGCTGAAGCCGCGTCGTCTGCTGATCGCCGGTCCCTCCGGCGCCGGCAAGACGACTTTCGCGGCGAAGCTGGTGGCGACCCATGGCGGCAAGGCACGCTTCATCAGCACCGATATCGGCCGTCTCGGCGGCGTGGGCCAGCTGCGCGAGTTTGCCACCGCCCTCGGCGTTCCACTCGACGAGGCGGCGAGTCCCGAGGCGCTCGGGGCGCTCGCGCAAGCGCGGGGCGAGGAGCTTCTCGTCATCGACACCGGCGGCACCGATCCCGGCGACGACTATGCCTGGGAGTCGCTCCGGCCCTGGGTGATGGCAGCCGGCGCCACGCCGATCCTGGTGCTGCCCGCCAATCTCCTGGTCGAGGACGCGCTCGCCGCCGGCCGTTCCGCCGGCGCGCTCGGCGCCCGCCACGTGGCGGTGACCAAGCTCGACATCGTGCGCCGGGTCGGCGCCGTGCTGGGCGCGGCGATGGCCGGGCTGGCGCTCGCCGGCGCCAGCCTCACGCCGCATTTCGCCTACGGGCTCCGCCCGCTCACGCCGGAGGTGCTGGCGCAGCGCCTCCTGTCGGGCGCCCTCGAGGAGCAGCGCTGGCGCGCGCCGGCGGCGTAGCGCGCTGCCCTAAAGCGGCGGCACCGGGTCGGTCTTCAGCTTCTCCAGCAGCAGACGGATCGCGGCATCGAGCTGCGCATCCTCGCCGGCGTAGGTGGCGTGCGGCAGGTTCTCCACCTTGATGTCCGGCTCGACCCCCTGGTTCTCCACCAGCAATTCGCCGTTCCCCATGGCGAAAAGCGGAAACTCCGCGGCGCGCGCCATGCCGTGGTCGGCGAGTCTGGTGTCGTTCAGGTTGAGCCAGATGCCGGCGCCGGCAGTGCGCATGCCGATCAGCGGCGCCAGCCCCAGCTTCTTGATGCCGGTCGCAAAGGCTTCGCCGTCGGAATAGGTCCGCTCGTCGATCAGCACCGCCAGATGGCCGCGGAAGCTCTGCTGCATAGTGTAGTCGTGGCGCGTGCCGTAACGCGGGCGCCAGAAGGCCCAGGCGCGGCGCAGCAGCTTCTCGATGATCCAGCTGTCGATATTGCCGCCGTCGTTGCGGCGCACGTCGATGATCAGCGCGTCGCGATCGAACTGAGCGTAGAACTCGCGCGCGAAGGTCCCGATGTCCTCGGGCCCCATCGCGCGCAGGTGCAGATAGCCGATGCGGCCGCCACCCGCCGCCTCCACTGCAACGCGGCGCCCCTCCTCCCAGTCGCCGTAGCGCAGGCTGGCGTTTTTCTCCTCATCGACCACCTTGATCACGGTCTTGATCTCCCGCTCGGCGCGCGCCCCGTCCTTCGCCTGGGGATCGCGGCGCCGCAGGGTCAGCAGCACCTGCTCGCCGGCCCGACCGGCGAGCAGCTCGGCGATATCGTTCGCCTCGGTCACCGGGCGCCCGTCGACCGCGACAATCAGGTCTCCTTCGTGGGCATCGACGCCGACGCGCGCCAGCGGCGCGCTCTCCTCCGGCAGCTCGGGATCGCTGCGATAGATGTGCACGATCCGCGCACCGCCGGGCTCGGCCGCGAGCACCGCGCCCAGGAAGCCGGGCTTGCCGCCGTCCTCTGCGACACGCAGATCACCAGGCCGGATCTGCGAGTGCATCGTGCCGAGCTCGCCCATCATCTGCGCCAGCACGTCGTTGAGCTCGTCGCGATCGGTAACGCGCTCCACCAGTGGCCGGTACTTCTCCCGGATCCGCAGCCAGTCCACCCCATGCATGTCGCGGTCGTAGAAGAAATCGCGATGCAGGCGCCATGCATCCAGATACATTTGCCGCCATTCCGACTGGGGATCGACGGTGATGGCCCAGTCGCTCGCCCGCACGAGATTGCGGTCGAGCTCGTCGAGCGTCCGGCTGAAGTCGCCGCTCGCCCGGCCGAGCCTGGATCTGACCGAGCCGATCTCGGTCGGCAGGTTGCCGAGCCTGTCCGGCGGCCGGGCGCCGGCCGGCACGATGTACATGTCCCCGACGCGATCGGCCGCCGCCCAGCGGCGCAGAAACAGCTTCTTGCGATCGGCGGAGAGCGCGAACTGGCGCACGTCGACGAGAAAGACCTGCTCCTTCTCGTCGCGGTTGTCGATCTTCAGCGTCTTGAGCACGGCGCGCTGGGTTCCCGTGATCCGGTCGAGGAAGTAGAGCAGCTTCCCATCGGTCGCGAGCGCCACGTAGTTGCCGGCGTCGAGCGGAACCTCGTAAAGCCGGTCGGCGAGGCCGGCCCACTCCACCGGCGGCAGAGGCTTGCGCTCGCTGTCGGCGGCGGATTTGTCCTCGGGCTTATCGCGGCCGGCATCGGCGTCCGCTTTCTCGTCCGGCTGATCGCGATTGCCCGGCGGACCAGCCGGCGAAAGCTCGTCCCGCGGCTGGAACGGGAAGCGCAGACCGGGCTGCAGGGCGAGTGCGTAGATCTTGGTGCGGCGATCGAAGAACGGCCCCATGTTGCGGTCGCCCCAGGGGCTCAAATTGCTGCTTTTGAACTGCCGATTGGACAGGAAATAGAGCCACTTGCCATCCGGCGTGAAAGCCGGCGCAAAGGAATCGTAGCGATCGCTGGTCAGCCGCGCCTTGCGCTCAGTCGCCGGCTCGTAGAGGAAGATCTGCCAGCGCTCGAGCCGGGACTCCGAGCGCTCGAATGAGAGATGGCGGCTGTCCGCGGACCAGACCACGGTCCCAAGGTCGGCCGCCGGCGCGGTATCGATCAGCCGGTTCTGGCCCTTGTCGAGATCGAGCAGGAAGAGCCGGCCATCGAGACTGGCATTCGCCAGCAGCTTGCCGTCGGGCGAGAGCCAGAGTCCGCGGCGATGTCCCGCGTCATCCGATGTCAGCTGCATCTTCCCGGCGCCGCCGTCGGAGGCGAAGCGCCAGATCTGGGGCGCCCCCGCGTCGTCGTGACCGGCGGTGCCGGCGTTCTCGAGAATGGTATAGACCCAGCGCCCGTCCGGGCTGACCACGGCCTCGCCGGCGCGCGCCGTCGGCGGCGTCGCAATGTCGACCCGGCGCAGCGGCCCCACGCCCATCAGGGCGACGCGGCCGCGCGCGGTCACCGCGACCCGCTCGCCACTCGGCGCCAGCGTCGCGCGCTCGAAGAAATCGAGCGGGTGCATGACGAGATGCCGGCGCTCCTGGTCGAAATCCGATGTCAGATCGATCGCCAGCTTCCGCTCCGTGCCGGCAGCGATGTCGTAGACGTGGAGATCGGCGCCGAGCTGATAGACGATCCGGCCATGATCGAGGCTGGCGCCGCGGATGCCGAGCTCCCTCTCATGGGTCAGCTGGCGCAGATCGGCGCCTTCTGAGGTCATCGACCAGAGATTGTCGTGGCCGTCGCGGTCCGAAATGAAATAGAGCCGATCGCCCCAGGGCATCGGCCGGCGATCATTGACCCGTGCCTTCTCGTCGCCGGATGCAATCACCGGCCGCGCCTCTGCCGTGCCGTCGAGATCGAAACGCCAGAGCCGAGACAGGAGTCCGCCGCGATAGGAGCGGACGTTATCCGCCGAGATGGTGAGTCCGAAGCGGGTGAAATAGAGCGTGTGCCCGTCGGGCGCGACCGCGGCGTCGCTGACGTCGGCGAGCGGCAGCTCATGACGGTGCAGGTGTGTGGAATCGACGGCGACGACGATCCACTGCGATGCCGGCCCGATCGATCGCTGGGTGACATAGAGCACCTCGCCCGACGGCGTCCATCCGACCGGGACGCTGCGCCCGCCCTCGAAGCTGACACGGCGCGGCAGCCCTCCGGCGAGCGGCATGACGTAGACTTCGGTCGGTCCGTCATAGGCGCCGGCAAATGCGATCAGCTTGCCGTCCGGCGAGGCGACGGCGTTGGTCTCCTCTGCCGGATGCGTCGTGAGCCGGCTCGCCGGTCCGCCGGCGAGCGGCGCGCTCCAGAGGTCACCCTCGGCGGTGAACACCACGAGATCGCCCGCCAGGGCGGGATAGCGGTAATAGCCCTCGCTCGCTCCGGCCGGGTGCGAGATCACCAGCGAAACCGAGAGCACGGCAGCCACGCCCGCCGCGAACAAACGCGAAATCAAGGTCGCCCCCAGCCCTTGGCGCCCCGGTCCGGCGGAATATCCGCAGGAACGGCTGGCTCAGCCGCAGGATACGATGCGGCACCGAGATCTAGAAGAAACTTCTCCTCGATCTAATCGGCTTGCAGCGTTCACCGCCAGCGGAGCGCCCAGCGCTCCAGCGCCGAGAGCGCGGCGCCGATCAAGAGGCCGAGCACCGCCAGCACCACGACGCCCGCCATCAGCTGATCGGTCTGCATCAGGTTTCCCTCGGCGAGCACGAACTCGCCGATGCCGTCCTGAGCACCGATCATCTCCGCCGCCACCACCAACAGCAGCGCGGTCGCCGCCGAGATGCGGAAGCCGGCGAGGATGCTGGGAAGCGCGCCCGGCAGCACCACCTTGGCGACGATGGCGCGGAACGGCAGGCCGAAGCTCTGCGCCATCCGCACCAGGCTCACCGGCACGCCGTCGATGCCGCTGTAGGTGGCGATTGCGGTCGGGAAGAAGACGCCGAGCGCGATGATCGCCCATTTCGACGGCTCGCCGATGCCGAGCCAGAGGATGAAGAGCGGCAGCAGCGCGATCTTCGGAATCGGGAACAGCGTCGAGATCACCGGCACGCCGACGGCGCGGGCGAGCGAATTGAGGCCCATGGCGAGCCCGATGGCGATGCCGCCCGCGGTGCCGAGCACCCAGCCGGCGGCAATCCGGCTCAGCGACGCGGCGAGATGGCGCCAAAGCTCGCCGGTGGCGATCAGGTGCCGGAGCGCCAGCAGGATGCTGAGCGGGCTCGGCAGGAAGACCGGGTCGAGGATGCGGAGCGCCACCGCTGCCTGCCAGAGCACGATCGTCACCGCAAACGCGATCCACGACGCCCAGCGCCGCGGCTCCAGCGCGAAGCCGCCGCCGCGGAAGGGAATCGCGCGGCGCGCGCCGAGCCCGCTCTCGCTAGGCATCGGCCACCTCGCGGTCGGCGACCTGCGCCTCGGCCTTGATCGACTCCCAGAGGCGGTCGTGCAGCACGGCGAGCTCCGCTTGCGCTGCAGCGCCGGTGCGCTCGCGCTGCGGGATCGGCACCGGCACCACGGTCTTGACGCGGCCGGGACGGCGCGACAGCACGACGATGCGATCGGCGAGCCGGAGCGCCTCCTGCAGATTGTGGGTGACGTAGACCGCCGCCACCCGCTCGCCGAGCCAGAGCGCCAGGAACTCCTCCATCAGCAGCTCGCGGGTCTGCGCGTCGAGCGCCGAGAGAGGCTCGTCCATCAGCAGCACCGCCGGCCGCACCACGAGCGCGCGGGCGATGCCGACGCGCTGGCGCATGCCGCCGGAGAGCTGCTTCGGATAAGCGCCGCGGAAATCGGCGAGACCGATGCGGGCGAGCGCCGCCGCGACCCGCTCGCGCCGCTCGGCGGCGGCGAGCGGATGATGCTCGAGCGCCAGCGCCACGTTGCCTTCCACCGTGCGCCACGGCAGCAGCGCGAAATCCTGGAACACGAAGGTGAAGGGATTGAGGCTGTCCGCCGGCACCTCGCCGGCGATCGCGACGCTGCCGGCGGTCGGCCGCAGCAGGCCGCCCATGATCGAGAGCAGCGTCGACTTGCCGCAACCCGAGGGTCCGATCAATGCCGCGATCTCGCCGGCGGCGACGCGGAAGTCGACGCCGTCCAGCACTGCGAGGTCGCCATAGGCATGGCCGACGCCCTCGACGATCAGCTCCATGGCGGCCGCTCCGCGCCGAGCGCCCTCACTTGGGCACGTCGTAATGTCCCTGCACGAAGGAGAGATCGACGATGGTCTTGGGATCGACGTCCTTGTCGACCAACCCCTGCTCCTGATACCAGGCGACCTGATTGTAGACGTCGCGCACCAGCAGCCGGCCGTCGGGGTCGACGTAGGGAATGCCACGGCGGATCTGATCCGGCACCAAGCCAGTGTACTTGCTGATGATGGCGAGGAGCGCTGGCGCACCCGGCCCCTCCTGCGGCTTGCCATCCGGCCCCTTCTTCAGGAAGGCGTCATAGAAATCCCGCGCGCCTTTCTGATAGGCGCGCACCGCCGCCGCGATGGCGGCGCGGTGATCATCGATCGCATGCTGGGTGGTGAAGATGGCGCCGAGCTGCCAGGGCGTCTCGTCGCCGACCCAGCCCAGGAGCTTGACGGCGCCGGAAGACAGCAGCGGCGCTGCCACCGTCGCCGGCAGCGAGGCGGCATCGACCTGGCCGCCCTTGAGCGCGCCCGCCATGTTGCCCATGGACTGCAGCGGCACCAGCTTGAGGCTGCTCATGGGGAAGTGCAGCTTGTCGGCAATGAGACCGACATTGTAGTGGAAGGTCGAGCCGACCTGGGTGATGCCGATCGAGTGGCCAGGAAGATCGCTGAGGCTCTGGAGCCCCGCGTCATAAGCCTGCTTGCCGGCGACCCAGGCGTCGAGATGGTAGCCCGGCTCCTCGCGGCTCTGCGCCGCGATGATTCGGAGCGCTCCCTTGCCGGCGAGGTTGAAGAAGCCCGCTGTGAGGCCGGTGACACCGATGTCGATGTCGCCGGAGACCGTCGCCACCGCCACCGGCTGCGCCGCGTCGAAGAACTTGAGCTCGACGTCGAGCCCCTCGGCGGCGAAGTAGCCCTTGTCGGCGGCGACGAAGACCGGACCCGAGGAAGCGAGCCGCAGCACGCCGATGCGCAGCTTCTCCGCGGCGCCGGCGCCGCCTGGCAGCAGCACCAGAGCAGCCGCCAGCACGGCGGCGATCCAACCTCGCGTCATCCCTCTCCTCCCCGCCGCCCAGCGCGGCCTGCAAAAAGCGCCAGGAGAATGCGAAGATGGCGAGGCCTTGGCAAGCCAAGGCTTTGCCGAGGGCTATGCGCCGCCGGAGTGGGTCAGTCGGCGTCCGCGCAGGAGAGATAGGCGGCGCGGTTGGCGGCCGCCTGGGTCGCGATGTAGCGGCGGAAATCCGCCGAGCTCCCAATGCTGTTCGCCAGTGCGATCATGCCGCTGGTGGTCTGGCAGGTCTCGGCGACGTTGTGGACGCCGGAGGCCAGCGAGGCCTGATTGGCGAGCCGCGTCATGTAGTTCTCGAAGGTGATGTCGGCGCGGCGCTCGCCCGCGCGACGGAAGTGGTCGATCATCTGCTTCTGGTAGCCCATGATCGCGTCGCGATTGCGCTGGGTGAATTCGCCGTAGGTGGTGTCGCGACAGATGTCGCTCACCACCATCAGCTGAGCCTGGAAATGGACCGCCTGCTCGGCCTCGATGTCCGCCGTGGAATAGCAGCCTGGTCGCACCGCTGCTGCCTGAGCAGCCATTGCCACCAGACTCAACGCCGCGCCAAGCGCCAAGGATCGCCGCATGATGTCCACCCTGACTCCGCCGCCTGTCCCCGGTGAACAGAATGCTTTCCCGGCGCCAGGAGTCAATCCGGAATGACTCAAAATGCCGGCTGGTTTTATTCACATGCCGGTTGATTTCACCGCCGCGGAGCCGACCTCGCGGCCGGTTCTTCATCGATCAGTAAGGATCACTGATCACGATGTGGTGCAATGCGACTTTCGCGCCGCGCGCGGGCGCCATCCAGAGGCAAGAGAGCGCCGGTTCCATGCTGAGTACCGCAGTCCGCACCGTCGTGATCTGGGCCGTCGTCGCCGGCGCCGCGGGATTCTCGCTGGCGCCGGGCGGCCCGCTGGCGGGCCTCCTCGCCAAGCCGACAGCTGCGCCCGCGGCGGCGGCCCCGGCGAAGCCGCCAGCGATGCGCACTTCCGCCAACGAGCTCAGCTTCCACCGGGCCGCCGACGGGCATTTCTACGTCGATGCCGACGTCAACGGCGCCCGCATCCATTTCCTCGTCGACACCGGCGCGACGGTGGTGGTGCTGTCGGCGGACGACGCGCGTGCCGCCGGCATCCGGCTGCTGCCGGGAGATTTCAGCCAGAGCGCCAGCACCGCGAACGGGACGGTCCGGGCCGCCCCGGTGACGCTGCGCGAGGTGGACGTGCAGCAGCTGTCGCTCTTCGACGTGCCGGCTGCGGTGATGCAGCAGCCGATGCCGGTGTCGCTTCTCGGCATGAGCTTCCTGAGCCGGCTGCAGGGCTACCAGACCCGGGACGACCAGCTGGTGATGCTCTGGTAGCGGGGTCCGGCGGCTCTCAGCGGTCTCGGCGGTGCCGCAGCCAGACCGTCACCGAGATCCCGATCACCACCGCGGCGAAGATCCCGAGCATGGTCATCTGAACGCTGCGGGCGAGATCGCCGAGGGCATGCTTGTAGGCGTGCCCGAACAGGTATCCCGCGCCGACGAAGACGCAGGCCCAGAGCCCCGCGGCGATGAAGTTGAGCGCGAAGAAGCGCTTCCAGCCGATGCCGCTGATGCCGAGGGCGAAGGATGAGACGTTCCGCACCCCGTAGATGAAGCGGAAGGTCAGGATGAAGCCGGCGTCGAACCGGCGAAGCCAGGTCAGCGCCTTGTCGACCCGGTTGCGCCAGGTGGGCCGACGCTCCAGCAGCCGCAGCCCGAAGTGCCGGCCGATCCAGAAATAGCACTGGTCGCCGCAGAAGCTGCCGAGCCAGGCCGCCACCAGCAGCAGAGGCGGATTGAGCAGCCCCTGCGCCGCCGCGAAGCCGGCGAACAGGACGAACGTCTCACCCTCGAAAAAAGTCCAAACGAAGGTGATCGCGTAGGACCAGAGCCCGTACTGGCGGAACAGCTCCTGGACGTCCATTACCCCTGTTTCCGTCCCGTCGGGGGCGCGGCCCCTCTTGCGACCCCGCGGAGGGGCGAAGGCGCCGATCCTATGCTTTCGGGGCAGTCACGGTCGAGGGGACAGTTGCGCGAGCGCCGGGCGTCGCGGAAGAATGGCGCCCGCTTCGCCCGGCCCCGCCGTCGGCCCGCGGGGAGCATGGAGGGCGAGGGAAATCGGTGGAAGCGCACGAGGCGCACGAAGTCGGCGATCGGATCGCCGAGACCGGCCATGGCGCCCCTCTGGGCGAGCGGCTCAGACGCGAGGCGGCGGTGATCGTCGGCGTCATCGCCATGCTGCTGGCGATCGCCAGCCTGCTGGGCGAGGCTGCCACCAAGGAGACCATAAATTTCAACGTGCTGGCCTCCGATACTTACGGCTATTACCAGGCCAAGAACGAGCGCCAGATGACGCTGCGCCTCGCCGCCGATCAGCTCGAGGCCTTGGCGGCGAGCCATCCGGACTGGACCGCCGGCGCGCGCGAGCGTGTCGACGAGCTCGTCGCCGACCACCGCGCCACCGCGGATCGATACGAGAGCGATCCCGCGGCCGGCGACGGCAAGAAGGAATTGCTGGCGAAGGCCCGCGCCTATGAGCAGCGGCGCGACCGCGCGCAGCACCAGGACATCAACTACGACTATGCCCGCGCGTTGTTCCAGATCGCGATCGTGCTGGGCTCGGTGAGCATCGTCAGCCTGTCGCGGCCGCTTCTCTGGCTCGGCTGCGGCCTCGCCAGCCTGGCGGCGCTGCTGACCCTGAACGGCCTCTTGCTGCTGGTGCCGCTGCCCTTCGAGTAGCGCGCGCTCAGGTGTAGTGCTTCAGGAACCCGCCGATGTCGTGCAGGATCGACCGCAAGTCCCAGAACAGCGTCGCCACCTGGGTCGTGAACATGAAGACGACGGCGTAGAACGACGAGGGGTGGCGCCGCTCCCACCGGATCGGAAATTCCTCGAGGCCCTTCGGCAGCGGCACCCGGAGCGAGAGCCAGACGAAGAAGCCACCGATGGCGCAGCCCGCGAGGATGTCGCTGGGATAGTGGTGGCCGGCATAGATGCGCGGCAGGAACACCATCACCAGCGCGTAGAGATAGGCGATGATCCCCCACCGTCGCGAGCGCAGCCAGATGATCGTCGCGACCGCGAAGAACATGGCGCCGTGGTCGCTCGGAAAGGAGTTGTCGGCGACCGGCGTGTCGTAGCTGCCGGTGGGCAGGATGAAGCCGAGGGAAGGCTCGTTGAGCGGTCGTGGCCGGTTGGGAAGGAAATGATCCAGCGTCAAGGTCACGGCGACCGCGATCATGGTGCCGGCAAGTCCGCGCAGGATGCGGATGCGATCGCGGTCGATGTTGTCCGAGGGCAGGAACCAGAGCCAGTACATCGCCGCCATGAAGACGGCGCCCTTCAGCAGGAACATCTCCTCGAGGAGCGCCACGGCGCGATCGAGCAGCAGGCTGTGATTGGCGAACTGGTTGAAGAACCGGACGACCGCGAAGTCGATGCGGACGATCGGGTCGAGCACAGGTGCGAGCAGGTTCAGAAGCGAATGCATGGGGGGCTCGAGTGGTTGGCGATCGAGGTGATGCCGGCCGCGAAGGCGGCCGTCAGGCGCGAAGCAGTGGCAGGAATACGGCGATCATGAGCGTCGGTGCGCGACCCGCGGCCGGCCACCGTCGCCCCGCTCCCAATATGCGGAGTTGCTGCATTCCCCCATCCCCACCGTTAACCGAGTCTTGCCGAGACTCGCTTGTTACGGAAAAAAGACTACCAACTGGCCCACCGCAATGCCACTGCGAATCCCGCTTTGCGTGTTAACCACAGCGCCCTCCCCTATCGAGTCGGGTTGCCGCGACAGGCTCGCATCCGACGCCGAACCACTTTCCTCGGCAGCGGCAGATGCTCTAGGCTCCCTCGCGCTTCGCGCCGGTCACCCCTCGAACTCTGGCCGCGACCGACCGACGCCTCTCGTTCCGCACCGGGCTTCATCTCACTCGCGGGGAAAACCTCATGGCTCCTCTTCTTCTCACCGGCGCTGCCGGTGCACTCGGGCAGTATCTCCGTCCGCACCTTGCCAAACGGCCCGGGGGCCTGCGCAGCTCGGATATCCGCGATCCCGGCAAGCCCAACCCGAACGAGGAGATCATGGTGGGCGATGTGGGCGATGCCGCCTTTGTCGAGCGCCTGGTGGCAGGCACTTCGGCAATCGTGCACATGGGCGCGATCTCCACCGAAGACGACGTCGAGAAGATCTTCCACGCCAATTTCCACGGCACTTTCTATGTTTTCGACGCGGCGCGCCGGCACGGCGTGAAGCGCATCGTCTTCGCGAGCTCCAACCACGCGATCGGCTTCCACCGCACCACCGAGCGGCTCGATGCCACCTCGAACCAGAAGCCGGACACGATGTACGGCGTCAGCAAGGCCTTCGGCGAGAATCTCGGCAGCTTCTTTGCCGACAAGTTCGGCATGGAGGTGGCGTGCCTGCGCATCGGCTCGGCGACGCCGGTGCCGAAGGATCCCCGCATGCTCTCGACCTGGCTCAGCTATCCCGACACGCTGCGTCTCGTCGAGGCCTGCCTCGATGCGCCGAAGCTGCATTACGCCATCGTTTACGGGGCGTCGAACAATACCCGCGGCTGGTGGGACAACTCGAAGTCCGGCATCGACTTCCGCCCGCAGGACAACGCCGAGGCCTATGTGCAGACGCTCATTCCGGACGGCGACAAGCGCGATCCCCGGGATCCCGCAGTCATGTTCCAGGGCGGCATCTATACCAAGCTCGGCCTCGGCGAGAAGCCCAAGCTCTGAGCAGCGCTGGAGCTAGCCCCCGTCGAAGCCGCTGCCGAGCGATACGAGCGCGCTTCTGAGATAGAAGGGAAAGCCGGGAAGATCGGCGAGGTATTCGGCCGGCCGCGTGCTGATGAGGTTGCGCGCCCGTGCCACCGCTATCGGCCAGTCCGACCACTCGAAATCGCCGCGCCCGATCCAGGCGAGCGCTACCAGCTCGACGAGATCGTCGCGATCGAGGCCATCGAGGAGGGTGAGCAGCCGCGCGCGAGCCGGCGTGTCGCGCGGCAATTCCTCATCGCCGACGATCTCGGACTCGCGGGCATGGCCGGCGGCGATGATGAGGGAGAGATCAGCGTGCGAGACGGTAAACACGAGCGACGGTTCTCCGGTCCGTTGCTGCCTCCCCTACGAATTATCGGACGCCCTCACGACGGCGGCGATAAGGGCTTCTACCTACGGCACAATCCCGGTGAGAAAGCGCTCATTCTGAGGCGCCGCTCGCAAGATAGAATTGTGCCGGCGGACCTCCTCCGCTAAGAATCGTTGGTGATACCAACAATCGGCCCGCGACCAGCGGGCCGCAGAACAGCGAGGCCGCCCCGCGCGGCCCGGGGGAGGATGCGATGATCAGGCACGTTCTGAGCCTCTGCCTTGTGGCCATCCTGGCCGCGGCCGGCGCCGCCCATGCGGCGGACAAGACGGTCGAGCTCAAGCTCTCGTTCTGGGTGCCGCCGGCGCATCCGCTGGTGCCGAGCTTCAAGGCCTGGGCCGACGACATCGAGAAGGCCTCCGGCGGCACCATCAAGTCGACGGTCTTTCCCTCCGAGCAGCTCGGCAAGGCCTTCGATCATTACGACATGGCGCGCGACGGCATCGCCGATTTCGCCTACGTCAATCCCGGCTACCAGCCTGGCCGCTTCCCGGTGATCGCCGCCGGCGAGCTTCCCTTCCTGATGTCGAATGCCAAGGGCGGCTCCCTCGCCTTCGACGCCTGGTACCGCAAATACGCCGCCGCCGAGATGAAGGACGTGCATTTCTGCGTCGCCTTCGTGCACGACCCCGGCACCTTCCACAGCAACAAGAAAATCCTGGTGCCGGCCGACCTGCAAGGGCTCAAGATCCGCCCGGCGGATGCCACCATCGCCAGCTACATGACGCTGCTCGGCGCCACCAACGTGCAGGCCTCGGCGCCGGAGGTGCGCGACGTGCTGGCGCGCCACGTCGCCGATGCCGTGACCTTCCCCTGGGGCTCGGTGATCCTCTTCGGCATCGACAAGGTGGTGAAGTACCACATGGATGCCGCGCTCTACGTCACCACCTTCGTCTGGGTGATGAACAAGGAGAAGTACGACGCCATGTCGCCGGCGCAGAAGAAAGTGATCGACGATCACTGCACCAACGAATGGGCGGGGAAGCTCGCCGCGCCCTGGGCCGATTTCGAGGCGGCGGGGCGGCCGAAGATCAAGGCCGAGGCCGGCCACGAGGTCTATGAGCTGACGCCGGAGCAGCTCGCGCTCTGGCGCAAGGCGGCGGAACCGCTGGAGGCGAAGTGGGCCGCGGGCGTGCGCGCCGTCGGCGTCGATCCCGACAAGGCGATGAGCGAGCTGAAGGCGGAGCTGAAGCAGCACAACGCGCTTTATTAGCTCCATGGAGTCCTGCCTCACCCTCCTCCCAAGCCTCCCCCTCAAGGGGGGAGGAGCCGTGAGCTGCCACACCGAGCGACCCCCTCCTCCCTTGAGGGGGAGGGTTGGGGTGGGGGGTGAGCCACGAGCTCCCACCTTCGCAAGCCGAGATTCATTCCGATAATGAGGGAGGATGCCGCCGGCGCGCCGCCCCGCCGCAGCGCGATGGACCGCTTCATCGACGGCATCGAGCTGCTGGCGGCGATCTTCGTCGGCATCGTCGCCGCGGACATCTTCATCTCGGTGGCGCTCCGCTATCTCTTCGACGTCTCGATCCCCGACAGCTACGATTTCGGCAAGCAGCTCCTCGGCATCCTGATCTTCTGGGGGATCGCCGCCACCAGCTATCGCGGCACCCACATCACCGTCGACCTCGTCTGGGCCGCCGCGAGCCCGCGCTGGAAGCGCGTCATCGACGTCTTCGCGACGCTGGTGCTGCTGTTCGTGGTGACGGTGCAGACCGCCATGCTGTTCGACAAAGTGCGCACCACCCGCGCCGACCACGTGCTGACCTTCGATCTCCACCTCCCCACCTGGCCCTTTGCCCTCGTCGCCTGGCTCGGCGACGTCTCGGCGGTGCTGCTGATTGCGGTGCGCACATACCGGCTGATCTTCCGGCCAGAGACGATGTCGGAGGCGCGCTATCTCAAGCCGGTGGAATGAGCCGCAGCGATGAGCGCCGATCTCATCGCGGTCCTGGGCTTCGTCGTGCTCTTCGCGCTGATGCTGCTGCGGGTTCCCGTCGGCATGGCGATGGGCCTCGTCGGCGTCAGCGGCTTCGCCTGGATGGTGGGCGGCATGCCCGCGCTCAAGATGGTCGGCCAGACCTCGATGCGGACGGTCACCGACTACGCTTTCGGCGTCATCCCGATGTTCCTGCTGATGGGCGCTATCGTCGCGCGCTCCGGCATGAGCCGCGAGATGTTCCAGGCGGCGAACCGCTTCGTCGGCCATCGGCGCGGGGGCCTCGGCCTTGCGACCATCGCCGCCTGCGCCGGCTTCGCGGCGATCTCGGGCTCCTCGGTGGCGACCGCCGCCACCTTCTCGGCGGTGGCCTATCCGGAGATGCGCGCCCACAACTATCCGCAATCCTTCTCCACCGGCGTCATCGCCGCCGGCGGCACGCTCGGCGCCATGTTCCCGCCCTCGACAGTGCTCGCGGTCTACGGCCTCATCACCCAGCAGGACATCGGCAAGCTCTTCATCGCCGGCATCCTGCCGGGCCTCCTCGCGGTCTCCATGTACATGGTGACCGTCGGCGCCATCGGCTGGCTCCGGCCAGGCTATCTGCCCGCGGGGCCGCGCCGGTCCTGGGGCGAGCGCCTCCTGGGCCTGCGCGAGATCTGGGCGCCGGTGCTGCTCTTCCTCTTCGTGATCGGCGGCCTCTATGGCGGGCTCTTCACCCCCACCGAGGCGGGCGGTGTCGGCGCCGGCGGCGCCTTCCTCATCAGCGTCGCGCGTCGGCGGCTCTCGCGCGCCGACATGCTGGCGGCGCTGCTGCAGGCGACGCGCACAGCGGCCGCCGTCTTCACCATCCTGATCGGCGCGCTCCTCTTCGGCTATTTCCTGGCGGTGACCGAGACGCCGCAGAAGGTGACGGAGTTCCTCACCGGCCTCGGCCTCGGACGCTACGAGGTGCTAGTGCTGATCATGCTGATGTATCTCGTCCTCGGCTGCCTGATGGACGCGATGGCGATGATCATCCTGACGGTGCCGATCATCTTTCCGCTCATTACCCAGCTGGGCTTCGATCCCGTCTGGTTCGGCGTCATCATCGTAATGACCGTCGAACTCGGCCTCATCCATCCGCCGGTCGGCATGAACGTCTTCGTGATCAAGAGCGTGGTGAAGGAGGTGAGCTTCTCCACCATCTTCCTGGGCGTCATCCCCTTCGTGATCACCGACATCATCCGGCTCGCGATCCTGATCCTGCTGCCGGCGATCGCGACGTTTCTGCCGTCGAGGATGTAGCTATCCCCCCAGGCTCACCCCCACCAGCCGACCGATCGCGAAAGTGACGAGCGC
>DATJOK010000122.1:0-21023 GCA_035507155.1 Allostellaceae bacterium
TGGCCATCATGGTCATCAGCTTGACGCCCTGAATGCGCATGTCGTTCTTGAACAGCGGCCGGAAACTCGGGTTGGCCGCGAAGAGCCGCTCGTAGAACAGCGCGCTGGCCACCTCCGGCATCACCGCCAGCCTGGCGAAAGTCGTCCGGACGAGGTCCTGCTGCGCGGCATTCACGATGTCTTGCCTCCGCCCTGCGGGGCCGCTCCCCCGTCCTTGCGCGACGCCATGCGCAGCGCGGCGGGCGAATAGCCGACCGCGCAGGGCCCAACATCGCGGGAGGAATCCCTCCTCCTCTGCCGCGCGCCTTTCCCGCAGGCGAGCGAACACTAGGATAGATCGGCCGCGAGGTCGTCTCTCTGAGCGCCACGCAATGTCTCATTCCGCGACAAGGAAGACGGTTGTCAGGCACCGACTGCCGCTTTCATCTCATTGGCCAGTTCGTCGTAGCAGACCGTCCACGCCTCCCGGACAGCGGGCGTGCAGTCTTTCCCCAGCGCCTGTTCGAGGGTCCAGAGCAGCGCTTCCCGCACCGCGTCGTAGTCGGCGAGCTTGACGCCATACTCGACATGACGGACGGCAAGATCACGGATCGTCGACAGAATCCGGCCCGGCTCCGGCAAATTGTAGACCACCATGGCGAGCGTGGTCATCAGCTTGACGCCCTGAATGCGCATGTCGTTCTTGAACAGCGGCCGGAAACTCGGGTTGGCCGCGAAGAGCCGCTCGTAGAACAGCGCGCTGGCCACCTCCGGCATCACTGCGAGCCTCGCAAAGCTTGTCCGGACGAGGTCCTGCTGCGCGGCGTTCACGATAGCTCCACCTCCACCCTGCGGGGCCGCTCAGCCGCCTTCGTGCGACGCCGCCCGCAGCACCGCGGGCGAGCCGCCGAACTCGCTCGCGAACGCGCGATAGAATGTCGCCATGCTGTTGAAGCCCCAGCCGAAAGCGATGTCGATCACCGAGCGGCCGGTTCCCGTCGCGCCGGCGATCGTGTCGCGACATCGGAGCAGCCGCTGGCGCAACACGTATCGGGCGAAGGTGCTGCCGCTCGGCTCGAACAGCCGGTGCAGCTGGCGCGCGGAGATACCCACGGCGGCGGCGGCGCTGGCCGGTGTCAGGTCGGGATCGGCGAGATGCAGATCGACGTGGCGCTTGATCGCCGCGAGTTGCGACGACCGCAGCGCATCCCGGTCCCACTCGCTTGCCTCGTCGCAGGCGCCACACGCCAGCGCCACGAGGCCGCAGAGATTGCGCAGCACCGCTTCGACGAGTTCCTCGGCGAGAAGCGGCGCCTGCGCCTTTGCCGCATCCATGGCGGCGCCGAGGAGCGAGCCGAGCGGCGCGGCGCCGGGCAGCCGAAACGGGCGAGCCAATCGGCCCCCCGGCAAGAGTGGCGAGAGCGCCGCGTGCGGGATGACCAGGATGTCGAAGAAGGCCGGGCCTTTCGATTCCGCGTCGAACCTCCATTCGGTCGAGCTCACGCAGAAATCGCCGAGCTCGTGAACGAGTTCGATTGCCATGCCGCTCAGGATGGCCCGCCAGATCGCCGGCCGGCGGAACCGCCGGATGAAGAACGCCTCGGTCCGGTCCTTGGCAATGTCGGCCGCGGTGCGCCGGACTCTCTCGAGTCCGGATTTGATTTCCAGCAGGGCAAATCCGCCCGCGACCGATCCGCTTGCTTCGGCGCGGAAGGTCTCGGCGTCCGGGACCTCGCCCGGCGTGATGCTATGGGCCTGCTTCGCGAAGTGGTCGCACCAGCCCCTGACACGGTCGTGCGGCGGCAGGTCGTCCGTTGAGAACCGGACTTGCATGACCCTCCCTACGGTCGCCCCCGCCCTCCAGGAAGATCACCATTCTTAGACCAACCGGTGCGGCAAAGCCAGCCACGAGACCCGGGGTGCCGGTCTTTTGAACGCCGTCATCCGGCGCTCCCGGGACCCTCGGTCTTCCGGCCGCCGGCCTTCCGGCGGCGTCAGCTGACCCTGGGCCGCCGCAGTCGCCCGCGTCGAGGAAGCCCTGATCATCCAACCGGGCGCGGCGCGCCAGCCGCTTCGGCATAGAGAGGTCGGGTCGGCGCTCCCTGAGACATCGTCCGGCGCTCAGTGAGACGACCCTGATGGCGCGCGGTCCCATCATCCGACAATGCAGTCTGACGCCGAAGCTCCACCGTTTCTTGTAGGGAGATCGCGATGACACAAGGGTTGAATCGGGAAACCGTCGCGGATCGATCTCGGAACGTGGAACTGTCAACGATCCGTCGGGTCGTGTCCAATGGCAGCATGCCGCTGATCACGACCAGGATGGACGCCGGACTCGCCCGTCGCGATGGCGCAGCCACATCGGCCGAGCCGCCGGGCAGGCCCGTCGTGTTCGTCGTCGACGACGACGTTTCCATGCGTGAATCGCTCGAGTTGCTGATCTGCAACGCCGGATGGCAACCAAAGACCTTCGAGACAGCGCAGGAATTCCTGTGTCGCGAACGGGTTCTCGTACCGAGCTGTCTCGTTCTCGACGTCATGCTGCCAGGCCTCAACGGCCTCGACCTGCAGAGATGTCTCGCGGTGGACTGCAAGGACATGCCCATCATCTTCGTTACGGGGCACGCCGACGTCCCGACGACGGTTCAGGCCATGAAGGCGGGGGCCTTCGACTTCCTCGTCAAGCCGTTTTGCGACGACGCGCTGCTGAGCGCTGTCCGCAAGGCAATCGAGCGCAGCAGGACTGCGCTTGATCGCGACACGAAGATGCGCGAGTTGCGAGACTGCCTCGCCTCCCTCAGCCGCCGCGAGCAGGAGGTGATGACGCTGGTGGTTACAGGCCTGTTGAACAAGCAGATCGGCCACCAGCTCGGCATCAGCGAGATCACGGTGAAGGCGCACCGCGGTCAGGTGATGCGAAAGATGAAAGCGGGTTCATTCGCCGACCTGGTGAAAATGTCGATGAAACTCGGCAGCTTGCCGGCGGCGGGTGCCTGAGTCGCGGGCACGGCGCCGATTGCGATGCTCGAAATGTGGTCACTGTGGCTGCCGCCGGCGGTGACGGAGACGGAAGCATCGGAACCGCTGAGGATTAAGCCGGCGATCGCCGACAGCAGGCCGCTCGCGCCGTAGACGTCCAAAAATTGTCACTCGGGCCGGCGCCGCTCTGTCGATCGGCCGATCTCGCGTCTGGATTTCAGGGTTTTCATGTTCCGGCGAGCGCCGCCCGCGCCGATGCGTGGGTCACACTCTTGTGATTGAGAGATCCGCTTTCCGCGCGGCAGCAGCCCTGAGACGCTCGGCACCGAGGGAGTGTCCGGGACCACAGTCGCCAGACATGCCGGGGCACGCGATCAGACCTTTGAAGCTCTCGATCTTGCTCAGACTTATGCCCGCGTGCCGCTATCTGCCGGCAAGCTGCGCGTCATCACGCACGGGACCTCTGTCTCGATCCCCGAAGTGTGCGCGATAATTGCGCGGCCACGACAAGCGCCGTAGCCTTGATCGTCTCGACCGTCCACTTCCGCAAGCCTTGCTTCACGTCAGCGGTCATCGGTAGCGTTCCCGCAGTGAAGTTGAAGCCACGATCGGCGACACCATTGTCCAATGGAAGGGTGTCCCCGCCGCTGGTATTGGAGACGACCGTGTCGAGCCGCGACGAGGCCGAGAGGACGCAGGTCGCGGTTCCTGCCAGCGGGACCGGCGGAGAAGGGAATCAAGACGCGATCGGAAACCATCCGATCTCACTGAGGAGATTAAAAAGATGTCACCCCACTCCGCCGCACCTTCGATTGCAGCCGAGAATGCCGATCCGGCGTCGACGCGCTCGGCACCCCTCCACCGGGCGGACCCGGCAGCAGGGTTGCCGGGCGGAAAGCCGTCCGCGGCCATTCGGCCAACCGTTCTGCACATGGCAAATCGCGCCGCCGATGCCTTGGGGCTCTTTCGCCAGCCGCTCTCCGTGCCGGAGATGATGAGCCGCGCAACGCGCGACACCGGCTTGGCGGATTTCGGCGATCCCTCCTTCGAGCAGCCGCTGCAGGTGCTGGTGAGCAGCCTCGAGGACGAGGCCGATCTGAGCCCGTTCGGCCGATTGGCCGCGCGCTGGGACACGCAGCGCTTCCTGCAAAATCTGCTGATGCTCCGGGAAGCCGAGAAGCGGACGCCAGCGCTGCTGGACGAGCGCATCGTCCGGCCGATCTTCATCACCGGGCTGCCTCGCAGCGGCTCGACCTTCCTGCATCATCTGTTCTCGAAGGACCCGGCAAACCTCGTCGTGCGATGCTGGGAAACGATCGCGCCGTTTCCCGGAGCGGAGGGCGCCACCGACACCCATGAGAGCCGCGTGCGCAGGGTCGACCGCCAGCTGGCTCGGTTTCGGCGCCTTGCGCCGGAATTCGGCGGCCTTCACCCGATGACGGCCGAGTCCCCGCAGGAATGCACCGAAATCACCGCTCATGTTTTCCAGAGCCTGCGCTTCGACACGACGCACGCGGTGCCGTCTTATCTGCGCTGGCTCGATGCCGCCGGTCATCTGGCGGCATATCGCTTCCACCAGCGCTTCCTGCGCTATCTGCAGCATCGGAAGGGGCCGCGGCAGTGGATCCTCAAATGCCCTGACCATGTGTTTGCGCTCGATGCGATCCGCACCGTCTACCCCGACGCCCGCTTCGTGTTCACCCACCGCAACCCGCTCGAGGTCCTGCCGTCGGTGGCCAGACTGACGGAAGTGCTGCGCTGGCCGTTCACCCGTCACGTCGACCGCTCCCGAATCGGCCGCCAGGTCAGTGACCGCTGGGCTGAGGGCGCGGCGGTCCTGACCGAGACCGCGTCGGGAGCGGCCGGATCCGTCGATGGGATCGTCAATCTCAGATTCCGATCCTTCATCGGCGATCCCGTCGGCTCCATCGCGATGATCTACGAGCGCCTGGGCCTCTCCTTCAGCCGCGAGGCGGAGCTCCGCATCCGGAGCTTCATCGCGGAACGGCCGAACGGCGGCTACGGCAACAACCGCAGCAAACTGCAGGATTTCGCGTTGGACGAGGGTCTCGAGCAGCATCGCTATCGCGACTACATCGCTCAATTCGGAGTCTGACGGGAGCGGCAGACGTCACAAGCAGAGATGATGGCGCACCCAGGAAGCCGCCGGGACACCGGCGAACCCACGCGGCGCTCGCGGCTACGCCGGAGGCTCGCGGTCGTCCTGATGATCGGCGGCTTCGGCCTCATGGCGTGGCTCATCACTCATTTCAACAGCTCGGCGATCGTCGCCGCGCTGCGCGCCGCCGGCGCCAGGGGCCTGCTGGCGATCTGCGGGTTCCACTTGATCGTCGTCGTTCTGATGGGATTTGCGTGGTGGAACTTGCTGCGGCTCGGCAAGCCTCAGATCTTCGTCTGGGGCCGCCTCGTTCGCGATGCCGGCTCCGAAGTGCTGCCGCTGTCGCAGATCGGCGGCTATATCCTCGGCGCCCGGGCGGCGGTGCTGCAGGGCGTGCGCGGCACCGCCGCGGCGGCATCGATGGTCGTCGATGCCACCGTGGAATTCTGCGCGCAGATCGCTTTTGTCGGGGTCGGGCTGGCGCTGCTGCTGTCGCACTGGCCGAACTCGACCCTCGCCCTGCCCGTCATGGTCGGATTGGTCGCAGCCGGCGCGGCCGTCGGCACCTTCATCGCGATTCAGCGAACCGGGCCCGACATGCCCCTCCGCGGCGTGGCTCGGCTGCTGCGCAATCGCGCTGGCGCGTTGTTCTCCGCCGCTGCCTCGGTGCGACTCGAGATCCGCCGGATTCATGGATCGAATCTTCGCCTCGGCCTCTCCTTCCTCCTGCATTTCTGCGCCTGGATGGCCAGCGGCATGGAAGCTTGGGTGGCCCTCCGGCTGATGGGCGTGTCGCTCAGCCCGGTCGTGGTTCTCACCATCGAAAGTCTGCTTTACGCCACGCGCAGCCTCACCTTCCTGGTTCCGGCGAGCCTCGGCGTTCAGGAGGGCGCGTACGTCGTCCTGGGGTCCGCCCTCGGCCTCACGCCCGACGTCGCCTTGGCGCTGTCGCTGCTGAAACGGGGTCGTGACCTCGCTCTCGGCGTTCCCGCGCTGGTAAGCTGGCAGCTCTTCGAGACACATGCGCAGCGACGCATCCAGACCGCGCCTCCGTCGGAGCTCGAGGTTCAGAGATCCGCTCTCGCTCAGGAGTCCGGATGCTCATCGATCCGACCAATGTGACGCGGCACGCTGCGAGGCAGGCAGCGTTCTCGCCGGTCACTCGGAATGTCATCGCCCGGATAGTCGGTGTGTGCTGCCGCGAGGCGGCGATCGTCGTCATTCTAGGGCTGACGCTCGCCGTTCTCTCGGCAGTCTATGCCTCACAACACTTCTCCATGACCACCGATACGTTGAAGCTGATGTCGCCGGATCTCCCGTGGCGTCGGGATATGACGGCGTTCGACTCCGCGTTTCCGCAGCAGAAAGATCTCATCGTAGCGGTGGTGGACGGTGCGACACCGGAGCTGGCGGAGAAAGGAGCGGCGGCATTGGCGACGCGCCTGACAAGCCGCACCGACCTCTTCCGCTCGATCCGCCGGCCGGATGCCGGACCGTTCCTGGCGCGCGAAGGCATTCTTCTTCTGCCGGTCGCCGATGTCGCCGCGGTGACGGAGCAGCTCATCGCGGCGCAGAGCTTCCTGGGTCCGATCGCCGCAGACCCGAGCCTCCGCGGGATCATGGCGAGCCTCCGCGACGCGCTCGCCGGCGTCGAGCAGGGAAGCGCCAAGCTCGCGGATCTCGACCGAGCTCTCGATCCCCTCGCCGGGACGATCGAGCAGATCCTGCAGGGCAGGGCCGCCTTCTTCTCGTGGCAGGACATCATTTCCGGCAACGGCGGCAAGCTGCAGCAGACGCGGCGCATCGTGCTGATGCAACCGAGGCTCGATAACAGCCTGCTGATGCCGGGAACGGAAGCGAGGAACGCGATCCGCGAGGCGGCCCGCGAGCTCCACCTGGATCCGGCAAATGGCGTCCGAGTGCGTCTCACGGGTCCGGTGCTGCTGGCGGACGACGAATTCTCCACCCTCACGCAGCACATCCTGCCGATGATGGCGGCGATGATCGGCGGCGTCCTGCTGATGCTGTGGTTCGCTGTCCGCTCCGCCCGCATTGCCGCCTCGGTCCTCGTCACGACACTGGTGGGCCTCGTTTTGACGACCGGGCTGGGCCTCCTCGTCGTGGGGCGGTTCAACCTCATCTCGGTGGCCTTCGTGCCGCTTTTCACCGGGCTCGGCATCGACTTCGCGATCCAGTTCGCGGTTCGCTATCGCGCGGAGCGCGCTGCCGGCTCGGATCTGGCGGACGCCCTCGTCAGAGCCGGCGCGAGGGTTGGCGGGTCGCTCGCCCTGGCCGCTGCGGCGGTCGCCGCCGGCTTCTTCGCCTTCATCCCGACGGCCTATCTCGGCGCCTCCGAGCTCGGCCTCATCGCCGGCATCGGGATGATCGTCGCGTTCCTGCTGAGCATCACGTTCCTGCCCGCGCTCCTCGTCATCGTCCGCCCCGCCGACGAGCGGGCGGAGGTCGGCATGACCGCGCTCGCCCCGCTCGACCGCTTCTTCAGGAGGCAGAGAGGCATCGTCTTCGCCGTGGCCGGGGTCGCCGCAATCGCCGGGATCGCGCTCCTCCCGTTGGTCAGGTTCGACTTCAACCCCCTCGATCTGCGCAGCCGGAGCTTTGAGTCCGTGTCGACGATGGTGGACCTGCTGTCCGACCCCGACCGGACGCCGAACAGCATCGAGGTCCTGGCGCCGTCGCTTGCCGCGGCGGACGAGCGCGCCAGGCGCCTGGCGGCACTGCCGGAAGTTGCCCGCACTGTGACGCTGAGCAGCTTCGTTCCTGCGCACCAGCCAGAAAAGCTCGCGCTTATCACGGACGCGGCGTCGCTGCTGTACACGGTCTTCCATCCGATCGCGCTGCGGCCGGCGCCGACGGACGCCGAGACCAGGGAAAGCCTGGTGCAGACGGCCGAGGCGCTGCGCCAAGCGGCAGGAACCGCGACGACCGGCCCGGCGAACCACGCGCGACGCCTGGCGGCGGCCCTCGACGCGCTAAGCGCCGCGCCCGCGGACCTGCGGGCTCGCACCTCCGAAGCCTTGCTGACGCCCCTCGCGATCCTGTTCGACCGGCTGCGCTCGATGCTGCAGGCAGGACCGGTGACGCTGCAAAGCCTGCCGCCCGACCTGGTGCACGACTGGGTGACGAGCGATGGCCGCGCCCGCGTCGCGGTCTTCCCGGCCGGCGATACCAACGACAATGCGACATTGCGGCGCTTCTCGCAGGCAGTGCAATCGATAGCCCCCGATGCGACAGGCGCGCCGATCTCGATCCAGGAGGCAGCGGCGACGGTCGTCGGCGCCTTCATCCATGCCGGGCTGTGGTCGTTCCTGGCGATCACGATACTGCTCGCGCTGGTCTTTCGGCGCGTCGGCGACGTGATCCTGACCCTGATCCCGATCCTCCTGGCGGGCCTTCTGACGCTGGCGAGCTGCGTGCTGATCGGCCTGCCGCTTAATTTCGCGAATATCATCGCCTTGCCGCTGCTCTTTGGGATCGGCGTCGCCTTCAACATCTACTTCGTCATGGCCTGGCGATCGGGCGGGACCGACTTCCTGCAGTCGAGCCTCGCCCGCGCCGTGCTCTTCAGCGCGCTGACGACCGGAAGCGCCTTCGGCAGCCTGTGGCTGTCCGCCCACCCCGGCACGGCGAGCATGGGAAAGCTGCTGATGATCTCGCTGGTCTGGACGCTAGTGACGACGCTGCTGTTCGAGCCCGCCCTCCTGGGCCCGCCGCGGCGACCGCCATCGGGGAGGGAGTGACCGGCGAGCCACCGGCAGCAACGGTCGGGCGAGAACGCCTAGGTCGCGTGCAGGGCCGTCTCGATGGCCGCCAGAAGAGCCGAGTCGCTGAATGGCTTGAGCAGCAGCCCCGCTGCGCCCCGCTCGAGAACCCGGGCGCAGATCGTCTCGTCTCCTCGGCCGGTGATGAATATGATCGGGGTCGATCGTCCGCGGCGGCCCAGCTCCAGTTGAAGGTCCGGCCCGCTCATGCCGGGCATGGCGATGTCGACGATCAGACAGATACTCTCATCGGCACAACTCGATGAAAGAAATTCTTCCGCCGACGAGAATGCCTGGGCCGCAAACCCGAACTCTCTCACCAGGTCGGGGAGCGACTCGCGCACCGATTCGTCGTCGTCGACGATCGAGACAAGAGGATGGTCGAGGGCGACCGTCTCATCTTGGGAGCGGGCGGCCGAAGGATGTAACCCTCCGCGGCGCGGGTCTGTCCTGCCTTGGCACCGGTCTTCTGCCGAGATCATGCGGCATCCATTCCGGAGCGCATGCAAGCAATGAGGCCGCCCTCGCCGCTCGACGCCCCCGCTTCCCGCCGGCACGGAATGGAGAACGAGAAGGTCGCGCCCGGACCGTCATTCCTCTCCACCCACAGGCGGCCATGATGGCTCTCGATGATGGACCGGCTGACCGACAATCCGATTCCCATGCCGTCATTCTTTGTCGTGTAGAAGCTCTCGAAGAGCCTCTCCGCGGCGTGAGGCTCGAGACCGACACCCGCATCTTTCACGCTGAGGCGCACTCGATCTCCGTCGTCTCGAGTGGTCGTGACGACCAGGTGTCGAGGACGGTCGTCGACCGTAGTCATCGCTTCTGAACCATTCCGAAGCAGGTTCAGGACAACCTGCTGAAGCTGGATGCGGTCGCCGGTGACGGCAGGGAGGTCGTCGGCCAGTTCCGTCCGCACGATCACCTTGTTTCTCTGAAGTCCACTCAACGACAGCGCAATCACCTCCCGCGTCGCCTCATTCAAGTCCACCGGATCAGTCGCGGTCTCGGTTCTGCTGAAGAGCGCACGCAGCCGCGTGATCACCTCGGAGGCACGGTTGGCATCGCGAATTGTCCGACGCGCCGTCTCGAGAGCGCCGTCGACTTTGGGGGGCGTGGCGGCCAGCATGCGCTGGCACGTGCTTGCGTTGGTGACGATGCCGGCCAGCGGCTGATTGATTTCGTGAGCGATTGCTGCGGCCAGCGTTCCCAGGCTCATCATCCTGGCAACCTGGGCGAGTTCCGATCTGGCCTTGTCGCGCGCTTCCTCCGACTGGCGGCGCGCGGTCACGTCCTGGATCGCCGCGATGTATTCCAGTTGACCATCCTGGTCCCGGGTCGCGCGAGCGACCGCTTGCAGATATTTGATCGAGTGGTCGGGCATCATCAGGCGGTACTGCCATTCGAAGTCTTTGTCGCCGTTGGGCGCCCGCTCGATCATTTTTTCGTACAGGGTGACGTCGTCCGGATGGACCCGAGTCCGGATCAGCTCGAGCGTGACGGGCGTGCCGATCTCGAGATCGTAGATGCGATAGAGCTGCTCCGACCAGGTGATCTCGCCGGTCGCGACGCGCCAGGAATAGCTGCCTGTTTGCCCGAGCCGCTGGCCTTCCGCGAGGAAGGCCTCGCTGCGACGCAGGGCTTTCTCCGCTCGCTTCTGCTCGCTCAAATCGAGAATGAAAGCGACGCCCTCGTTCCCGGTGGCTTCGAAGAGCGCGCCGCCGAGCAGGACCGGCACCGTACTGCCATCCTTCCGGGAAAACTCTTTCTCGAAGGGCTGGAAGGTCCCGGATGTCCGCAATTCGGCTATTGCGCGCTCGTCGCGGCAGCGCCACTCGGCCGGCGTGAGGTCGGTCCAACGCACCCGGCCCGAGGCGAGATCGTCGCGGTCGTACTGCACCATCTGGAGAAATGCCTCGTTGGCGCCAATGATCGCCCCCTCGAGGGTGAACATGGCAATCCCCACGACGTTGGCCTCCACCAGCCGCCGGATCTTGGCTTCGAGGCCACTCGCCAGCTGACGGACTTCCGCCTCCGCCTTCTCCCGCTCCGCCACCTGAATCCTGAGATCTTCGATGTGCGTCCAGGCCTGATAGGCGGAGGATGCGAATTTCCCCAGGGAGTCCATGACCCGGTCGTCTTCGGCGTCGAATTTGCGGCGGTCGGTATGCATGATGCCCCATATGGTTCCCACCGCCTGGCCGTCGACGTAAAACGGGACCAGCAGGCACTCTTCGGCCGCCGGGCTGACTGGCATCAGGTAGGGATAACGCCGCTCGAAATGGGTGAACAACAGGGTGCGGTTCTGATCGAGCACGTCCCCGCAAGGGCCGAAATCGCGCGGGGTTCCGCCTCCTACGTGGGGACCCCACATGCCGCAGATCGCCGGCCAATAAAACCTCTGACCGTCAACATGCGGGGTCTTGCCGTCTCTCGTCAGCAAGCTCAAACCCGCGGAGTCGCACTGGGTGATCTCCTGGATTGTCTCGGCGAGCACCTGAAAGATGGTGCAGGGAGAGTCGGCCAACGCGCTCACGAGTTTCACCAGCGCGCGGTTCTCCCTTTCATAGTCAGGCGGACGCGATGGACGGCGTCGCAGCTCCTCGGTGCGCAGAATCGACTCCAGAGACGCAGTGGGAACTGAAGCGTCGAGAGTGAAGTCTTCCATCGTCTCGGCCACGGTTTCATCTCCACGCATTGCAATGCGCAGAATCGGCGGCGCACCCCCCTCGAGCATCGCCGCGGCGAGGCGCCGAGCTCGTTCTGCGCGACGGTAATTTGCTACCCGGACCCCACGAGACCAGGATGCGCCACCCCGGGAGAGAGCGTCGATTATACCTTGGTATTGCTTCTGCCCCGGACGTGGGCAACGGACGCCTGTCATGCGGCGTCCGTCGATCGCTGGCCCAATCAACAGGGATCGCCACGGCGTCACCCCCCTGCCCGAGAGCAGGCGCTCGCGGCTTTTCAGAGGTCGAGCTGGATGTCGGCGGCCGGTGTCGAGCAGCAGATCAGCGCGTTGCCCTCCGCCGGCGGATCGAGGGGATCGGGCGCGTAGCGGAGCGTCCCGTCGAAGAGCGCGCATTCGCAGCTGTGGCAGACGCCGGTCCGGCACGACCAGCGGGCGGGCACGGCGCAGGCCTCGGCGAGCTCGAGCAGGCTCTTGAAGCGCGGATCCCAGCGAACCGCGAGACCGCTCCTGGTGAAGGTGACCATCGGCCCGGTGCCGGGCTCGCCCGCCGGCAGGTGAGGAGGCTCGCGCACCGCGCCGACGATGCTCGACGGCGGCGGCGCCTCGGAGCCGAAGACCTCCTGGTGGATCCTGCCCCCGGCGACGCCCCACTGGCCGAGCGCGGCGTCGAGCGCCGTCAGGAAGGCGGGCGGGCCGCAGAGGTAGAAGTCGCTCTCCTTCGGCACGCCGAGCTGCTGCAGCAGCGGGATGTCGAGGCGGCCGGTGGCGTCGAAATCCCGCCCGCGCCGGTCGACGGCGCGCGGGCGGCTATAGAGCACGGTCGAATGGGCGCGCGCGAGGGCGCGGAGCAGCGTGCGCGCCTCCTCGGCAAAGGAATGATGGGCGCCGTCGCGGGCGCCATGGAGCCACCAGATCTCCCGCGACGAGACCGTGCCCGCCGCGGTTGATGCGTAGAGCATGGCCAGCATCGGCGTGACGCCGATCCCGGCGCTCATCAGGACGACGGGGCCGCTGCCCGGCGGAAGCACGAAGGTGCCACGCGGCGCGCTGGCCTCCAGCGTGTCGCCGGGACGCACATGATCGTGGAGATAGATCGATCCCGCGCCCGTCTCGCGCTTCACGCTGATGCGGTAGGTGCCGGCGGCGGGCGGCCCGGACAGCGAATAGATCCGCGTCAGCGCGGCGCCACCGGGGCCCTGCAGCAGCCGGACGACGATGTGCTGGCCCGGCAGCGCCTCGGGCAGACGCGATCCGTCGGCGGGCGCGAGGACGAAGGACCGCACCGCCTCGCTCTCCACCGTGGACGCGACGACCTTGAGCGCGCGAAAGCCCGGCCAGGCGACCGGCGTGGACGCGACCAGCCCGGCATTGCCGCTCTTTCCCTCCGCGCGCGCATCGAGCAGTGCCGAGAAGGACTCCTGCCAGTCCCAGCTCAGCGCCGGGATGCGCAGCGAGCGCCTGAGCGCCTCCTCGGGATGGCTTGCGGTATAGAGAAGGGCGTCGATCTCCGCGACGGTCATGCGCTCGGGACCCTCGGCGATCTTCTCGATGGTGTCGCCGGCGCCGATCTCGCCCTCCTCGATGACGCGACAGTAAAAGCCGGGCCGGTGATGCGCCACCAGCAGGGCCGGCAGCTGCGCGTGGTCCATCCGGATGCCGAGCCGGTAGCAGGTGACCCGCGGCTGGCTCACTTCGAAGACGGCACCGCCGATGCGGAAGCGATCGCCGATGCAGACCTCGCCGTCCGCCAGCCCCGGTCCGTCGACGGTGAGATTCTCGCCGAACTGGCCGCGCTCGAAATCAGACCGGCCGAGAAACTGCTCCCAATAGCGGTAGGAATCGAGTTGATAGATCAGCACCGCACGCCGCTCGCCGCCGTGGCCGTGGAGATCCGCCTGCCCGTCGCCGTCGAGGTTGAGATGGCGCGCCATCACGCGCCCCTCGACCGGCCGCTTCCAGATCCCTGTCCGCACGGTCCTGCCCTGCCACGGGACCTCGCGCGGCAGCCCGACATTGACCGAGACGAGCACGCTCATGGCCAGGCTCTTTCCTCTAGGCGGAATCGACAGTCATCGGAGCCAGGGCATTGCGGCGGCGAGATTCGGAAGTATCTCTCTGCAGCAGAAGCATCCGAGGTCCTTCCGTTCTCCACCAGCCGGCCGCAGCTACAGATGCCATAAGGCCGACAGCGGAGATATTGGACGATGGTGTCACCGATACCTTGGGATCGCCGATATCTGCGAGCGTCCGGATGTCGCAGCGGACTATCAGGAATCGTCAGCGCCGGGACAAGGGACCGCAAGCCGCAGCCGCATGGGATCAGGCCCGCATCGAAGAGCGATTCCGCAGCGGCTTGGCCGCCAGCCCGGCAGGACGCCGATGAATTTCTGCCCCTCGGCGCGCGCAAAATACTGCGCAAAACAGTCAAATTGCGCGTCCATGTCCAATCGGTGACATGGAAACCGCACGACATTGCGGACGCGGCATGGAAGGCTCCCAAAATGCGTCGTGTCTCGAAACTCGCGCCCGTGCTCGGAATTCTCCTCATTCCGGCCGCTGCCTGGGCCGGGGACGCCCCCTCCTTCGGGGATGACCTGCTGGGAGATTGGGGCGGGTGGCGGACACGCCTCTACAACGATGGCTTCGACTTTCAGCTTGGATACGTCTCGGAGACCGCGTCCAACGTCCAAGGCGGCGTGAAGACGGGGGTGCGGTATACGGACCAGTACACATTCGGCACGACGGTGGATCTCGATAAGGCATTCGACCTGCCGAACGCGATCCTGCAGCTGTCGATAACCGATCGAAACGGGCGCAACCTCAGCACCGACGAGAAGCTGGACTCGCTGCAGCAGGTCCAGGAAGTCTACGGCCGCGGGCAGACCTGGCGCATCACGCAGTTCTGGTACGATCAGACCTATTTCCAAAATTCGCTCGACTGGAAGGTCGGTCGGCTGGCGATCGGCGGCGATTTCGCGACCTTCGACTGCGACTTCATGAACCTGACCTTCTGCGGCGCACAGCCGGGAAACATCGTCGGGAACTACTGGTTCAATTGGCCCGTCAGCGAATGGGCGACGCGCGTCAAGGCGGTGGTGCCAAATTTCGGATATGTGCAGATCGGCGCCTTCGCGAACAATCCGAGTTGGCTCGAGCGCAAATACGCCTTCTACCCCGGCAATCCCGGCGGAACGATCGGCGCCCTGATTCCGCTCGAGCTGGCTTGGCTGCCGACCTTCGGCGACGCGCATCTTCACGGCAGTTACAAGGTCGGCGCCTGGTACAACACGGCCGCCACGCCCGACGTCCTCGACAATGTCAACGGGCAGCCCTTGGCGGTCGATGGGGGTCAGCCGAAAATGCGGGACGGCGCCTACGGCGCCTACGTCAGCTTCGTGCAAAAACTGACGAGCCCTTCGCCCAGCGATCCGGATGCCGGCCTGAGCGCTTTTTTCAATGGCGCCATCGCCGACCATCGGACCTCCGCGGTCAATTCTCAGGTCGCGGTCGGCCTCAAGTACAAGGGGCCGCTGTCCTTTCGTCCGCAGGACGACATCGCGATCGCGTTCGGCCGCACCGGCGTCAACGGCCGTATCGCGGAGGGAGAAGAGTTGGAGAATGCCGCCGGCCTCGGACCGGTTCCGATCCAGGGCGGTGAGTACGCCACCGAGCTCTACTACACGATCCGCCCGGCGACCTGGTTGGATTTCCGACCGAACATCCAATATATCCATCAACCAGGCGGTATCGACCAGACGGACGACATCATCCTGGGATTGAAACTCTCGGTGAGATTGTGAGCGCGAGCCGTGTCTGAAGTCCTCCTGGGCGACATCGGTGCGACGAACGCTCGCTTTGCACTGCTGGGCGCGGAGCAGCGGGCGTCCCAGGTCCGCATCCTGCCCGTCGACCAATTCGCGACGCTCGGCGAGGCGATTCGTTCCTATCTCGCGGCGGAGCGGAGCGAGCGTCCGCTGGCCGCCGCCGCGCTGGCCGTGGCCTCGCCGGTGGTGGGCGATCGGGTGACGCTGACCAATCACCCGTGGTCGTTCTCCATCGCGGCGCTCAAGCGCGATCTGCACCTTGACCGCCTCGTGGTGGTGAACGATTTCACCGCCAACGCTCTCGCGATCCCCCGTCTCGCGCCCGACGAGCGCCAGCCGATCGGGGGCGGCAATCCGGTCCCGGGCTCGCCGATCGCGGTGCTGGGGCCGGGTACGGGATTCGGCGTCAGCGGCCTCATTCCGACCTCGGGTGGGTGGGTCCCGGTCGCGGGAGAAGGTGGCCACGCGGCCATTGCGGCGGCGGACGACCGGGAGAGCGAGGTGTTATTGCGCCTGCGGCGGCGCTTCGGCCATGTGTCGGCTGAACGGGTGCTCTCAGGGCAAGGGCTCGTCAATCTCTACCAGGCTCTGGCGGAGACGGCGGGCGTACGGGCGGAAGCTTACACCCCGGCGCAGATCACTGATCGCGACATCGGCGAGCGAGAGCCCTTGTGCCGCGAGGCGCTCGCGATGTTCTGTGCGCTGCTCGGCACCGCGGCCAGCGGCCTCGCCTTGACGCTCGGGGCGCGGGGCGGCGTCTACATCGCCGGCGGCATCGTGCCTCGCCTGGGAGCGCGGTTTGCGGAGAGCCGGTTCCGCGAGCGGTTTGAGGACGTGGGGCGGTTTCGCGCTTACCTCGCGGCGATCCCGACCTATGTAATGACGGTAGCGGTGCCAGCCTTTCTCGGTCTTGCCGAGGCGCTGAAGCAGGACGGCAAAGACCCCTAGCCGTTCAAGGGGACAGGCGCGTCCCCTCGGCGATCCGGCGAGCGCGAGGGCTTCCTTCGCTCGATTTCGACAAAGCGGCGAGGCGGAGACAAGACGCCGGCGGACCGCATGGTCCCTGCTGCGCCTTCATGCACAAAACCAGGAGGTGAACGGATGCAACTCGGCATGATCGGATTGGGGCGCATGGGCGCCAATATGGCCATCAGGCTGATGAAAGCTGGCCACGAGCTTCTAGTTTACAACCAGGTCGTCGAGCCCATACGCGAACTGGAGGCGAAAGGTGCCAAAGGCTTCACCAGCATCGAAGCGTTCGTGCGCGGGCTGTCGGTGCCGCGAACGGTTTGGCTCATGGTGCCCGCGGGCGCCGTCGATCCTCTGCTCGCGTCTCTCACATCGCTTCTGCGCGAGGGCGACACGGTGATCGACGGCGGCAACTCCTTTTACCAGGACGACCTGCGTCGGGCCGAGGAGCTGCGGCGGAAAGGGCTGCATTATGTCGATGTCGGGGTGAGCGGCGGCGTCTGGGGCCGCGAGCGCGGCTATTGTCACATGATCGGCGGCGAAACCGCCGTCGTTGAGCGTCTCGATCCGATCTTCCGCGCCCTCGCCCCGGGGGTGGAGACGGCGCCCCGCACGCCGGGAGCCGGCGGCGATCCAAGCCAGGCCGAGCATGGCTATCTGCACTGCGGCCCCAATGGGGCCGGGCATTTCGTGAAGATGGTCCACAACGGGATCGAGTACGGCCTGATGGCGGCGTTCGCCGAGGGGTTCGGCATCCTGCAAAAAGCCAATGTCGGCCGAGCGCGGGGCGCGATCGACGCCGAAACGACGCCGCTCCGGGACCCCCGCCATTACCAGTACGACCTCGACATCGCCGCCATTGCCGAGCTCTGGCGCCGCGGCAGCGTGGTCAGCTCCTGGCTGCTGGACCTCGCCGCCAGCGCCCTGAGGAAGGATCCTCAGCTCGCCGGATTTTCCGGCCGGGTCTCGGATTCGGGCGAAGGGCGCTGGACCCTGCAAGCGGCGATCGACGAAGGCGTTCCGGCGCCCGTGATCGCCAACGCGCTGTTCTCCCGGTTCACCTCTCGCGGCGAAGCCGAATACGAAGACAAGCTGCTGTCGGCGCTGCGGCTGGAGTTCGGTGGCCACACGGAAAAGCCGTCGTGACGGCGGCAAGCACATCGCGCCCTCCGAAAGCGACAAAACGGAGCTGACATCGACAAGGCACAGGACCACGAAATCTGTCAAATGCGGCTCGACAGCCTCCGAGCCGAGAAGCAGGAGAATCGATTGCTCGCCACAGCCCGACTGCATCGGCTCGGACAAAGCCTCTGGCTCGATGACATCACCCGTGAGCTCCTCGACAGCGAAACGCTGGCGAAATACATCGGGGAATGGTCCGTCACCGGGCTCACCTCGAATCCAACGATCTTCGACCATGCGATCACGCGCAGCGCCTCCTACGACCGCGACATCGCGCGCTTCCTGGACAAAGGGCTGAAGGGCGAGGCGCTGTTCTTCGAGCTTGCGATCGCCGACCTGTCGCGCGCCGCCGATCTTTTCCAGCCCGTCCATTCCCGCACCGCGACGACTGACGGCTGGGTCTCGCTCGAGGTCTCGCCGCTGCTGGCGCACGACACGCCGGGCACCGTCGCCTCGGCCGCGGCGCTTTTCGCCAAGGCGAACAAGCCCAATCTTTTCATCAAGATCCCCGGCACGAAGGAAGGCCTGCCGGCGATCGAGGAAGCGATCTGGCGCGGCGTGCCGGTCAACGTCACGCTGCTGTTCTCGCCGGATCAGTATGCCGCCGCCGCGGACGCCTACATGCGCGGGCTCGAGCGCCGGGTGGAGGCCGGCTTGCCGCCCGACGTCCGCTCGGTCGCGTCGCTCTTCGTCTCGCGCTGGGATGTGGCCGTCGCCCCGCAGGTGCCGGACGGCCTGAAGAACCGCCTCGGCCTGGCGATCGGCCAGCTCGCCTACAAGGCCTATCGCGACGTGCTCGACAGCGATCGATGGCAGCGGCTGGCCAATTTCGGCGCGCGGGCGCAACGGCTTCTGTTCGCCAGCACCGGCACGAAGGACCCGAAGGCGCCCGACACGCTCTATGTCGATGGCCTCGCCGCGCCGGGCACGGTCAACACGATGCCGCAAGCCACGCTCAAGGCGACGGCCGACCACGGCGCTTGCGCGGATGTCTTGCCGCGCGACGGCAAGGCGGGCGCCGCCACCCTCGCCGCGTTCGAGCGCGCCGGCATCGACATCGCCGCGTTGGCGGCGCGGCTCCAGACCGAGGGCGCGGAGGCCTTCGTTAAGTCCTGGCGCGATCTCCTGAATGCGATCGACGCCAAGAGCCGGGTCCTGAGCTGAGTCTCCCGCACCGCTGCGCAGAGGAAGACCATGGATACGCGTACCGATACTCAACGAGAGGCCAATGCGGCATGGCAGGCGCTCGCCGACCATCACCGGCGGATCGGCCCGCTGCATCTGCGCCGGATGTTTGCCGACGACCCGGGCCGCGCGGCGCGGTTCTCCGCCGAGGGCGCCGGGCTCTTTCTCGATTATTCCAAGAACCGGATCACCGGCGAGACCATCGACCTCCTCGAGCGTCTCGCGGCCGCCCGCCAGGTCGCCGCGCGGCGCGACGCCATGTTCCGCGGCGATAAGATCAACGTGACGGAGAAGCGGGCGGTTCTTCACGTTGCCCTGCGTGCGCCGCGCGGCGCGCGGATCGACGTCGACGGCAAGAACGTGGTCCCCGAGGTCCATGAGGTTCTCGACCGCATGGCGGCGTTCGCGACCCGAATCCGCGCGGCCGAATGGAGGGGCCATACCGGCAAGCGCATCCGCAACGTGGTCAATATCGGCATCGGCGGCTCCTATCTCGGCCCCGAAATGGCCTATCGCGCGCTCCGGCCATTCAGCGAGCGGGATATGACGTTCCGGTTCGTCGCCAATGTCGATGGCGCGGATTTCGTCGAAGCGACCCTCGGGCTCGATGCGGCCGAGACCTTGTTCATCGTTTCGTCGAAGACCTTCACCACGCTCGAGACCATGACCAACGCGGCGACGGCGCGACGGTGGATCGTGGACCGGCTCGGCTCCGAGGCGGCGGTGGCGCGGCACTTCGTCGCCGTCTCGACCAACGGCGACGGCGTTCGCAAGTTCGGGATCGAGCCAGAGAACATGTTCGGCTTCTGGGATTGGGTCGGCGGGCGCTATTCGATGGATGGGGCGATCGGGCTTTCCACCATGATCGCCATCGGGCCCGACCATTTCCGCGACATGCTCGCCGGATTCCATGCGATGGACGAGCATTTCCGCAGCGCGCCGCTGCGGCAGAACCTGCCGTTCCTGCTGGGAATGCTCACCGTCTGGTACAACAACTTCTTCGGCGCCCAGACCGTGGGCGTCATGCCCTATTCGGCGCATCTCGGCCGCTTCCCGGCTTATCTGCAGCAGCTGCAGATGGAGAGCAACGGCAAGCATGTCGATCTGTCCGGCGCGCCGGTCACCTATGAGACCGGCCCGATCTTCTGGGGCGAGCCGGGCACCGACGGGCAGCATTCCTTTTTCCAGATGATCCATCAAGGCACCAAGCTGATCCCGTGCGATCTCATCGGCTTCCTGCAGCCGCTGAGCCCGCTCGCGGATCAGCATGATCTGCTGATGGCGAACCTGTTTGCGCAGGCCGAAGCGCTCGCCTTCGGCAAGACCGCCGCGGAGGTCGCGGCCGAGGCGGTGCCGGATTGGCAGGTGCCCTTCCGCGTCTTCGAAGGCAACCGGCCGACCAACGTGATCCTTGCCGATCGTCTCGACCCGCGCACGCTCGGCTCGCTGGTCGCGCTCTACGAGCACAGCGCGTTCACCCAGGGCGCCGTCTGGAACATCGACAGCTTCGATCAATGGGGTGTCGAGCTCGGCAAGGTCCTCGCGCTCAGGATTGCGCCGGCGCTCGATCCGGCATCCGCCGAGCCCTCCGGCCACGACGGCTCGACCGCGGCGCTCATCGCTCGTTATCGGCGGGCGCGCGCCGCGCGTCCGGGAGGTCGGACATGAGCCTCACCTATCCTCGGCCGCTCTTTATCATGCCGTTCGATCATCGCCACAGCTTCGTGAAGGCGATGTACGGCTTCACGCCGCCGCTGACGGCCGACCAGACCGCCGTCGTCATCGCCGGGAAAACGATCATCTACGACGGTCTCAAGCTCGCAGTGAAGCGCGGCGTGGCCGCCAAGGCCGCCGGCGTGCTGGTCGACGAGGAATTCGGCGGCGCGATACTGCGCGACGCGAAGGAGCGGGGGTTCGTCACCTGCGTGGCGGTGGAGAAGAGCGGCCAGGAGGAATTCGCCTTCGAGTACGGCGATGAGTGGCGCCAGCACATCGACAGATTTGCGCCCACCTTCGCGAAGGCGCTGCTCCGCTACAATCCGGAGGGCGATGCGGCGATGAACCGCCGCCAGGCGGCGCGTCTCCAGCAGGTCGCGGACTACAGCCACCAGCGCGGATACGGCTTCCTGGTCGAGTTGCTGATACCGATGACCCCAGAGCAGTCACGGCGGCTCGACGGCGATCAGAAACGGTACGATCGCGAGCTGCGTCCACCCCTGATGATCGCGGCGATCGAGGAGCTGCAGCAGGCCGGGGTCGAGCCCGATATCTGGAAGATCGAGGGTCTCGATCGACGCGCCGATTGCGAGGCG
>DATJOK010000123.1:0-4361 GCA_035507155.1 Allostellaceae bacterium
CTGGACGAGCCGACGCTGGCGCGGCAGCTCAAGGGCATCAACAGGAGCTTCGTCGGCTACGCCGAGTCCGCGGCGCCGCGCAAGCATCTGCCCTGGGAGTCGTTCCGGGAATCGAGTGATCTCGGCGAGAGCTTCGGCCGCTTCCCGCGCGACTTCGCCATGCTCCCCACGGTGAGCTTCGTCATTCCCGACAACGACGACGATATGCACGACGGCTCGGTGCGCGACGGCGACACCTGGCTGCTGCGCCACCTCGGCGCCTATGCCGACTGGTGCATCACCCATAACAGCCTCCTCATCGTCACCTTCGACGAGGACGACAACACCGCCGACAATCGCATCCCCACCATTATCTACGGCGCCCATGTGAAGCCCGGCCGCTACCGCGAGGAGATCAATCACTATCGCCTCCTGCGCACGATCCAGGCCATGTACGGCCTCCCGCCCCTTGCGCGCAGCGCCGACGAGCCGCCGATGACCGATATCTGGACGGCGGAGTGAGGAACCTGAGCGTTCCGAAGCGCTGAGCGAGCCACCGGGCCGGACCCGGATGCGCAGCGAGGCAGACTTGTCTCGCCTCCCGCCAATACTTAACCCTCTGTTCACGAAGATCGGCAACTGTGGGAAACACCAAGCAAAGTCCCTAATTCTCTGCAATTCGATCCAAATCGCCAGCAGCCAGGCAGCCATGGACCAACGCGATTTCCTCGATCTGGGTCGTCCGCGGCTGTCGGTCGTCGTCCCCTGTTACAACGAAGAAGATAGCCTCAAGGCGCTGGAGCAGCGCCTGCCGCGGGCATGCGCTGCCTCTGTCGGATCCTCCTACGAGATCATTCTCGTGGATGACGGCTCTTCGGACCGCACCTGGGACGTCATTGCCGCGCTGAGCCTCCGGGACGCCCGCATCGTGGGTGTCTCGCTGTCGCGCAACTTCGGGCATCAGATGGCGCTCACCGCCGGTCTCGGCTACGCGCGCGGCGATCGCATCTTCGTCATCGACTCCGACCTCCAGGACCCTCCCGAGCTGCTTTCCGACATGATGCGCCTGATGGATGAGGGCGCCGACGTCGTCTATGGCCAACGCCTCGACCGCGAGGGCGAGACCCGATTCAAGCGCTGGAGTGCCGCCCTCTTCTATCGGCTGCTCGCGCGCATGACCGATGTCAAGGTGCCGCTCGACACCGGCGACTTTCGCTTGATGTCCCGCCGCGTCCTCAGGGCGTTGCAGTCGATGCCTGAGCAGCATCGTTTCGTGCGCGGACTGGTGGCCTGGACGGGCTTCCGGCAGGTGGCCCTGCCCTACACGAGGCAGAAGCGCGTCGCGGGCACGACCAAATACCCGCTGGGAAAGATGATCCGCTTCGCCATCGATGCGCTGACCGGCTTCTCGGTTCTTCCGCTGCGCATCACCAGTATCTTCGGCGCGTGTTTCGGCCTGCTGGGGCTGGGCATGCTGCTCTACGTCGCGATCTCCTGGTGCATCTTCAACGCCGTGGCGGGATGGGCGAGCACTGTCGCGCTGATTTCGACGCTGGGCGGCATCCAGCTCATGGGCCTGGGCATCCTGGGCGAATACCTGGGCCGGGTTTATATGGAAGTGAAGAACCGACCGCACTTCATCGTTCGAGAGACGGTCCGCGCTCTACCGTTCGCGCCAGTGAGCGGCGAGGACGAGTACCCTCAGATTCAAGCCCGCTCCCGCTCTCTGGTGCCGCTGAATTCATGAGCACACATACCTATCGCCAGGAATTCTTCGACTACATCGAGACCGGCTCGCTGCGCTCGGCGAGCATCGTCGTCCCGCTGGCCCGGCAGATGCTGCGGGTGGAGAGCGTTCTTGATGTCGGCTGCGGGCGGGGAGCATGGCTTTCCGAATGGTCTCGCCAGGACGTCAGCGTCACCGGCGTCGACGGCTCCTATGTGGACAGGAAGTCGCTTCTGATACCGGAAAGCCGGTTCATCGCCGCGGATCTTTCGCGTCCCATCGATCTCGGGCGAAAATTCGACCTGGTGCAGAGCCTCGAGGTGGCGGAGCACCTCCCCGAAGCGGCCGCCGACACCTTCGTCGACACGCTGGCGCGGCATGGCCCGACCATCCTCTTCTCCGCCGCGGTCCCGGGACAGGGCGGTGAGCACCACGTCAACGAGCAGCCTTACGACTATTGGCGCGACAAGTTCCGTCGGAGAGGCTATCTCGCCTTCGACGCGCTGCGCCCGATGCTGACGGGCGATCACCGCGTGGAGCCCTGGTATCGCTACAACGTGCTCCTGTTCATCGCCGAATCCGAAACCGGCCGGCTGTCCCCTTCGCTCGCATCGGCGCGGCTCCCGGATGGCGCGGCCATTCCCGACGTCTCGCCGCTGTCGTTCCGACTCCGCAAATCCATCTTTCGCCGGCTTCCGCCGCCTTGGGTGTCGCAGCTGGCGGTGGTCAAGCACAAGATCACCAATCGAGCGCGCTCCCGCGCCGCGTCATGAAGTCGTCCACCGTTCCGATGGCGATGGCGGTCGCCGCGCATCCCGCCCCTGCCGAGTCCGTGTCGCGTGCCGGCGCTGTCGCTTACCTGCTCCTGACGGCGCTGATGCTGACGCCGCTCCTGTGGGTGCCGGTACCGCCGCTCGTCGACTATCCGAATCATCTCGCCCGCATGTGGATCCTGGTAGCGGGCGGAAAGATTCCGGAACTCGCCGGCGACTACATCATCCATTGGCGCCTGGTGCCGAACCTCGCCATGGATCTCGTCATACCGGCTCTGGCGCGCGTCATGCCTCTCGAGGTGGCCGGCCGTGTCTTCATCGGGCTCACCATGCTCGGCCTCGCCGGCGGCACCCTGGCGCTCCATCGCGCGCTGCACGGCCGCACGAGCCTCTGGCCGGCCTGCGCGCTGCTCTTCATCTACAATGCGGCGCTGTTCTGGGGCTTCCTGAATTTCCTTTGCGGCCTCGCGCTGTTTTTCCTTCTCTTCAGCGGCTGGATTGCCACGCGCGAGTGGCGAACGCCGCCACGGCTGTTCGTGTTTTCACTCGCCGCGGCGATTCTCCTGATCTTCCATCTCTTCGCTTTCGGCCTCTATGGCCTCAGCGTCATGTCCTACGAGTTCGGCCGTCGCGTTCAGGGATGGCGGCTGTCTCGCGCCGCTTTTCTCTCCCTCTTTGGCATCGGCCTGCAATTCATCCCGGCTCTCTTTCTCTGGTGGATGAGCCTCTCCAACAGCGGGCCGATGTTCACGAAATACGGTTCCTGGGCCGACAAGCGATACGCGCTGCTGGCGCCCTGGACCTTCTCCCATCAGCCGCTGCTTCTCGACAAGCTGACGATCTGCTTCTGCGCCGGTTTCCTGGCCTTCGCGATCCTGACCCGCTCGCTGAAGCTGGTGCCGGAGATGCGGTGGCCGCTATGGATGATGGCCGCGGTGGCGATCGCGATGCCCAACTGGCTGAGCGGCAGCTGGGCGGCCGACACCCGGCTGCCGATCGCGTTGCCATTCATCATCATCGCCAGCACGCGGTTGCAATCGAGCCACAAGCGGGTGATCGGCCTCTGCGCTCTCGGCGCCGCGATGCTGTTCGGCGTCCGGATATGGTCGACCACCGAGGCCTGGCGTGCCTATGGACGCGAATTCGCGGAGTTCAGCGCCGCCGCGGAGGCAATTCGTCCCGGCAGCCGCTTCCTGGTGGTTCAGCCCTCGATGCTGCCGGAGGACGCGATACCGCTCGCCGGACTGCCGCTGGCGGTCGATCGCCGATACGGCCAAGTCTACTGGCACATGCCGGCTCTCGCCGTCATCGAGCGCGACGCCTTTTTCCCCTATCTCTTCACCGGCTGGACCCCGGTTCAGCCCAACCCGCGCAATTCGGGCCTCTACCAGACCCAGTCGATTCCCCTCACGCCGGAAGAGCTGCGTCAGGGCATCGAGCCGGTCGATCCCGAGACCTGGACGACACCCAATTTCCTCGGCGAGCTGCTTTACTTCCGCGACTGGCCGAAGACCTTCGACTATGTGCTCTGGATCGACTTCGGTCATCCGCCGGCCGCCGTTCCCTCCATCCTCGAGCCCGTGAGCAGCGGCAGCTTTTTCCGGATCTACCGCATCGCCAAGCCTTGAGATAGCGGGCGCCGACGCGGCGCCGGCGCTCAAAATTACCCCCGGTCGATTTCAATTCTACTACGCGCTGATCACAGATAGGGTTGCCGTCCGGCTGCTAAGAAGGGCGCCGTCGAGCTCAAACGGAGATCATCCGATGCGTAACGCGCACGTCGAGCCACCACGGGACACACTTGCCCCGGCGGCCGCCGGTCGCGAGCTCGAGATCGCCGTCCTCGTCCCCTGCTTCAACGAGGCGCTGACGGTCGGCAAGGT
>DATJOK010000124.1:0-89871 GCA_035507155.1 Allostellaceae bacterium
CCCCAACACCTCCTCCACCTTGGTGCCGAGCAGCCGGTATCGCACGCGAAATTCCGGCTCATGCTGGATGTCGAGCATCCAGATGTGACTGAGCTGCTGCGGCACCGCTACCGGGTCGAAGCGGTGACGCAGCGGCGCGAAGACGCCGGGGCCGCGGAGGGTCACCCAGTAGCGGTAGAGCTGCCCCAGCTCGGGGTGCCAGCCCGAGGTATCGAGCGCAAGGGCTGCCGGCAGAGGCATCTGGCAGGGTGAGTCGTCCAAGACCAAGCGCGTACCTCGACAGGAAGGGAGGAAGTCTGAAGCGTCGTCCAGTTTTGCTAACGACGGATTTCGCTTCGCCGGTGGCCGTCGGCCGCAGGCGTTTCTGCTCTCGTTATTGGGGTTGCGGCCTCTGCCGTTTGGTCGCTTCGCGCCGCGAAAGCTAAACGCAGAGTTGATAAATCATATCGTCTTTGGATCTTGCGCAAAGGCGGGCCCGCGCGTTTTGCGCGCGGCAGTCGCTCAGGCCTCGCTGGCCCTTGATCAAGAACGGCTTTTATCAACCTATGCGATCCCTCATGAGGCGCTGCCGGCGCACTAGGTAGGGCTCCCCACTCGACGGCTGCGGGACTTTGTCGACCCCTCGGCTCGGAAATCGTAGCCCTTGCCAGTATCGACAGTTGAAGGCGAAATGGGAAGTGTGCACTCGCGAGATTACTCCTAATAGAAAGAGGACTTTGCCCAATTTATGCGAGGTCGGCTAAAACCCGGGGCTGTTGTGCTTTGAGGGCGGCGGCGTGACCGGTATCGTAGCGCCAGCTAGGGGATAGGGAGACCATGCGATGGCAGGGACGCTCCGGGGTCGACCGGCGGGACAGGTGTTGCTCGCCGCACTGGCAATGCTGGGTGTTGCGGCAGTCCACAGCCAGCCGGTCCGGGCTCAGATCGCAGATCCCACCGGCGGCAGCTCACCTGGCCGCGAGCTCGGTGCCTACAACGCGGGACCGGCAGTCCAGGTCGGGGTCGCCAGCTGGTACGGCGGTCGCAGGGTGCGCGGGCGCCACACCGCGAATGGCGAGCGCTTCAACGAAGAGGCGCTGACCGCGGCCCATCCCACCCTCCCCTTCGACACGCGGGTGCGGGTGACGAATCTCACCAACGGACGCAGCGTGGTCGTGCGGATCAACGACCGCAATGCCACCTATACCGGCCGGGTGATCGATCTGTCCCGGCGGGCCGCCGAGCTACTCGGGATCCGCGATGCCGGCACCGCCATGGTCGCCCTCAACACCGTGCGCTCGGACGGCGACTTGCCGCGCACTGCCACCACGCCGGTCGCCGTCTGGCGCTAGGCCCAGCCGGATTCCTGATCGGCCTTTCCGTGATCCTGACGCCGATACCGCCAGAGGATCTGCCGGCTGCGCTGGCTCGCTTTGCCGGCGCTCTCGCGGACGGCCCAGCCCGCCGGGCCTTTGCCGCCATCGCCGCCACAGCCTCGGACCGCGCCGGGGGCAGTCTCGCCGAGATCCACCGGCAGCAGGCGCTCGACCTCGCCCGTCGCTTCGATATGGGGGTGATGGAGGGCGCACCGTCGGCCGGCTTCAGCTGGGACGGCTACGGGCTCCGGGCGGAGACCGAGGCCTACGTCCTGCTGCACGAGGTCGCCCACTGGCAGCTGGCCTCCCCGGCCCGTCGCCGCGTCCTTGACTTCGGCCTGGGAGCAGGGCCAGAGACCGGCTGTCGCGAGGCCGCCGAGCGCGCCGCCAGACTGTTCGGCGTGGCGCGCGAGCGCGAGGAGGCGATGGCATCGCTCCTCGGCATTCTCTGGGAGGTGGCTCTCGGCCAGCCTGCCCTCGCCTCCTTTCTCGACCAGAACTGGCTGGAAGGCGCGGGCTCGGCAGGAGCGGCCCGTCACTTTACCGGCATCCTATCGATGTTGCTGGGCGCGGGATTCCTCGGGCCCGGCGGCCAGCCGACGATGCAGCTCCGCATGGCATCAGACGACGAGATCGTCGATCTCGAGCTTGCCGGCTAGCTGCCCGCGACGCGGGGGCTTAGCGCAAGACGTTTCCGGTCGCTTCGTCGAAGAGGTGCACCGCGCCTGGTTTGGGCGCGAGCGGGATCGTCTCGCCAGGCCGGAAGGCATGGCGCTCTTCGAAGACCACGCAGATCTGCGCTCCCGCCACCTCGCCATAGACGAAGGTGTCGGCGCCGGTGGGCTCCACGACGGACACTCGCAGCGGGATGCTGCCGGCACCATTGCCGGCCAGCATCAGATGCTCCGGGCGGACGCCGAATACCACGGCCTGCCCGTCCTTGCCGGGAGCGCCCTGCGGCAGGGGCAGCGGTGTCCCGTCTCCGGTGACGACCGAGACGGCGCCATTGCGATGCAGCTTGCCCTTGACGACGTTCATCGCCGGCGAGCCGATGAAGCCGGCGACGAACAGGTTGTTCGGACGGTCGTAGAGATCGAGCGGCGAGCCGATCTGCTCGACCCGGCCGTCATGCATGACGACGATGCGATCAGCCATGGTCATCGCCTCCACCTGGTCATGAGTGACGTAGACCGAGGTGGTGCGCAGGCGCTGGTGCAGTGCCTTGATCTCGGTGCGCATCTGCACGCGAAGCTTCGCATCCAGGTTGGAGAGCGGCTCGTCGAACAGGAACACCTGTGGATTACGGACGATCGCGCGGCCCATTGCCACGCGCTGGCGCTGGCCGCCGGAAAGCTGGCGCGGGTATCGGTCCAGCAGTGGCCTCAGTCCCAGGATCTCCGCCGCCTCATTCACCCGCTTGTCGATGGCTTGCTGCTCGGCCTTCCTGAGCTTGAGGCTGAAGCCCATGTTGTCGCGCACGCTCATGTGCGGATAGAGCGCGTAGTTCTGGAACACCATGGCAATGTCGCGATCCTTGGGCGGCAGGTTATTGACCACCATGCCGCCGATCGCGATCTCACCCACGGTGATGTGCTCGAGCCCCGCAATCATGCGAAGCAGAGTCGATTTGCCGCAGCCGGAGGGTCCCACCAGGACCACGAACTCCTCGTCGCCGATGGCAACGTCGATGCCATGAATGACATCGACGGGACCGAATGATTTCTTGACGCCGCGGATATCGACCGCTGCCATCGAACTGCCTCCTGGCTCAGCTTCCGGCCGAAGTGGATACCGGTTCAGTGAAGGAAATACGACGGATCATCCGGATCCGTGCCGCTCTCAGTGGGACTCCCGCGCCACCACGGCGCCGCTCTTGCCGACCAGGAAATCGAGGTCGGCGCCCTGATGTGCCTGCAGCACGTGGTCGATGTAGAGCCGGGCATAGCCGCGATCGTAGTCGGTGGCGGGCGGTTTCCAGGCGTCGCGCCGGCGCTTCAACTCGGCCTCCGGCACATCGAGATTGAGGCTTCGCTTCTCGACGTCGAGCTCGATGGGATCGCCGTTCTTGACCATGGCGAGCGTGCCGCCGACGGCAGCCTCGGGCGAGACGTGCAGCACCACGGTTCCGTAGGCGGTGCCGCTCATGCGCGCGTCGGAGATGCGCACCATGTCGGTAATACCCTTCTGCAGGATCTTCTTGGGGAGCGGCATGTTGCCGACCTCCGGGAATCCTGGATAGCCCTTCGGCCCCGCCCCTTTCAGCACCATGACCATGGTCTCGTCGGCATCCACGGTGTCGATGCGCTCGTGGAAGTCCTCGATGTTCTCGAAGACGAGCGCCTTGCCGCGATGCTTCATCAGCGCCGGCGTCGCCGCGGACGGCTTGATGACCGCGCCGTCGGGGCAGAGATTGCCCCGCAGCACGGCAATGCCGGCCTTCTCCTTGATCGGTGATCCGAAGGCCGCGATCACCTCGCGGTCGTAGCAGGGCGCCTCCTCGGTGTTCTCGCCCATGGTCTTGCCATTGGCCGTGAGCGCATCGCGGTTGATGAGCTTGCCAAGTTCGCGGATGACCGCCGGCAAGCCGCCGGCGTAATAGAAATCCTCCATCAGGAACTTGCCCGACGGCATCAGATTGACCAGCAGCGGGATGTCGTGCCCGAGGCGGTCGAAATCCGCGAGCTCCAGCTTGACGCCGATGCGGCCGGCCAGCGCCAGCAGATGCACCACCGCGTTGGTGGAGCCGCCGATCGCCGCGTTGACGCGGATCGCGTTCTCGAACGCCTTGCGGGTGAGGATCTTCGACATCCTGAGATCTTCGCGCACCATCTCGACGATGCGGCGGCCGGCCATATGCGCCAGCACGTAGCGACGGGAATCGGCGGCGGGAATGGCGGCATTGGTGGGCAGGCCCATGCCGAGCGCCTCCACCATGCTGGCCATCGTCGAGGCGGTGCCCATGGTCATGCAGTGGCCGGCGGAGCGCGACATGCAGGCCTCGGCGTCCATGAAATCCGCGAGCGACATCTTGCCGGCGCGAACGTCCTCGCTCATCGACCACACATTGGTGCCGGAGCCGATGTCCTGACCGCGGAACTTGCCGTTCAGCATCGGACCGCCTGACAGGCCGATCGTGGGCAGGTCGCAGCTCGCGGCGCCCATCAGCAGCGCCGGCGTCGTCTTGTCGCAGCCCATCAGCAGAACGACGCCGTCCATGGGATTGGCGCGGATCGATTCTTCGACGTCCATGCTGACGAGGTTGCGGAACAGCATGGTGGTGGGACGCATCAGCGTCTCGCCGAGGCTCATGACCGGGAACTCGAGCGGAAAGCCGCCGGCCTCGTAGACGCCCCGCTTCACGTGCTCCGCGATGCGGCGGAAATGCGCATTGCAGGGGGTGAGCTCGGACCAGGTGTTGCAGATGCCGATTACCGGCCGCCCGTCGAAGAGATGGTGCGGCAGGCCCTGGTTCTTCATCCAGGAACGATGGGTGAAGCCGTCGCGGTCCACCTTGCCGAACCATTCGGCGCTGCGGAATTTTGCGCGGCTGCGCGCGTCCTCGGGCATTGCCCCTCCTCTGCGAGCGGCCTGCCGGATTGCTTCCGATACAGGTCCTTGTTTCGCGTGCGCGCATCATAGCGGCGGGGTGTGCGCCCATGAAGCCATTCGTTTGCGGGACGAATTTGCTTCGGGATGACCCGCCCGACGGACCTTGGTCATGTGACTGCTGGTGAGGAAGTGAAGTCTTGCCGGCGGCTAGTGCTGGCGCGCGATAGCGATGGATGCTCAAATAATGGGCAAAAGAAATTCGACAACAAGGCCCCTGAATATCCCTGTACTTTAGAGAGCATTAATCCGGTTCGGCAATCTTGTGGAAAGCGAAGTTGCGAAGAGTTGCACCATGGCCGAGCCCGAACGTGTCGTCGCTTTGTCGAAGCAGGTCGCCGACATCGTTGATGACAAGATCACCCTGATCAACCGCATCACCAGCGAGACCCGAATTCTCGCCCTCAATGCGTTGATCGAGGCATCGCGCGCCGGCGATGCGGGCCGCGGCTTCGGTGTCGTCGCGCAGGAGGTGAAGGCGATCTCCGAGCGTATCACCGGCATCGCCGGCGAGCTCTCGACCCAGCTTGCAGGCTCGATCGGCGAACTCACCGATCTCGGCGAGCTGATGGTGCAGCAGATGCGCGGCCAGCGCTTGTCGGACCTCGCTCTCAACATGATCGAGATCATCGACCGGAACCTCTACGAGCGCTCCTGCGACGTGCGCTGGTGGGCGACCGACGGCGCGGTGGTGGCCGCAGTCGCCGGGCAGGATCCGGCGGCAGCGAGTTTTGCCTCGCAGCGCCTGGGGGTGATCCTCAACAGCTACACGGTCTATCTCGATCTCTGGATCGCCGATACGAACGGTCGGGTGGCTGCCAATGGGCGGCCCGACCGTTTCCGCTCGGTGGTCGGCTCCAGCGTCGCCGACCAGACCTGGTTCCAGCAATCGATGGCGACCCGCTCCGGCGACGATTACGTCGCCTGCGATGTCACCACGACCCGTCTTCTCGACAATGCCCAGGTCGCCACCTACGCCACCGCGATCCGCCGTGACGGCGCCGCGACCGGCGCGCCCATCGGCGTGCTCGGCATCTTCTTCGACTGGCAGCCGCAGGCGGCGGCGGTGGTCAAAGGCGTTCGCCTCACCAAGGACGAAGCGGACCGCACGCGCTGCCTGCTCGTCGACGCCCACCACCGTATCATCGCGGCCTCGGACGGACATGGCGTTCTCCGTGACAGCTATGCTCTCGAGACGAAGGGGCGGCCCAGCGGCTATTACGCGAGCCAGGACGGCAGCATGGTTGGCTTCGCTCTCACGCCCGGCTACGAGACCTACAAGGGGCTCGGCTGGTATGGCGTCATAACGCAGAAACCTCCTGGCCGCTGATCGCAGGGTTCCGCGCCGGCACCGGGTCGGCTAGCAGCGGCGCGAGGGGTCATCCACTGCTGGCGCTGCGCTTGCCATCGGTCGATTTCGGAGCTTCGCCGCCCGCTCAGACGCGCCTGATCCGGGCGGCTGTCTCGGCGAGCCGGGTGATCTGCGTCCAGTCGCGCTCGGCGATCGCCGTCGCCGGCGCCATCCAGCTGCCGCCCACCATCGGCACGTTCGGCAGGCTCAGATAGGCATGGGCGGTTTCCGCGTTGATGCCGCCCGTCGGACAGAAAGCGATGCCGCGGAACACCGGCGCGAAGGCGGCGAGCGTCGCCGCGCCCCCCATCGAGGCGGCGGGAAAGAACTTGAGGAAGGAACAGCCGAGCGAGCGCGCCAGCATCACCTCGGATGCGGTGGCAACGCCCGGCAGATAGGGCACCTCGCTGGCGAGGCCTGCCGCGACCAGCTCGGGCGTGAAGCCGGGGCTCACCAGGAATTTCGCGCCTGCCTCCACCGCTCGCGTGACGTCCGCCGGCCGCAGCAGAGTTCCGGCGCCGACCACCGCCTCCGGCACCTCGCGGGTGATGGTGGTGATGGCGGCCGCCGCCGCCTCGGTGCGAAACGTTATCTCCAGAAGGCGCAGCCCGCCACGCACCAGGGCGTGCGCCAGCGGCACCGCATCCTCGATGCGATCGATCGCCAGGACCGGAAGCACCGCGGTGTGCTCGAAGATCGCGTGCATGGCATCCTCCGCGCGTTGGCCTTGACGAGCCGAGATCGGCGCCGGCAAGAGTAATCGAACGGTGCCCGCCGACCAAGAGGTGAACCAGTGATCAGAGTGGCGTCAGTCGGCGAGTGCATGCTCGAGCTCACCCATCGCGACGCCACTTCGCTCTCTCTCGGTTTCGGCGGCGATACCCTCAACACCGCGCTCTATATCGCACGCTGCGCGGATCCGACGAAGCTCGCCGTGGATTATGTGACCGCGCTCGGCACCGACCCCATGAGCGATGCGATGCTGGCGGCGTGGCAGGCTGAGGGGATCGGCATCGGTCAGGTCGCGCGGCTCGCCGGCCGGCTGCCGGGACTTTATCTCATCCGTACCGGCGACTCGGGGGAGCGGCGTTTCTTCTACTGGCGGACCGAGGCGGCGGTACGCGCCCTCTTCCGGGGACCCGAGAGCGAGGCCCTGCTGGCGGCGCTTCCCGGCTATGACGCGATCTATTTCTCCGGCATCACCCTGGCGGTGCTGGCGCCCGCCGCGCGAGATCGCTTCTGCGAGGCGCTGGCGGAGGCCCGTGCCGGCGGCCGGCAAGTCGTCTTCGACAGCAACTTCCGCCCCACGCTCTGGTCGGATCCTGCGGAAGCGCAGCGGGTCTTCGGTGAGTTCCTGCCTGTGGTGAGCCTCGCGCTCCCGACCTTCGAGGATGAGCAGGCGCTGTTCGGCGACGGTGACGCGGAGGCGACCGCACGGCGCTATCGCGCCGCCGGGGTCGCCGAGGTCGTGGTGAAGCATGGTGGTCAGGGCTGCCTCTTGAGTACCGCCGAGGGCCTGCGCTCCGTGCCCATCCCCGCGGCGATCCTGCCCGTCGACACCACCGCGGCCGGAGATTCCTTCAACGCCGGGTATCTCGCGGCCCGGCTCCTGGGCGCCGATCCCTCGCGCGCCGCACAAGCTGGACACGGTCTCGCCGGCGTCGTCATCCAGCATCGGGGCGCGATCATTCCCCGCGCCGACACCCCCACTCTCAAGGAACTCATATGACCAGACCACGGATCGCGGTTCTCGGCACCGGGCTCATGGGGGCGCCGATGGCCGCCAATCTGCTCAAGGCCGGTTTCCCCCTCACCGCCTGGAACCGGACGCTCGCCAAGGCGGAGGCGCTGGCGCCGCTCGGCGCCACGGTGGCGGCGAGCGCTGCCGAGGCGGCGGCAGGCGCCGATGTCGTCATCACCATGCTGGAGAACGGGCCGGTGGTGGAAGATCTGCTGTTCGGCGCTGGGGCTGTCGCGAGGCGCGTTGCGCGCGGCGGTCTGGTGATGGACATGAGCTCGATCGAGCCGCACCGGGCGCGCGATCACGCCGCGCGGCTGGAGAAACTCGGCGTCGGCTATCTGGATGCGCCCGTGAGCGGCGGCACGGGAGGAGCGCGGGACGCGACGCTGGCGATCATGGCAGGCGGCACGTCCGCCGATTTCGAGCGGACGAGACCGGTGATGCAGGCCATGGGTCGGCCGACCCATGTGGGGCCGGCGGGATCGGGGCAGCTCGCCAAGCTCTGCAATCAGACCATCGTCTCGGTCACCGTCGCCGTCGTCGCCGAGGCGCTGCTGCTGGCGGCCGCCGGCGGCGCCGATCCCGCGGCGGTGCGCCAGGCGATGAGCGGCGGCTACGCCGACAGCAAGGTGCTGCAGATCCAGGGCCAGCAGATGCTGGACCGCAACTTCCTGCCGCGCGGACCGGCGCGCATGGTGCTGAAAGACAGCAAGAACATCCTCGATACCGCCCGCGAGCTCGGCCTCACCCTGCCGCTCGCCACATGCGCCAGCGTTATCTTCAACGGTCTCGCCGCTCATGGCGGCACCGACTATGACCACACCGCCGTGCTGCTGGAGCTCGAGCGGATGAATCCGGGCAAGCGCGTCGGCAGCAAGCCCGACCAGCTGCCGAGCTGAGCCTCTCAGACGACGCGGGTGAGCAGCGGCTTGCCGGCGAAGTGCGCCTTGAGGTTGTCCACCACGAGCTGCCCCATAGCCGCCCGCGTCTCATGGGTGGCGCTACCCTGGTGCGGCTGCAGCACCACGTTCGGCATGGCGATGAGCTCCTCGGGCACCTTGGGCTCGGCCTCGAAGACGTCGAGGGCGGCGGCGCCGAGGGTGCCCTCCTTCAGCGCCTGCACCAGCGCCTTCTCGTCCACCACGGAGCCGCGGGCGATGTTGATGAGGGTTCCCTTCGGCCCGAGCGCCCGCAGCACGTCGGCATTGACGAGATGCTTGGTCTCCGGCCCGCCGGGCACGATCAGCATGAGATAGTCGACGTCGGCCGCCATCTTCTTGAGATCGTCATAGAAGGGATGGGCGATCTCCGGATTCTTGCGGCGACCGAAATAGACGATCTTGATCCCGAACGCTTGGGCGCGCCGGGCGACCGCCTGGCCGATGCGGCCGAGCCCCACGATGCCGAGGGTCTTGCCGCCCACGTGCTGGCAGAGCGGATAGCTGCCCTTGAGCCACTTGCCCTCGCGCACGAAGCGGTCGGCCTGCGGGATCTGTCGGGCGGCGGACAGCAGGAGCACCATGCCGAGATCGGCAACGCACTCGGTCAGCACGTCGGGCGTGTTGGTGACGGCAATGCCGCGTTTCTTGGCGGCATCGAGGTCGATCGCGTCCACGCCGACGCCGAAGCACGCGATGATCTCGGTCTTCGGCAACGCGTCCATCAGCTCGGCCTTGGCGCCGACCGCGCCCATGGTGGAGATGGCGCGCACACGCTCGTGCACGTCGCGCAAAAGCCCGGCCTGGTCCTTCGCCTGCCAGAGGCGGTGGACGGTGTAGGCCTCGTCGAGTTGCCTCATCGTCCCTTCGTAGAGCGGGCAGGCAAGCAGAATCTCCGGCTTCATGGGGCTTTCCTTCTGGATGATTGCTGCCAGCATGCAGAGCCGGTCAGCCGCAGTCAAACGATGCCTGCTAATCGATCCCGTGCGCGGCAAGGAAGCGTGGATTGCCTTCCCGCAGCTTCTGCAAGGTGAGCGACCACAGCAGTTCCCGTACTCGCTGTCGCGCGAGGCCGCGGGCATCGAACTTGCCGGCGCGGATGTCCGCCGCCAGTCGCGCGAGGTCGGCATCGCCGCCACGGTCGTAGAGCGCGGCGAGCGCGGCGCGCATCGGGACGAGCGCGGCGTCTCCAGCCGCTGCCTCGCGCTCGGCGATGGCGCGGCAGCGCTCGATCATCGCAAGCGCGACGGGCTGCTCGTCCGGCGAAAGCGTGTGGACTTTTGCCGCCCATTCGTCAGCGAGTGCCCGCAATTCCGGTCCGGTCGGCAGGTCGCGCATCCTATTCCCCTTGCTCTGCGCGCTCGATCAGGCACAGCAGCTCGAACTCGCATTCGGACGGCCGCCGCCCTGTGAGGGCGAGATCGAGCGATCGCTCGCCGCCCCGCCGGAAGCGCTCGCGCTGCTGCAGCGCCAGGATGAGCCAGCGCAGGCTTGCCATGACCTCGTAGTAGCGTGCGCGAAGCGGATCGACCGGCTGGCCACCGGCGCTCTCGTAGGCGCGATAGAGCATCGTGCGGTCGCCGAGCCCGCCGACCTCGCGATCGAGGATACCGAACCGCCAGGACTTGCAGCAGAGCCAGCCGATATCCTCGTGCGGATCGCCCCATTCCGCGAATTCCCAGTCCAGGATCGCCGAGATCCCGTCTTCGGTCACAAGGAAGTTGCCGGTGCGGAAGTCGCCGTGGCAGAGAACCACGCCAGCTGGCGCCGGCTTCTCCTGCAGCAGCCAGCGCAGAGCCCATTCCGCCACCGGATGCGGATCCTCGAAGCCGTCGAGCCAACGCCGATAGAGGGCAAGCCGAACCGCGGCTGAATCGGCGGGCGGGGTGCCAAGAAACCCGAGGTCGGGCCGCGGCGGTGCGATCCCGTGAATGTGTGCCAGCTGCTGGCCGAGCTCCGTCACCAGCCCGTCGCGCCTGCCGTTCCAGGCGGCATCGCGCGCGAGCGCGGCGCCATTGGCGGTGCCCGGCGCCCAGCGCATGAGAAAGAAGGGCCGGCCGAGCAGGCCGGGCTCGGTGCAGCAGAAGAGCGGCTCCGGCACGCGGACGCCGGCGGCGTGGGCCGCGCGCAGCAGTGCGAATTCCTCGACGCGGCTGCGGCTCGCGGCGAGCTGCGTCGGCGCGTCGGCGCGCAGCACCAAGCGCGGCTCGCTCGCGAGAACTCCGCCGCTCGCGGCAAGTTCGATCCGCCAGCTCTCCTGCACGGAGCCGCCGGACAGCCTGGTTGCGCTCGTGATCTCGACTGCCGTGGCATCGCTTGCCGTCGCCAGGAACGCGGCGAGCGTCCGGCGCGCTTCGGGAGAGGTCAGCACGGGGTCAGCTTCCGAGGGTCTTCGCTTGGGCGCGCAGCTCGAACTTCTGGATCTTGCCGGTGGCGGTCTTCGGCAAGGGACCGAAGACGATCGTGCGCGGCACCTTGAAGCGGGCGAGATGTTCGCGGCACCAGGCGACGATGCCCTCGGCATCGACGCCCGCGCCCGCCTTCAAGGTCACGAATGCGCAGGGAGTCTCGCCCCACTTCTCGTCCGGTCGCGCCACCACCGCAGCCTCCAGCACCTGCGGATGTCGATAGAGCACCTCCTCGACTTCCAGCGAGGAGATGTTCTCGCCACCGGAGATGATGATGTCCTTGGCGCGGTCCTTGATCTCCACATAGCCGTCGGGATGCATCACCGCGAGGTCGCCGGTGTGGAACCAGCCGGCGGCGAAGGCCTCGTCGGTCGCCTGCGGGTTCTTGAGGTAGCCCTTCATCACCGTATTCCCGCGCAGCAGCAGCTCGCCGATGGTGGCGCCGTCCGCCGGCACGTCGGCTCCTTGCACCCGATCGATCACGCGGGCGCCGTCGAGGGTCACCGTCCGGACGCCCTGGCGCGCCATCTTGGCGGCCTTCTCCTCGAGGGTCAGCTCGCCCCACTCTTCCTGCCAGGCGCAGACTGCGGAGGGCCCGTAGGTCTCCGTCAGGCCGTAAAGATGCGTCACCCGGAACCCCATCCGCTCCATGGCGGCGATGATCGCCGAAGGTGGCGCCGCGCCGCCGGTGGCGACCTCGACCGTGTGGTCGAACCGTCGGCGCACGCTCTCGGGCGCGTTCACCAGAAGATTGAGGACGATAGGGGCGCCGCAGAGATGCGTGACGTGGTGCTCGGCGATCGCCGGAAAAATCAGCGCGGGATCGACCCTGCGCAGGCAGATGTGCGTCGCGGCCGCGGCGGTCACCGCCCAGGTATAGGTCCAGCCGCTGCAATGGAACATCGGCAGCGTCCAGAGATAGGCCGAGCGCGGCGTGAGACCGAAGGAGAGGATATTGCCGACCGCATTCAGATAAGCGCCGCGATGGTGGTAGACGACCCCCTTGGGATTGCCGGTCGTTCCCGATGTGTAGCTGAGGCAGATCGCCTGCCATTCGTCGGCCGGCGGTTGCCAGGGCGCCTCGGGATCTCCTGTCGCAAGGAAAGCCTCGTAGTCCATCTCGCCGAGGAGATCGCCGCTCTCCGCCAGCGAATCGTCGATGTCGATCACCAGCGGGCGTCGCGCCACCTGCCCCAGCGCGGCGCGGATGGTCGGCGAGAACTCGCGATCAGTGATCAGCACCCTGGCGTTGCCGTGATCCAGGATGAAGGCGAGCGAGGCGGCATCGAGCCGATAGTTGAGGGCATTGAGAACACCCCCCGCCATCGCGATGCCGTAATGCGCCTCAAGGAGCGCCGGCACGTTGGGCGCCATCACCGAGACAGTATCGCCGGAGCCGAGACCGCGCCGTCGGAGCGCGTCGGCGAGCTGGCAGCAGCGTCGATAGAACCCAGCATAGGTGAAGCGAAGAGAACCGTGGACCACCGCGATCTTGTCGGGATAGACCGCGGCGGCCCGAGCCAGGAACGACAGCGGCGTCAGCGCGGCGAAGTTCGCCGCGTTGCGCGCCAGGAAAGGAGCGTCATAGATCGGATGCTGATGCTTTGGCACGTCTGGCTTCCCGTGGCAGGATGTTCACCAGCAGGTCTCGCGCCGTCAAGCGCCGCTCGCGGGTATCGCTGGTAATCCGGGTGATCCGCAACCCTGCCGTTGGCGGCAAATTCCTGGTTTCCCGTGTCGCTTCCGCCTTAGGATGGAGTCCAAACGGCGCAAGGAGTCCCGCATGCGCATCGATATCGTCTCCGACGTGGTCTGCCCTTGGTGCTTCATCGGCAAGCGCCGGCTCGCGGCCGCGCTCTCCCAACGACCCGAAGTGGAGGCGGAGATCCTCTGGCATCCCTTCCAGCTCAATCCGGATATGCCGGCGGAGGGGATGGCGCGCGAACGCTATATCGCCGCCAAGTTCGGCGGCGCCGACCACGCGAAACGCATCTATCAGACTGTCGCCGAGGTGGGCGCTGGAGTCGGCATCCCCTTCCATTTCGAGCGCATCAAGGTGACGCCGAATACCCGCGATGCCCACCGTCTGATCCGCTACGCCGCTTCGGATGGAGGCGCCGAGACCCTGGTGGAGGCGCTCTTCAATGCGTATTTCATCGAGGGACGCAACATCGGCGATCACGATACTCTGGCCGAGATCGCCGAGAGCGCCGGCCTCGACCGGGCCGCGGTGGCGCGCTATCTCGACAGCGACGAGGCCTCGGAGGAGGTTCTGGCCGAGGATATGAGCGCGCGCCGGATCGGGATCAACGCGGTGCCCTGCTTCATCTTCGAGCGAAAATACGTGGTCTCCGGCGCCCAGGAGCCCGAATTCTTCTATCCCCTGTTCGATCTGCTCAAAAACGAGCAGACAGGCGGCGCAGAGTCAGCGAGGCCCGTAACGGCCCTTTAGCTGCGGGTCAGCGCCGCGCCCGAACCGCCGCTTCCTTGCGAGGCGGTGCTTCCGTCGGCGCCGGGACCGGTTTGGCGGCGATATCCGCCAGCTTCTCCAGCAATCGCCGCACGCCGACGAGCCGCTCCTTGGCGTCGTCCCAGCTTCGGGTCACCACCAGGCGCTGGTCGGTGCGAAGCTTGGCGGTGCCGGCCTGGGCCTGGAGGAACTCCACCAGCCCGAGAGGGTTGTCGAAGCGATTGTGGCGGAAGCTCATGACGGCGCCCTTGGGGCCGGCCTCCACCTTCTCGATCCCCGCCATCCGGCAGAGCCGCTTGATGGCGATGATGTCGAGGAGGTTCTGCACCTCGGCCGGCAGCGGGCCGAAGCGATCGACGAGCTCCGCGGCGAAGGCATCGATCTCGCGCGGATCTATGAGCGCAGCGACCCGGCGATAGAGGCCCAGGCGCACGTTGAGGTCGGCGACATAATTGTCCGGGATCAGCACCGGCATGCCGATGGTGATCTGCGGTGTCCAGTCCTCCGGCGCCTCACCGAGCGGGCCGGTGCCGGTGCGGGCGGAGGCCACCGCCTCCTCCAGCAGGTGCTGGTAGAGCTCGACGCCCACCTCGCGGATGTGGCCGGACTGTTCCTCGCCGAGGAGATTGCCGGCGCCGCGGATGTCCATGTCGTGGCTCGCCAGCGTGAATCCGGCGCCGAGCGTATCGAGGGTCTGCATCACCTCGAGGCGACGCTGGGCGGTCGGCGCCAGGTGCTTGCCTTGCGGCAGGGTCAGATAGGCGTAGGCGCGCAGCTTGCCGCGCCCGACCCGGCCGCGCAGCTGATAGAGCTGCGCCAGCCCGAACATGTCGGAGCGGTGCACCACCAGCGTGTTGGCGCGGGGAATGTCGAGGCCGGATTCGACGATGTTGGTGGAGAGCAGGACATCAAAAGCGCCGTCGTCGAAGGCGCTCATCACGTTCTCGAGGACGCTCGAGGCCATGCGGCCGTGGGCCATGCCGGTCTTGATCTCCGGCACCAGCGTCTTGAGCTCCCGGCTCACCTCCTCGAGGTCGCTGATATGCGGCACCACGTAGAAGATCTGCCCGCCGCGGTGATGCTCGCGCAAGATCGCCTCGCGGATCACCACGGGGTCGTAGGGCATCACGAAGCTGCGCACCGCGAGGCGGTCCACCGGCGGCGTCGCGATGACGCTCATTTCTTTCACGCCGGCGAGCGCCATCTGCAGCGTGCGCGGGATCGGCGTCGCGGTCAGCGTCAGGACGTGGACATTGGCGCGGAGCTGCTTAAGTCGCTCTTTCTGCGCCACGCCGAAATGCTGCTCCTCGTCGATGATGAGGAGACCCAGATGCTTGAAGGAGATGCCCTTGCCGAGCAGCGCGTGGGTTCCGACGACGATATCGACGCGTCCCTCGGCGGCCTCCTTCTTTAGCGCATTGGCATCGCGCTGGCTGACCATGCGCGAGAGCTGGCCGATGCGCACCGGAAGCCCGGCGAAGCGCTGGGTGAAAGTCCGGTAGTGCTGACGCGCCAGCAGCGTCGTCGGCACGACGACAGCGACCTGGGTCCCCTGCATCGCGGCGATGAAGGCGGCGCGCAGCGCCACCTCGGTCTTCCCGAAGCCGACATCACCGCAGATAAGGCGATCCATCGGCCGACCCGAGGCCATGTCGGAGAGGGTGTCCGCGATTGCCCTGAGCTGGTCCTCCGTCTCGGGATAGGGGAAGCGCGCCGCGAATTCCTCGTAAAGGCCTTCCGGCGGCGGCATCGTCTCGCCCTGGCGCAGCTGCCGCTCCGCGGCGACGGCGATGAGCTGGCCGGCGATCTGCTTGATGCGCTCCTTGACCCGCGCCTTGCGCGATTGCCAGGCGACACCGCCGAGCCGATCAAGCACCACGTCGGTACCCTCGGAGCCGTAGCGCGAGAGCACCTCGATGTTCTCGACGGGCACGAAGAGTTTGTCGTCGCCGGCATAGAGGACACGCAGACAGTCGTGCGGGGCTCCGGCGACCTCGAGGGTGATGAGCCCGTCATAGCGGCCGATGCCGTGATCGACATGGACGACGAGGTCACCGGGCGCCAGCGCCGAGACCTCGGTGATGAACTGCTCGACATTGGTGCGTCGCCGCGGCGGCCGCGCCAGACGGTCGCCGAGAATGTCCTGCTCGGTAACGAGCATGAAATCCGGCGTCGCGTAGCCGGTCTCCAGACCCAACACCAGGAGGCCGACGCTCGATGCCGGGAGGGCCGCGAGCTCCGACCACCGAGTCACGAGATGCAGGTCGGTGAGGTGCTTCTCGTTGAGGAGCGTCTTGAGCCGGTCGGCGGAGCCGGCGCTGTAGGCGGCAACCGCGACGCGGTGGCCGGCGCGCTGCTCGGCCAGCAGCACGTCGCGCACCGCCTCGAAGAGATTGGTCTTGGGATTGGCGCGCGCCTCCGCGAAGTCGCGGCCGCGCCGGCCGCCGGCGTCATGGGCGAGCGCCGCTTCCGGCGGCGACGCGAAGGGCGAGAGCTGTGCCACCCGACGCTCGCCGAGACGGGCATTCCATTCCGCCTCGTTGAGAAAGAGCTGCTCCTGCGGCACCGGCCGGTAGATCGGCGCGCTGATCTGGTTCTGGGAGTGGCGGCCATGCAGGAAGGATTGGCGGGCCGCGTAGAAGTCGGCGATGGCGGCAACGCGGTCGGCGCGCACTTCCTCTGCCTGGTAATCGAGGGTGACGACCGCATCCGGCAGGTAATCGAAGATCGTCTCGAGCGTCTCGTAATAGAGCGGCAGCCAATGCTCCATTCCGGCATAACGCTGACCCGCGCTGACGGCGGCGTAGAGCGGATCAGTATCCGATGCGGCGCCGAAGAGCTCCCGGAAGCGGCTGCGGAAGCGATGGATCACCGGCGGGTCGAGCAGCACTTCGCTTACCGGCTTCAGGCTGACCTGCTGGAGGAAGCCGCTGGAGCGCTGGGTGAGCGCGTCGAAGCGGCGGATGCTCTCGAGCGCGTCGCCGAAGAAGTCGAGGCGCAGCGGCTCCGCGGCGCCGGCGGGAAACACGTCGACGATCCCGCCGCGCACCGCGAATTCACCGGCTTCGCGGACGGTCTCGCTGCGCTGATAGCCGTTCTGCTGCAGATAGGAGATCAGCCGATCGGTCGGCAGGCGTCCGCCGACCCCCAGCGCCAGGGAGCGGCCCTGAAACAGCTTGCGCGGTGGAACGCGTTGGACGAGCGCGTTCACTGTGGTGAGCACGATGCGGCGGCCGCTCTTCTCCCCGTCCACCAGCCGTGTCAGGCAGTCGATGCGGCGGCTGACGATCTCGCCGTTGGGAGAGACGCGGTCGTAAGGCAGGCAATCCCAGGCCGGGAGCTGCAGCACCGGCAGATCGGGTTGGAAGAAGGCAAGCGAGGCTGCCATCCGCGCCATCCGGCTGTCGTCGCGGCAGACATGCAGCAGCGTGCCGACGACGCCTCGGGCGACCAGGTCGCCGAGCACGGCCGCATCATACCCCTCGGGTGCCCCTGCAAGGGTGAGACGGCCCGCAGGCTGCTGCGGGCCGACGAAGAACTCGTCGAGAGCGGTCATGCCGGCCTCGGCTGATACCGGAAGGCCAGCAGCAGGCGCAGGACGTCGCTGTCCCGCGAGGGATCGGGCGTCGCGCGGCCGGCGATCCAATCCAGCAGATCGGCGTCGTCGATCTCCAGCATCGCCTCATAGCGGCCGAGCTGCTCCGCCGTCAAACCGGCAAGGTGCCGCTCGGCGAAGGAGCCAAGCAGCAGATCCGCCTCCTTGGTGCCGCGATGCCAGCTCCGGAACAACAGGCGCTTGCGCCGCGTCTCTAAATCGTCACCCATCCTTCACTCGCTTCCGCCGGAGCGATACAGTCCCCGGCAGTCGAAACTCGCGGGATATGCCCCGCCGAACCTCGGATTGCAACCTCCCGCGTGCGCCCGCAAATCCTCTTCCCGCTGTTTGCCGCAGTCACCTGCCTGCCCGGCGTGGGTCCGCGCTTCGGCAAGCTGATCGAGCGCTTGTGCGGACCGCACGTGGTGGACCTGCTCTGGCACCGTCCGTCGGCGCTGGTCGACCGGAGCTTCCGGCCGAAAATCGCCGCTGCGCCGGCTGGCGTCATCGCTACCATCACCGTCACCGTGGACGCGCATCTGAAGCCGCACCACCCGCGTCAGCCTTACCGCGTGCGTTGCCGCGATGAGACCGGCTTTCTCCACCTCGTGTTCTTCCACGTCAAGGGCGATTACCTCGAACGCCAGCTGCCGGTGGGGGCGGTGAAAGTGGTGAGCGGCCGCGTCGAGCACTTCAACAACCATATCCAGATCACCCATCCCGATCACATCATCGACGCCTCCGAGGCGGAGAAGTTGCCCGCGGTCGAGCCGATCTATCCCCTGACCGGCGGCCTGCCGCTGCGCACCCTGCAGAAGGCGATTGCCGCCGCAGTCGAGCGCGCGCCGCAATTGCCGGAATGGTCGGATCCGACGCTCCGAGAGCGTCGGCAGTGGCCGACCTGGCATGAGGCGGTGGCCATACTGCACGCGCCTACCGTCGAGACGGACCTCCAGCCTTCGACCCCGGCGCGGGAGCGGCTGGCCTATGACGAGCTGCTGGCGAATCAACTGGCAGTCGCGCTGGTGCGCGACCACAACAAGCGTCTTCCGGGACGCACTCTGCAGGCGCCGGGAGCGTTGCGGGAGAAGGCGATCGCTGCGCTCCCCTATCAGCTTACACACTCCCAGCGACAAGCACTGGCGGAGATCGGCGCCGACATGGCGTCCCCCCATCGGATGCTGCGCCTGCTGCAGGGCGATGTCGGCAGCGGCAAGACCGTCGTAGCGCTCGTTGCCATGCTCGACGCGGTGGAAGCCGGCGCGCAGGCGGCATTGATGGCGCCGACGGAGATTCTCGCCCGCCAGCACGCGGCGACGCTGCGCGCCCTTGCCAAGCCGGCCGGGGTGGACGTGGCGCTCCTCACCGGCCGCGAGAAGGGCAAGGCGCGCGAGACGCTGCTGGCGGCGATCGCCTCCGGGCTCGCGCCGATCGTGGTCGGGACCCACGCCCTTTTTCAGGAGGACGTCGCGTTTCGCGACCTCGGCCTCGTGGTCATCGACGAGCAACATCGCTTTGGCGTCGAGCAACGCGCGGCCCTTACCAACAAAGGCAAGGGCGTCGATCTCCTGGCGATGACGGCGACGCCGATTCCGCGCACGCTGATGCTGGCTGCCTACGGCGATCTCGATCATTCCCGCCTCACCGAGAAACCCGCCGGGCGGAAGCCAATCACCACACGCACGATCCCGGTGTCGCGCCTGGACGAGGTCGTGGCCGGTGTCGACCGAGCGCTCGCCGGGCGCGCCAAGGTCTACTGGATCTGCCCGGTGATCGACGAATCCGAGGAGGGCGATCTCGCCGCCGCGGTCGACCGGGAGATCTATCTCAGGGAGCGTTTCGGACGCCGGGTCGGCCTCGTGCATGGCCGCATGAAAGGCACTGAGAAGGATCGCCTCATGGAAAGCTTCGCGCACGGCGACGTCGACCTTCTCGTCGCCACCACCGTGATCGAAGTCGGCGTCGACGTGCCGGATGCCACCGTCATGGTGATCGAGCACGCCGAGCGCTTCGGCCTGGCGCAGCTGCATCAGCTGCGGGGACGCATCGGACGCGGCGACAAGCCCTCGGCCTGCATTCTCCTCTACGCGCAGCCGCTCAGCGAGACGGCGAAGCAGCGCCTCGCCATCCTGCGCGAGAGCGACGACGGTTTTCGCATCGCCGAGGAGGATCTGAAACTGCGCGGCGCCGGCGAGGTCCTCGGTACGCGACAGAGCGGCCTGCCGGAGTTCCGGCTCGCCGACCTTGCCGCCCATGCCGAGCTGATCCCTGTCGCCCGCGACGATGCCCGGCTGATCCTGAACCGTGATCCCGAGCTCGCGAGCCCGCGGGGCGGGGCGCTCCGCACCCTCCTCTACCTCTTCGAGCGCGATGCGGCGGTCAAATATCTGCGCTCAGGCTGAGCGGCGGTGACTTTGACGAATTCGTCATGAGCATCTGAACCGTTCTCGCCCTAGATTCATGGGCGGTGGGTGACGATGACGATGCGAAACCTGCGCGGGTTGTTGATTGTTGCCGTGATCGTCGCGGGCCTGCCGGGCATGGCGGCGGCGCGGGGCTTTGGCGGTCCAGCTCCGTCGCCGGGGCCAGGCCCGCAGTTCTTTTCCGGCCATCCGGACTCGCACTTTTTCTCCGGTCGCCCGAACGCGCATTTCTTTTTCGGGCATCCCGATGGGCACTTCTTCTTTCCCGGCCGGCGCCCGATCTTTCTGGATCGCCGTCGGCATATCTTCGTCTCACCGGGTGTGGTCACCTTTGACCGCTTCGGGCACCCGCTCTTTCCGAGCTGGTATTGGTACTGGCCCTATTGGGCCGATATTCCCGCCGCATGGCTCGATGGGCCCGCGCAGATAGCCGACGCAACCGTGACACCGGAACAGCCGGCGCCGGCAGTGACGCGCCGCGACTGCCGGTCGTTTCGCACCACCCTCACAATCGATGGCCGCCCAGAGCCGGTGCACGGCAAGGCTTGCCAGTGGCTCGACGGCACCTGGCACGTTGCGCCCTGAGAAAGCCGCGCTATTTCTTCTCGATCAAGCCGTTCTTGCGGCGATCGGGAGGCGTCACGATGCCGCCGGAGATCACGAGCTTGATGCCCTCCTCCACCGTCATCGCCAAAGTGATCACCTCTTCGCGGGAGACGTAGAGCAGGAAGCCCGAGGTCGGATTGGGCGTGGTCGGGACGTAGATGCCGATGGCGTCCGCAGGGGTGACCTCCTTGATCTCACCCTCCGGTCGAGCCGTGACGAAGGCTACCGTCCAGCTGCCCCGCCGCGGATACTCCACCAGGACGACCTCGCGAAAGGTGCTGGACTGTTTCGCCAATACGGTCTCGAAGATCTGCTTCACCGCACCGTAAAGCCCACGGATCACCGGCATCCGGCCCATGATGCGCTCGCCGATCCGCACGAAGAAACGGCCGAGCACGTTGGCCGCCAGCGCGCCGATCAACGTCAGCGCCGCCACCGCCACGACGAGGCCGATGCCGGGCACATGGAACGGCAGATAGGTCTCGGGATTGTATTCGTCGGGCACCAGCGCGCTCACCGCGGCATCGACACCGTGGATGAAGAGCCAGACGAGATAGAGAGTGAGCGCAATCGGCCCCGTGATCAGGACGCCGGCGATGAAGTAATTGCGGAGATGATCGCGCAGACGGGGCGTGGAAGACGGCGGTGACGCAGGCATCACGGGCCCGCAGCATCGCAGAACGGCCGGCGCTCGCGCGCTCCAGCCATGCCACTGAAGGTGACAGGAATGTCAATTCCACTCGCGCCCGTGAGCGTGGATGATCGCTGTTCTCCCGGCATCGGATGCGCGGAGGCCCCCTTTTGGATGATGTAGTCCTGCAAGACCACAAGACGATGCCGGCCCGAGGCCAGCGTCGGGCGCACTTTAGTGAGGAAGCGGGCCGGCCGCCAGCCGCCGCCGTCCGCCCACGCTTGGTGGGCCTCGCGACCGCTGTGCCGGACCATGTCCTCCGCCAGCCGGAAGTGGCTGCCCGGGCGCGAATCCTCTTCGCCGATATGGGGGCTGAGGCGCTCGAGCGGCTGATGCCGATCTTCCGCAATGCCGGTATCGATCGCCGCTTCTCCTGCGTCCCGGTGGATTGGTACACGGTGCCGCACGACTGGTGCGATCGGAATGCCGTCTATATCGAGCAGGCGAGCCGGCTGCTGGAATGCGCCGCCCGCAGCTGCCTTGCCCAGGCGGGCCTCAATCCGCAGGATGTGGATGCGGTGGTCGCAGTGTCCAGTACCGGTGTGGCGACGCCGAGCCTCGACGCGATCCTCATCAATCGCCTCGGCCTGCGCGCGGATGTGCGCCGACTCCCGATCTTCGGCCTCGGCTGCGCCGGCGGCGTTCTGGGACTCGCACGCGCTGCCGATCTGGCGCGCGCCAATCCCGGCGCCAAGGTGTTGGTCGTCGCGGTGGAGCTCTGCGGCCTCGCCTTCCGCAAGGACGAGATGTCGAAGACCAGCCTCATCAGCGCGGCTCTGTTCGGAGATGGCGCTGCCGCCGCGGTGATCGCAAGCGGCGGTGGCGAGGGACCTGCCTTCGGCGCATCGGGCGAGCATACCTGGCCGGATACTCTCGATCTCACCGGTTGGGACGTCCAGCAGGATGGGCTGCGCGCGGTCCTCTCCGGCGATATCCCGGCGTTCGCGCGCGCGGAGATGCGCGATGTGACCGCGGGCTTCCTGCGACGCCATGGGCTCGATTTCCAGGCGATCGATCACTTCATATGCCATCCGGGCGGCACCAAGGTGCTGGCTGCGCTCGAGGAGGCGTTCGACCTTCAGGCGGGAGCCCTCGCCTTCAGCCGCGACGTGCTCCGCGACTTCGGCAATATGTCCGGGGTCACTGTTCTCTTCGTTCTCGAGCGGGCGCTCCGGGCGGGCGTCGCCGGCCGTCTGCTGATGAGCAGCCTCGGTCCGGGCTTCACCGCCGCATTCCAGCTGCTGGAGGCCGCATGAACACCGTCGCGCTGGTGGTCGTGACACTGGTGGCGCTGCAGCGCCTGGGGGAGCTTCTTCACGCTGCTCGCAACACCCGGGCGCTCCTGGCGATGGGCGGTACCGAGGTCGGCCGGAGTCACTATCCGCTGATCGTGGCGATGCACGCGGCATGGCTCATCACCGTCCTGGTCAGCGTTCCGCCGGACCGTCCTCCATCGCTCCCCCTTCTGGTCCTCTATGGGTTGGTTGAGGTTGCCCGCCTGTGGACCATGGCGAGCCTTGGGCAGTTCTGGACCACTCGCGTCATCGCCCTTCCGGGGGTGCCGAAAGTGCGCCGAGGTCCCTACCGATTTGTCCGTCATCCCAATTACATGATCGTCATCGTTGAGATCGCGCTTCTGCCGCTGGTATTCGGCGAGTGGCAGGCGGCCGTGCTCTTCTCGATCCTGAATGCCCTGCTCCTCACCTGGAGGATAACTGTTGAGAACAGGGCGCTTGCGGCTCGGCCCTGAATTCTCAGGTCATCTCCGGAGGGCCGCGCGATTGCGGCCGCTCACCATCCCTTAACCACTCTTCACTAGGCTCCGGCAGGCATTTCCGGCTTTCTTCGCAAGGCAGTCCGCATGCCCGCGCCATCCCATCCGCTGCCGCCCGGCGGCGCCATCGACCCCGCGGTGACCCGCGGCATCCGCCAGGCCAGCGCCGCCGCTCATGTCGATTTCGGCTTCCTGCTGGCGACTGCGACCCAGGAGAGCGGACTCAAGGCCGATGCGAAATCCGGCAAGGGCACGGCGACGGGACTCTTCCAGTTCATCGACAGCACCTGGCTGCAGATGGTGCAGCGCTTCGGGGCCAAATACGGCGTCGGCGATTTGGCGCAGCAGATCACCGTGGACGACAGCGGCCATGCGCGTGTCGCGGATCCCGCCGTCCGGCAGCAGATCCTGGACCTGCGCAAGGATCCGCAGCTCTCGGCCTCGCTGGCAGCGGAATATGCCAACAGCAACCGGAGCGAGGTCGAGCGCGCGCTTGGCCGGCCGGTCGGCAGCACGGACCTTTACATGGCGCATTTCCTGGGCGCCGGCGGCGCGACCGAGTTCCTGAAGGCGGTGCAGCAGAACGGCACTGCAGTGGGTGCGGACCTGCTACCGGAGGCGGCGGCCGCCAACCGGGCGGTCTTCTATGACAGCGGCACCGGAACGCCGCGCACCGTCGCCGAGATCTACCGCTCCTTCGCACATCAGCTGGCCAGGAACGCTCGGGAGGCGGGTGCCGTGATAAGCGACACGGAAGGTGCCGCCGCCACCTCCTCGCCGTTGAACTCCGGGTTCAAAGCGTTCCTCGCGCAGATCGGGCTCGGAGGGAACATCCTCAGCGATCCCATCCGCTCCATGCTGAGCGCGCTCGCCGCATCGGCGCTCCGGTTGCTGCAGGGGGATCGCGGCGGTCAATCGGACATCGTGCCCACTGCATCGCCGACGACGCACGCCGCCGAGCGGTCCGCGGACGATCGCCGCGATTCACAGGCGATCTGATCGCCTGCCACGATTCCATCAGCCGTCGTCCGTGCTTCGCTGCCGGCTGGTGCAATTCCGCTGCGCTACCCCAAATCCGATTGGTATACTGGCCCGTAAATTACAAATGGGGAGCGAAGTGTGACGACCGAGATGCGGCAGGTCATTCTGGATCACCAGGAGTTGCGACAGGCTCTGGACTCAGCCGCCGGCCCGGAAGATCAGAAACTGCCGGACGGCCGGATCGGCTCAGCGAGTATCAGCGGCGACGGCCAGCAGGTGACGATCGTTGTCGTCGACGGCGCGACCCAGGCGTCGCGCGACGTCATCCTCTCGGCGAGTCGGGTCGCGGCGGCGCTGATCAAATTCTGCATGCGGCGACGCATTCCGTTGCCGCGCGGCGCCTCGAAATATCTTTTCGTCTCCGGCGAGAATCTGGGTATCCGGGTCGTTCTCAAGACTGGCAGCATCGCGGAGGCGAAGGGCTGACCGGCGCGCCGACGGCGCGTTGACCACCCCGACCCTTGCGCCTATTGTCCGCCACCCCATGCGCCGCCATTGCAGGCGGCGTGGACGAGCCCGTAGCTCAGCCGGTAGAGCACTTGACTTTTAATCAAGGGGTCGCGGGTTCGAATCCCGCCGGGCTCACCAGTCTAGCCAGGAGGCGAACCGGACCGCATCGCGCTGGCCCTCCTGCCCTTCAGGGCATGAGGCGCCAGACCATCGTGTTGTCGTCGCGGCAGTCGGCGGCGGAGCGGTAACCCTCGAGCGCAATGACGACGGGACCCTCGATCCGCCGGGTGGTACCGCGGGCCTCGAGGCAGGTGCCTCGGTCGAGGCTCAGCAGGGTGACCGACAGCTCGGCCGGATACTTCGTCGCATCGAGCCGGTAGGCGCGGTCGCCGAAGTTCCGCGCGACCGCCGATTGGACGCGGACGTCCGCTCGGGTCCAGGGAAGCGCCCGCAGATCCGAGGCGGTCGCCTGGAGGTCGAGGCGGATCCGTTGCGCGGGGGATTGCAGCGCGAGGGTGATCTGCTGGCCGGCGACGACGACGAGCCAGGCCGCCAGCAGAAGCCGGAAGAAGCGAGGGATCCGGCTCAGGCTCTCGCGCGTGGCGTCCAGCAGCGAGGGCTGCCGTGTGATTCCATCGGAAAGTGCGATCGACATCCAGGGTCCCGACTGTAGCCGAGGTTCCCAAGCCTAAGCAGTTCGGCTTAATCAAATGGAAATGTCGCGTAAAATTTTAGTCGTCGTCGTCGAAAATGCGATCTATCCGTCGAGACTCATTCTTTCCTCGACGGCTGCTCGCAGGGGCGGATGGCAACGGCGACGATGTTGGGCGTGAGAGGGATCGATGCCGCCTCGGCGGGGCCGAGCTCGAGGCCGTACTCCAGCCGCCGGATCGCCCGAAATCCGGCGCGGAGGGCCCAGCGCGCCACCGACCGCCGGGGGATGAATGGATAGCGGGGGCGCTGGGGCGCGTCGGCTTCCGCGACGGTGACCTCGCGGAAGCCCGCATTGTGCAGAACGAAATCCAGGCTCGCCTCGGTGAAGCTGCAGTGGTGAGTCCAGTCGTGATAGCGGTAGCGGCTGGCGACGCCGGCGTTGGCATTGGGAACCTGGCAGATCAGCCGGCCGCCCGGTCGCAAGGCGGTGAGGATGCCACCCAGAAACTCGAGCTGGGAGCCGACCGGCACGTGCTCGAGCACATCTATGCAGACGACGGCATCATAGCGGCCGGAGCGCGTCGCAAGAAAATCCCCACAGGCTTCGGCCGCCACATGGAGCGCCGGCAGGTCCCGGCGCCGGGCCGCGGCGACCTGGCCTTCGTCGGCATCGATCCCCTCGACGTCGCAATATCCGAGCTGCCGAAGCGCTGCGAGAGCGAATCCCATGCCGCAGCCGATCTCGAGAATGCGCGCTGACCGCTCGGTCGGCAGCAGCGGCGTCAGCCTGGCCGCCGAGGACCCGCGCTCGGCGTGGAAATGCGCATCGCTCTCGTCGTGATAGCGTCGATAGTACCGGCTGTAGTCGAGCTTCATGCGCCATTCCTGCTGGATGATCTCGACGCTGCTCAAGCTACGAATTCCTGTCCGGTCGGGGCCGTGTAAAAATTGGGACGCGACGCGGCATTCGGGGGTCAGTGCAGCCAGCTTGCGGCCGGCCGTCGGGACGATATGCTGGCTTCCCGGCCTCGAGGAACCGAAGGGAAGGAAGAATGCGCTCTTGGATGCCTGTCCTGTTCGCCGGCCTGGCAGTCGCTCTCATTGCCGCCACACCGGCCCCGGTCGCAAGACCAGAGCTTCCTGCAACCCAGTCGGCATGGAACACGGTCTGCTACAATGTCTATGAGCCGATGTGGCTGCCTGGGATCGGTTGGCGGCTCGTGCTCGCCAAGCGCTGCATGAACCACCTTGCTCTCGATGCCATTGCGGGGCCGCACGCGCGCACGGCGTGAAGGGGCTCTTGCTCGTCGAATGGGTGACGGCTAACGGGATCGCCGAACCACGGCTCAGCGATGCAGTCCGGTCCAGCGTTCTGGCCGATAGAGATCGTCCATGTGGCGAAGGCGCCGCGAGAGCACGCGCATGACCGCGATTGCGAAACTGGGAATGCGCTCCACCAGCGCAAAGAACCGCTGCTCATCGATCTCCACGACTTCCGTCGCGATCAGCGCATAGACCGTGGCGCTGCGGGGCATTCGCTGCTCGACGAGCCCCATCTCTCCGACGATGCCGCCGACTCCAACGTCCTCGTAGACGACGTTGCCGCTCTTGATCCGCAATTCCCCGCTCTTGACGATGTAGAGCGATTGGGCAGGGTCGCCTTCCTTGAACAGCACCTCGCCGGCCTGAAGGGCCCGGACATTGCGCGCATCGCGAAGCAGGGTGAGCGGATCCGTCGTCTCTTGACGCTCGACCGCGATTTCCGCCTCGGATCGCTCTGCGGCGACGTCCTCGAGCGCCGGTAGCTCAACGAGCGGCGCGGCCTCGCTCGCGGATGCGGGCGTCTGGTCGGCCATCTGCACGATCGGGCGGTGCTCGACGACGCGAATGCCGATATAGCTGTCGCGCCGCCAGCTCACGACCCCGCTGAACGCTCCGAGCGGATCGATCAGCAGGGTTACCGCCGCGTTCTCGGGCACCGCGTGGCCCACCATCACCTTGGCGCCACCCGGCGATAGATTGAGGACCCTGCAGGCGACGCGGCCGCTTGGCGTTTCCAGCCAGCCGAGCCAGAAGGAGCGCTTGCGCGCGTGACGGCGACGCTCGGGCTGGCTGTTGTCCCTGACGACGTAGCTGCCAACCTCGTCCTTGATCACAGCGCCCCTCACCACCCAGGCCAGCGAAACGTCGAAATTGGGGCGACTACCTCCCCGCCCCGCCGCGTCCGCGTGAGCCTGCTTTAGAGGTTAATCTTGTTGCTTGGGCCGCAAAAGGTAGACCCGGCGCGCCTTATTTTTCACACAAGATCATTAAAGCCGCGGCGATTACAGGCGGGCCTCGGCGGAATCTTGCGCCTTCGCTAGCGATGATTAACGAGGCGTTAGCCACATCCGGCTCAAGCTGTCGCCAGTCTTCTTGCGCGTAATTCTGGGTTCGGGACCCCATGGTCGATTTCAGGGACAAGTCGCTGCACCACGACCGGCCAACCGAAGCCGAGCGGGTGTGGCTGCCGATGCTGCGTCCGGCCACCCGCACCTTCCCGGCGTTCGTGGAGCGCGGAATAAGGAACTCGAGCGGCCGGGTGCGGCGGCGCTCGAAGGAGATGCGCGGAGACTATCTGGCGATCGCCATCCTCGTCGGCCTGGTGCTGGGGCTCGCGGGCGCCTGCATCTATGGGATCTACTACACCCCTGCCGATCCCTGGGCGTTCGACCGGCCGGAGGCGCAGCTGCCGTCGCCGCAACCGCACTCGTCCTATCTTCACTGATCGGCGCCGCTAGCGCAGCGGCAGACGGTTCCTGCTCCCGCCTCGATCGATCGACAAGCGGCCGCCGCTTCCCTCCGTGAGCCCGCTGGCACGCCTGCTCGATCGCCGCTCGAGCGAGCCCGAGAGCCAGCGCGCCTCCGCGCTGCGGCCGATCTCAACCCAGCCCTTGCGGCGATAGCACATCGGCAGCAGCACTGGCGCCCCCACTCCGAAACCCAACCAGATTAGCATTCCCAGGAGATCATTTCCTGCCGCGATGCCGACGATCGAGCTCGGCATCAGCATGAGCATCGCGTCGAGCACGGTCAGTATCAGCGCCTCGAGAGGAGCCTGCTTGCGCCAGTAGTAGGCCGGCCCCAGAAGCAGCGCCCACAGCGCCGCCGATGCGCGCACGCTCTCGGTGCGCTGCAGATAGGGCGAGCGGAAAACGCGCGGCTCGAAATAGTCGTTCAGCGTCATGGGCGGCAGGCTCCTGGCTCGCAGCAGACCATGAGGCGCCTAACAAATGATGAGCCGCGGCCGTCATCAGCGTTAATGATTTGCGCTGCCGCCGGCCACCCGATCCAAGCAATGTCCGGGGCATTTTTTCTTTTGTAGATAGGTAGTTAGGGGCTGCCTCCCCATACTAGTGATGCCACTTTGGAGGAGAGGCAGACATGATGCGCGTGTTAAGGGGGTTGCGGAGAAGGCGCGGCGCGACGGCGATCGAATACTGTCTGATCGCCGGCATGATCGCGCTCGCCATCGTCAGTGGCGCGTCCTCGGTGGGTGCGTCGCTCAACACGTTCTTCGGCAGCGTCGGGACCAAACTGCAGAGCTCCTGACCTGCCGTTCGGTTCCTCGCGAGGCTGCGGCGGTTCGCCCGCCGCAGCCCTCTTGTCTTGCGCGGGGAAGGCGTCATAACAGAGGACCAGACAGTCGAAGGTCCTCCGATGCGCCGTTCCCTTGCGCTTGCTCTCGCGATCCTTGCCAGCGGCTGCGCGCAGAGCGTGCGTGAGCAGCAGGTCGAGGTGATCCCGGCCGGCGCGCCGATCCAATACGACCAGGATGTGCCGGCCTGCGTCCATCTTTCGCCGGCGGAGCGGCTGGCGTGGCGCGCGCTCCAGGGCGCCGCGATCGGCGTCGGCTTCGGCGCCGGCATCGGCGCGATCGCCGGCGGCTATGCCGCCGCCGGCAACACGGTTCCGGCGCTCTGGACCGGGGCTGCAGCGGGTGCCGGCGCGGGCGGCGCCGTCGGCATCGGCGAGGGCGTGCGGGATCTCAAGAACCCGACCGACGACTGCGCCGGAGAGCCGGCGAAGCCCGCCGCCAAGCCGGCGGAGTAGCCGCCTCCCCTATTGCGCCGCCATGCCGGGAGCCACGCGCGGCCGCGCGAGCTTGGCGCCGGGCCAGAGATCGGCGCGGCTGCGCATGTATTGCGGCGGATAGGCGGCGGTGCCGCCCAGCGCCTCCGCCGCATGCCAGACCCAGCGGGGATCGTCGAGGAAGCCGCGCGCGAGGGCGACCATGTCGGCCTCGCCCGAGGCGACGATGCGTTCCGCCTGATGCGGATCGGCGATCATGCCGACGGCGCGCGTCGCGATCCCTGTCTCGTGCCGCACGCGCTGCGCCAGCGGCACCTGATAGCCGGGGCCGATGGGGATCGCCGCCTTGAGCGCGATGCCGCCGCTGGAGACGCAGACGTAATCGACGCCGATCGCCTTCAGCTCGCGGGCGAAGACCACCGCGTCCTCGACGGTGAGGCCGCCCTCGATCCAGTCGCTGCCGGTGATGCGCGCGCCCAGCGGCTTCCCGGCGGGCCAGGCGGCGCGCATCGCCGCGATCACCTCGAGCGGAAAGCGCATGCGCTTCTCTGGGCTGCCGCCATAGGCGTCGGTGCGGCGATTGGCAAGCGGCGACAGGAACTCGTGCAGGAGATAGCCGTGCGCGCAATGCGCCTCGACGAGATCGAGGCCGAGGCGCGCCGCGCGCTTCGTCGCGGCGACGAAGGCGTCGCGGATGCGCGCGAGATCCTCGGCCGAGGCCTCCTTCGGCGTGTGCCAGTTGTCCGCCAGCGCGACCGCCGAGGGCGCCACGGTCGTCCAGGGATCCTGCGCCGGTGGGAGCGGCCCGCCGCCCTCCCAGGGCCGCTGCGATGACGCCTTGCGCCCGGCATGAGCAAGCTGGATGCCGATTGGCGTGTTGCCCCAGCGCCGCGCCGCCGCCACCGCGCGGCCCAGCGCATATTCCGTGTTGTCGGAATAGAGGCCGAGGCAGCCGTGGGTGATGCGGCCGATCCGCTCCACCGCCGTCGCCTCGATCATCAGCAGGCCGGCGCCGGAGAGCGCGAGTTGACTCAGATGCTGCAGATGCCAGTCGTTGGCGGCGCCATCGTCGGCGGAGTACTGGCACATCGGCGCGACCACGACGCGGTTGGCGAGCGTGAGATCGCGCAGCGCGATCGGCGTGAAAAGCTGGGATGACATGGGAAAGGCTCGCAGGATCGGTGACGGAGACGCGCTACTCTAGCGACGTCACGGAGCCCGACACAATCACCGGTGCGTCATGGCTGTAAGGAGATTGGACGCTCACGGGGCCCCGCCTGCGGCTTTGGAGGGAAGACACGCAGGCGGGGGAAGACCCAGGAGGTCTCCGTCTGCCAAGGGGGTTCGGCAGCCGGGGCGGACGAACCGCCTGATCCATTAGGTCGCAGTTTCGCAGCACGTACAAATTAAATGATTGTAATGTGTTAAGTGCATTTTTGCGCGCCGATTCAGTGCTCTGGCGCGGTCCGCGGCGGCGGCTATACTTAACCAACGCCGGGGGAGGAGAAGGCCATGACGGGCTCATTGATGGATCGCCGCGCGACCGCGGTGGCGGCAGCGATCGCCGAGATCAGAGGCGTGGAATCGCGCCACGGCACGGATCGCTCGGCGCTCGAGGAGATCAAGCGTGTGGTGATCGGCCTGGCGTCCCAGACCGACCTCTTCCCGGACGAGCATTTCCCGGTTCCGCCGAACGCGCTCGGTGCCATCTATCGGCTCTCCGAGGACGCGGATCGCCGCTTCGCTCTCTATGCCTCGGTGGGTGCTCCCGGCCGGGCGCAGCCGCCGCACAACCACACCACCTGGGCGGTGATCTCCGGCGTGCGCGGCGACGAGCACAACGTGTTCTATGACCGCATCGACAACCGATCGACGCCCGGTACCGGACAGCTCCGCCGGGCGGGCGAGCTCACGGTCAAGCCCGGCAATGCCTGCGCGCTGATGCCGGACGACTTCCACACCATCGAGGTCGTGGGCGGCAAGCCGGCGCTCCATCTCCACATGTACGGCATGAGCCTCGAGAATCTGCCGGAGCGCATCACTTTCGCGACGTCCGACGGCGGCGCCTATCACATCTTCCCGGCCAATCCCGACATCGCCGCGCCGCTGGTATCGGCGCGCGAGGTGAAGGCGATGATCCGCGACGGCGGCGAGCTGGCGCTTCTCGACGTGCGCGAGGGCGGCATCTTCGCCCAGGCGCACCTGCTCTTTGCCGCCTCCCTGCCCTTGAGCCGTCTCGAGCTCGGCCTCGCCGCGCTGGTGCCGAGGAAGATGACACGCGTGGTGCTGATGGACGATGACGACGGCCTCGCCGAGCGCGCGGCGTCGCTGATGACGCGATTGGGATATCGCAACCTCGCGGTGCTCGCAGGCGGCGTCAAGGCCTGGAAGCAGGCAGGCTACGAGCTGTTCTCCGGCGTCCATGTGCCGAGCAAGGCGTTCGGCGAATTCATCGAGCACGAGCAGAAGACGCCGAGCCTCTCGGCCGAGGAGCTCAAGGCGAAGCTCGACGCCGGCGAGAATCTCGTCATTCTCGACAGCCGGCCGATGGATGAGTACCGGGCGATGAGCATCCCCGGCGGCATCGATTGCCCCGGCGCCGAGCTGGTGCGCTCGGTGCACGACGTCGCCGACGACCCCGAGACGCTGGTGGTGGTGAACTGCGCTGGCCGGACGCGCAGCATCATCGGCGCGCAATCGCTCATCAACGCCGGCGTGCCCAACAAGGTGTTGGCGCTCCGCAACGGCACCATGGGCTGGCACTTGGCCGGCCTCACCGTCGAGCGCAACGCCGGGCGCCGCCCGCCGGGACCGACGTCCCAGGGCCTCGCCAAGGCGCGCGCCGCCGCCGAGCGCGTCGCCGCCCGCGCCGGCGTCCGCGTCATCGACCGCGCGACGCTGGCGCGCTTCCAGGCGGAGAGCGCCCGCCGCAGCCTCTATCTCCTCGACGTCCGCAGCCCGGAGGAATATCTCGCCGGCCACCTGCCCGGCTCGCGCTCGGCGCCCGGCGGTCAGCTCGTGCAGGCGACCGATGCCTATGTGGGCACCCTCAACGCCCGGATGGTGCTGGTGGACGATGACGGCATCCGCGCGCTGATGACGGCGTCCTGGCTGCTGCAGCTCGGCTGGGACGAGATCTACGTGCTCGGCAACGCGCTTGCGGGCATGAGCCTGGAGACCGGCGCCGAGCCGCAGCAGATCCTCGCCGTCGATGCCGCGGCGCCGGCGATGCTCTCGCCGAGCGAGCTCAAGGCGGCGCTCGATCGCGGCGGCACGCTGGTGCTCGACTTCGCCTCCAGCCTGCAGTTCCGCGACGCCCACATCCCCGGCGCCTGGTTCGCGATCCGCTCGCGGCTCGCGGCGGCGCTCCCCAAGCTGCCGCGGCACGACCGCATCGTCACGACCTCGCCCGACGGCGTGCTGGCAAAACTCGCGGCGCTCGATCTCAGCGCGCTCACGAAGGTTCCCGTGCAGGTGCTCGACGGCGGCACCGCCGCCTGGCGCGCGGCGGGATTGCCGATCCTCCCCGGCGCCGACCAGATGGCAAGCGCCGCCGAGGACGTCTGGTACCGCCCCTACGACCGCGCCCGCGACCAGGAGGCGGCGATGAAGGAGTATCTGAGCTGGGAGGTTGATCTCGTCCGCCAGATCCAGCGCGACGGCGACACGCGGTTCCGGATCCTGGTCTGAGACATTCGGCTGCTGCGGCACACCTATTGCGGGCGGGAGCGGCGCCGCCTGTTTTTTCGCCAGCCCGTCGGACGGCAGGCGGCGCGCCGCCGAGCAGCGGCGCGGAATTCAGGCGTTTTCACTGGCTCCGCAATGGCACGCGGTTTGCACCCCGCCACGGGCAAGCAGTTTGCGCAGGCGCAGTCTCACCGTCATTGACCCGCATCGCGGCCATCACCGCCGATGGCGCATGATGGGTCTCGCCGGATCGTTGGAGGTAGAGCGTTGAGCAGGGGTTTGGGCGTGCGGCTGGCGGTGGATATCGGCGGCACTTTCACCGACGTGGTGCTGGAGATCGGCGAGCGGCGGCTGACGCGGAAGGTGCTGACCACGCCCGGTCAACCCGAGGCCGGCGTGCTCACCGGCGTTCATGCGATCCTCGCCGACGGCAGACTCACCTTCTCGGACGTGGAAGTGTTCGTGCACGGCACGACGCTCGCCACCAACGCCATCATCGAGCGGCGCGGCGCCCGCACGGCGCTGATCGCCACCGATGGCTTCCGCGACGTCCTCGATATCGCCAACGAGAGCCGCTACGACCAGTACGATCTCACCATCGAGAAGCCGAAGCCGCTGGTGCCGCGCTCGCTGCGCTTGACGGTGCCGGAGCGCATGGACGTGCATGGCGCCGTGCGGCTGCCGCTCGACGAGGGCGCGGTCGGCGCGCTGGTGCCGTTCCTGCGCGACGAGAAGATCGCGAGCGTGGCGGTTGCCTTCCTGCACTCCTACGTCAATCCGGCGCATGAGCGGCGCACCCGCCAGATCCTGGAGCAGGAGCTGCCGGAGGTACGGGTGACGCTCTCCAGCGAGGTCTGTCCGGAAGTGCGCGAATACGAGCGCACCTCGACCGCGGTCGCCAATGCCTATGTGCGGCCGCTGATGGACGGCTATCTCGAGCGGATGGAGCGGGCGCTGCGAGCGGAAGGGTTCCGCGGCGCCATCTATCTCGTGACCTCCGGTGGCGGCGTCACCTCGATCGATACCGCTCGGAAATTTCCAGTGCGGCTGGTGGAGTCCGGCCCGGCGGGCGGAGCGATCTTCGCGGCGCAGGTGGCGGCGCGCGCCGGCGAGACCCATGCCCTCTCCTTCGACATGGGCGGCACCACCGCGAAGATCTGCCTCATCGACAAATACGAGCCGCACACCGCCCGCGTCTTCGAGGTGGACCGCGCCGCGCGCTTCCTCAAGGGGAGCGGCCTGCCGGTCCGCATTCCCGTCATCGAGATGGTGGAGATCGGCGCCGGCGGCGGCTCGCTTGCCCGGCTCGACCAGCTGAAGCGGGTGACCGTCGGTCCCGAGAGCGCGGGCTCCGAGCCCGGGCCGGCCTGCTACGGCCGCGGCGGCACCGCGCCGGCGGTGACCGACGCCGATGTCGTGCTCGGCATGATCGATCCCGAGAGCTTTGCCGGCGGCACCATTGCGCTCGAGCCGGAGCTGTCGCGCCGGGCCCTCGACCAGCATGTGGGCGCCGAGCTCGGACTCACGCCGGAGATGGCGGCCTTCGCCGTCCACGAGATGGTCTGCGAGAACATGGCGAGCGCCGCCCGCGTTCACGCGGTGGAGCGCGGCGCGATCATCGGCCAGTACACGCTGATCGCCTTCGGCGGCGCCGCGCCCCTCCACGTGGCGCGTGTCGCCGAGAAGATCGGCGTCGCCCGCGTCATCGTGCCGCCCAATGCCGGCGTCGGCTCCGCGGTCGGGTTCCTGGCGGCGCCGGTCTCCTACGAGCTGGTGCGCAGCCGCCACATGCGCCTCGACCGTTTCGACGCCTCGGCGGCGAGCGCGCTGCTCGACGAGATGTCGCGTGAGGCCGCAGCGATCGTCGAGCTCGGCGCCCGCGGCCAGCCGATCCAGGAGCGCCGCCTCGCCTACATGCGCTATGTGGGCCAGGGTCACGAGATCACGGTCGCTCTCCCCGCGACGGCGCTCGCCGCAGCTGACGCGCAAACCCTTCGCACCGCCTTCGAGAAGGAATATGCCGCGCTCTTCGCGCGCTCGATCCCGGCGGCACCCATCGAGATCCTGAGCTGGTCGGTGCTGGTCTCCACGGAGACCCGGCTGCCGGAGCCGGCCGGCAGGGCTGCTTCGGCGCCGGCACCCAAGCCCGCGGGGCACCGCTTCGTCTTCGACGGCCGCTCGGGCAAAAGCATCGAGGTTCCGCTCTACCGCCGCACGCAGATGAAGCCGGGTGCCGCCGTCCCGGGTCCGGCGGTGATCGCCGAGGACGAGACCTCCACTTTCATCTCCGCCAGCTTCACCGCCCATATCGACGGCGCCGGCTCCATCGTCATGGACCGCAAGAGCGCCTGAGGAGATCGACCATGAGCCCGCCCGACAACATCGGCCTCATCGACCTGCAGATCATGTGGAACCGCCTGATCGGCGTGGTCGAGGAGCAGGCGCAGACCCTGATGCGCACCGCCTTCAGCCCGATCGTGCGCGAATGCGGCGACCTGTCGGCGGGCGTCTTCGATATCGAGGGACGGATGCTGGCGCAGGCGGTCACCGGCACCCCCGGTCACGTCAATTCCATGGCAGAATCGGTGAAGCACTTCATCCGCCATTTCCCGGTCGCGACGATGCAGCCGGGCGATGCCTACATCACCAACGATCCGTGGATGGGGACCGGCCATCTCAACGATTTCGTGGTGACGACGCCCTGCTTCCGGAACGGCAGGCTGGTCGCCCTCTTCTCCTGCACCAGCCACCTCATGGACATCGGCGGCATCGGCTTCGGGCCGGATGGCACCGACGTCTTCATGGAAGGCCTCTATATCCCGATGCTGAAGCTCATCGACCAGGGGCGTGTCAACGAGACGCTGATGGCGATGATCCGCTCCAACACGCGGCTCCCCACCGACACCGAGGGTGACGTCTACTCGCTCGCCGCCTGCAACGATGTCGGTTGCCAGCGGCTGGTCGAAATGATGGACGAGTTCGCCATCGAGAGCCTCGATCCCTTGGCCGAGCACATCATCGCCCGCTCCCGCGAGGCGGTGCTGGAGGAGATCCGCAAGCTGCCGCGCGGCACCTGGAAGAGCGCCATGGTGGTGGACGGTTACGACCGGCCGGTGACGCTCGCCGCCGCGCTCACCGTCCACGCGGACGGCATCCACGTGGATTTCATCGGCACCTCGGAATGCTCCAAATACGGCATCAACGTGCCGCTCGCCTATACCACCGCCTATACGGTCTTCGGCCTCGGCTGCGTGGTGGCCTCGCGCATTCCCAACAACGCGGGCTCGCTGGAGCCGCTCACCGTCTCGGCGCCGGAAGGCTCGATCCTCAACGCGCCGAAGCCGGCGCCGGTCGCCTCGCGCCACGTGATCGGCCAGATGCTGCCGGACGTCGCCTTCGGCTGCCTGCGCCAGGTCATTCCCGACCGTGTGCCGGCGGAGGGCACCTCCTGCCTCTGGAACCTCAACGTCCGCGGCCAGACCAGGAGCGGCGCCGGCGGCAGGTACGGTTTCTCCATGGCGATCACCAGCAACGGCGGCACCGGCGCCCGGCCCGAGCAGGACGGCCTCTCCGCCACCGCCTATCCGAGCGGCGTGCGCGGCACGCCGGTGGAGATCGCCGAGACGCAGACGCCGCTCATCTTCTGGCGCAAGGAATTCCGCCCCGACAGCGGCGGCGCCGGCCGCACCCGCGGGGGCATGGGGCAGGTCATCGAGATCGAGAGCGGCGTCGGCGCGCCCTTCGAGCTGCTGGCTGCCTTCGACCGCATCGACCATCCGCCGCGCGGCAGCGCCGGCGGCAAGGACGGCGCCGCCGGCTACGTCGGCCTTAAATCGGGCCTGCGCATGAAGGGCAAAGGCTTCCAGGAAGTGCCGCCGGAGGATCGCATGGTCGTGCTGACGCCGGGCGGCGCCGGGATCGGCGACCCGCATCAGCGCGATCCCCGGCAGGTGGCGCAGGATCTCGCCGACGGGCTGATCTCGGCGGAAACCGCCCGGGACGTCTACGGCGCACGATGACGATGTCAGCGAAGCACAGGGAAGGCAAAGCGATGAGACTCACCCGACGCAAGGTTCTCTCCATCGGCGCCGCCGCGGTCGCCGCGGCGGCCATTCGGCCCGTCCGCGCCGCCGACAAGATCCAATGGGATCTGTCGACGGTCTGGCCGGAGAGCAACTTTCATACCCAGAACGCCCGGCGTTTCGCCGAGGAGGTCGCCAAGGCGACTGGCGGCGCGGTGGAGATCACCGTCAAGTCCGGCGGTCAGCTGGGATTCAAGGGACCGGAGCATCTCCGCGCCGTGCGCGACGGGTTGGTGCCGGTCGCCGACGTGCTCGACATCCAGCAGATCGGCGATGAGCCGATCCTCGGCGTCGAATCGATCCCGTTCCTGGTGGGCTCGCCGGAGCAGCTCAAGGTGCTCCACAAGTACATGCGGCCGATCTACAACCAGGTCGCCCAACGCAACAATCAGAAAATCCTCTACATCGTTCCCTGGCCGACCCAGTACCTGCATCTCAACGTCAAGACCGACAATCTCGACGGGCTCAAGGGCATCAAGATCCGCGTCCCCGACAAGAATGCCCAGGACATGCTGGCGGCGATCGGCATGTCGCCGATCCTGATTCCCTGGGGCGAGACCATCCCGGCGCTCGCTTCCGGCGCGGTCTCCGGCGTCTCCACCTCGGCGACCTCCGGCGTCGATGGCAAGTTCTGGGAGTTCCTCAAGTACATCTATCCGACCAACCACGTCTGGTCGTGCCAGATGATGGACGTCAACCTCGACGCCTGGGGCAAGCTGACCCCGGCGCAGCAGAAGACTATCACCGACATCGCAGCGAAGCTGGAGCCGGAATTCTGGGCGGTCTCGGCGCAGAACGACAAGGACAGCCTGAAGACGCTCACCGACAACGGCATGCAGGTGGTGCCGGTGCCGTCGGCGATGATGCAGGCGATGCGCGAGAAGACGGCGCCGCTGCTGGAGGCGTTCCTGAAGCGCGTTCCCGAGGCGGAGAAGCCGGTGCGCGCCTATCTCGCCGACGTCAAGGCGTGAGGCAGGGCGCGTGACGGCCGAAGCAGTGCACGGAGCGTCTCGGGGCCCGGCGATCAATGCCGGGGCGCCGGCGGTGCTGCGGCCGCTTCTCAACTGCATCGACTGGTTGGGACGGCTCGACGGCTGGATCGCGGGCGTCTGCCTCGCGGCGCTCACCCTGCTGATGATCAGCGAGGTGACGGTGCGGGCGCTCTCCAACGTCTTCCCCTGGGTCCCGGCGAGCGTGCCGAACGCCTGGGAGTACAGCTCCTATCTGATGGCGGCGAGCTTCACTTTCGGCGCCGCCATGACGCTGCGCGCCGGCGGCCACATCCGGGTGACCCTGGTGCTCGCCCGCGCGACGCCGGAGCTGCGCCGGGTGATGGAGGTGGGTGCCGCGCTCGGCGGGACGATCCTGACCGGCTTTCTCGCCTATGCCATGGTGCGCTTCACCTGGAGCGCTTTCGCGCGCGGCCAGACCTCGATCTCCAGCGACACGCCGCTCTGGATTCCGGAAAGCCTCATCACTTTCGGCTTCCTGCTGATGGCGGCGCAGTTCCTGGCCCGGCTCATCCAGGCGATCTGGGGCCTGAAGCTCGAGGATCCGGCGCTCCGCGTCGCCTCGGTGGCGGAATAGCCTGCGGGCTGCTCGATGCTCCTCGTCTCCCTCACCATGTTCGCGCTGCTCTTCGGCCTGCTGGCCGGCGGGCTCTGGATCGGCCTCACCCTCGGCCTCACCGGCGTTACGCTGCTGGCGCTCTTCCGCAGCGTGCCGCTCGACAAGCTGGTGCCGCAATACGCCTGGAACATCCTGACCACCCAGGAGCTGCTGGCGCTGCCGCTCTTCATCATCATGGGCGAGCTTCTCTTCCGCACTCGCCTCTCCCGCTCACTCTTCCAGGGCCTGGCGCCCTGGGCCGGGCTGCTGCCGGGACGGCTCCTCCACGTCAATGTCATCGGCTGCTCGATCTTCGCGGCGATCTCCGGCTCCTCCGCCGCGACGACCCAGGTGGTGGGGCGGATCTCCCTCAACGAGCTGACGCGGCGCGGCTATGGCAAGGAGATCGCCATCGGCAGCCTCGCCGGCGCCGGCACCCTCGGCTTCCTGATCCCGCCCAGCAACATCATGATCATCTATGGCGTGCTGGGCGATGTCTCGGTGCTGAAGCTCTTCACCGCGGGGTTCATTCCGGGTTTCTTGCTGGCGGCCTGCTTCATGGCCTGGGTGATGCTGCACACGGCGGTCCGGCGTGACCTGGTGCCGGCGAGCGAGCGGGCGCTGAGCCGCGTCACCTGGGCGGAGCGGTTCGCTTCGCTCAGGGATCTGGGGCCGGCGGTCCTGCTGATCGCCTGCGTGCTGGGCTCGATCTATGGCGGGCTTGCCACACCCTCCGAGGCCGCGGCGGTGGGCGTCGCCGGCGCGGTGGTGGTGGCGCTGCTGCAGGGCGGCTTGACGTTGCAGGGCGCCAAGGAGGTCGCCATGGGCTCGGTGCAGACCTGCAGCATGATCGCCTTGATCGTGCTCGGCGCCTCGATCCTCGGAAGCGCCGCCGCCTTCCTCGGCATCCCCGGCGCCATCGCCGAGTTCGTGCGCGCCCTCCACCTCACGCCCTTCATGCTGATCGTGGTGCTGATCGGCTTCTACCTGGTGCTCGGCTGCTTCCTCGACGGCTTCAGCATGATCGTGATGACGCTCCCGATCGTGCTGCCGATCGTGAAGGCGGCAGGCTTCGATCCCATCTGGTTCGGCATCTTCCTGGTGCTGGTGGTGGAGATGTCGCAGATCACGCCGCCGGTGGGCTTCAACCTGTTCGTGATCCAGGGCCTGACCGAGGACAGCCTCGGCTACATCGCGCGGGTGACGCTCCCCTACCTCGCGATCATGATCCTGTTCACGCTCCTGCTGACCCTCTTCCCCGAGATCGCCCTCTGGCTCCCCACCCACCTCAAAGGGTGAATCCTACCGCGCCTTGAACTGCGGCTTGCGCTTCTCCATGAAGGCGCGGCGCCCCTCGATGTAGTCCTCGCTGGCAAAGCACCGGGCGACCATCTGCTCGGAGACCTCCATGTCGCGCTCGGTGGGATCCCGCAGCAGCTCCTGCACCGTGCGCTTCACCGCCGCGATGGTGAGCGGCGCGTTCCCAGCGATGGTGGTGGCGTAGTCCTCGACGAAATGCTCGAGCGTGCTGGCGCTAACGACCTGGTTGACGAGGCCCATGGTGAGCGCCTGCTCGGCGGTGAACTGCTTGGCGGTAAAGAACAGCTCCTTCGCCGCGGCTGGGCCCACCAGGTCCATCAGCTTGCGGATCCCCTTGTGGCCGTAGCCGAGGCCCAGCTTCGCCGCGGGAATGCCGAATTTCGAGTTGTCGGAGCAGATCCTGAGATCGCAGCAGGTGATGACGCTGACGCCACCGCCGATGCAATAGCCCTGGATCTGCGCGATGGTCGGCTTGGCGAAGCCATGGAGCTTGGTCGAGAAGATGTCGGTGGTGTGATTATAGAGCTTTACCGCCTCCTCGCTCGCCCGCTCGCTCTCGAACTTCGAGATATCGGCGCCGGAGACGAAGGCTTTGCCGCCAGCGCCGGAGATCACCACGACGCGGATCTCGGGATCGGCGGCGAAAACGTCTAGGATCTCGGCCCCTGCCTGCCACATCTCGAGCGAGACTGCGTTGTGGCGCTCAGGGTTGTTGAAAATCATGCGGCCGATGGCGCCGTCCTTGCGCATCAGCATCTTGTCGGTGGCCATTCAGATACTCCGTTGCTGCACGTGAGGGCTCAGACGACGCCCCGTTGCTTGAAAGCGGCGATCTCCCCGGCACCATAGCCGAGCTCGCCCAGGATCTCCTCCGTATGCTGCCCGGCCTTGGGCGGCTCGACGACGAGATGGCTCGGCGTCCGGCTCAGCTTCATCGGCTGGCCCTGGAGCTCGATCTCGCCGCGCATGCCGGTCTCCAGCCGCTCAACCATGCCGAGATGCTTCACCTGGGGATCGGCGAAGACCTCGTCCATCGCATAAATCGGACCGCAGGGCACGCCGATCTCGTTGAAGCGCGCAATCCACTCGGCGCTGGTCCGCGTGCGCACGATCTCGCCGATCTCGTGGTTGAGGGCGTCGCGGTTCTTGGAGCGGTCTTTGCTGGTGGCATAGGCCGGGTTCCTGAGGAACTGCGGCGCCTCCATCGCCTCGCAGAAGCGCACCCAGATATGGCCGCCGGAAGCGGCAATGTTGATGTGGCCGTCCTTGGTCTGGAACACGCCCGTCGGGATGGAGGTCGGATGGTTGTTTCCCGCCTGGGGCGGCACCTCGTGGTCGACGAGCCAGCGCGCCGCCTGGAAGTCCAGCATGAAGAGCTGCGCCTGCAGCAGCGAGGTCTGCACCCACTGCCCTTGGCCCGATGTCTCGCGCTCGAGGAGCGCTACCAGGATGCCCATGGCGCAGAAGATGCCGGCGGTGAGGTCGGCGATCGGAATGCCGACCCGGACCGGCCCCTGACCGGGGAGCCCGGTGATCGACATCAGACCGCCCATCCCCTGCGCCACCTGGTCGAAGCCCGGCCGGTCGCGATAGGGTCCGTCCTGGCCGAAGCCCGAGATCGAGCCGTAGACCAGGCGCGGATTGACCTTGCGCATCGTCTCGTAGTCGATGCCGAGGCGGTTTTTCACGTCCGGTCGGTAATTCTCCACCAGCACGTCCGCGCGCTTGACCAGCCGGGTCAGAATTTCGACTCCCGCGGGCTGCTTGAGGTCGAGCGTCATGCTGCGCTTGTTGCGGTGGAGGTTCATGAAATCGGAGCCGTCGCGCGGTCCCCCCATACCCTCGCCGCCGGTGTCGGGCATCTCCACCTTGATGACGTCGGCGCCCCAGTCGGCGAGCTGCCGCACGCAGGTCGGGCCGGCGCGCACGCGCGTGAGATCGATCACCGTGAAGCGCTTCAGCGCGTCGGAAGCCGGCCGAAAAGGCATGTCTCCTCCTTGTTTGTCCTCGGGCAGGCAGCGGCCACGTCAGCCCCGCCCGCCCCTGCAAGCTTCAGCCGCATCATTCAGCCATTTGCGGATAGCGGCAAGCCGGAGCGTGTCGCGCCGCTCTGGCGGCACCACGGCGCCCGTCGCCGAGAGCCGCTCGCCCGCCGCCCGGATCTCGCCGCCGTCCGCGGTCAGATCTTGCCGAGGATCTCCCGCTTGATCGCCCGGATGCGGGCCTCATCGCGCCGGTAGAACGTCCACTGCTTGATCCGCTTCGGCCGCACCAGGCCGGCCTGGGCCAGGATCCGCATGTGCTCGCTCACCGTCGGCTGGCTGACGCCGAGCTTCTCGGCGATGAGCACGCCGCAGACGCCGTCGCGCACCAGGTCGCCGTCCACCTGCGGCGGGAAATGCGCCCGGGGATCGCGCAGCCATTCCAGGATCTGCAGCCGGCGGTCGTTGGCGAGCGCGCGGATGGCATGAACGATAGTCATATTGCCAATTAGCCAAGAGACGAATTAATGTCAAGCCCGGAGCCCGCGCGGCACTGACAGGGAGACGGCAATGAACGGCGGAGAGGTCAATCGGGAGGCCATTCTGGCGACCGGACGGCGGATCGCCCCCTATATCCGGCAGACTCCCGTCATCGCGGTGGACCCCGGCGATTTCGGCATCGAGGCCGGCTTCCTCGCCCTCAAGCTCGAGCTGATGCAGCACTCGGGCTCCTTCAAGGTGCGGGGCGCCTTCGCGAACCTCCTGCTGCGCGAGGTGCCGGCGGCCGGCGTCGTCGCCGCCTCGGGCGGCAATCATGGGGTGGCGGTCGCCTATGCGGCGATGAAGCGCGGCGTTTCCGCCCGCATCTTCGTTCCCGCGATCTGCTCCCCGGCCAAGATGCAGCGCATCCGCGACTATGGCGCGGAGCTCGTGGTGGCGGGCGAGCGCTATGCCGATGCGCTGGCGGCGAGCGAGGAATGGCTTGCGCGAGCGGGCGCGCTGGCGGTGCACGCCTTCGATCAGGAGGAGACGCTCCTGGGCCAGGGCACGATCGGCCATGAGCTCGAGCAGCAGCTGCCGGAGCTCGAGACGCTGCTGGTGGCGGTCGGCGGCGGCGGGCTCATCGCCGGGATCGCCGCCTGGTACGGCGGGCGCCTGCGCATCGTCGGCGTCGAGCCGGAGGCGGCGCCGACACTCACCCGGGCGCTCGCCGCCGGCAGGCCGGTCGACGCGGAGGCCGGGGGCATCGCCGCGGATTCCCTGGCGCCGCGCCGCGTCGGCGAGCGGGGCTTTCCGATCGCCCGGGACCATGTGGATCGCGTCGTCCTGGTGACGGACGACGCCATTCGCGAGGCGCAGGAGACGCTGTGGAAGGTGCTCCGCGTCGTCGCGGAGCCGGGCGCCGCCGCCCCCATGGCCGCGCTCGTCTCCGGCCGCTATCGCCCGCGGCCGGGCGAGCGCGTCGGCGTTCTCGTCTGCGGAGGAAACACCACGGCCGTCGACTTCAATCGGTAGAACCGGCGCGGGGCGGTCGACAGCCGAGCCTCCGAGTTGCTAGTCTCCGCGCCGCGGAATTTGAGCGACATTCCCTGGGAAGGAAAACACCCATGAGCATCAAGCGGATCAAGACCGGCGCCCGGATGAGCCAGGCGGTCGTGCACGGCGACACCGTCTATCTCGCCGGCCAGGTGGCGGACAATGCCAAGGAGGACGCGGCCGGTCAGACCAAGCAGATCCTGTCCAAGATCGAGGGCCTGCTGGCGGAAGCCGGCACCGACAAGTCGAAGCTGCTCTCGGCGACGATCTGGCTCACCGACATGCGGTACTTCGACGAGATGAACAAGGTCTGGGACGCCTGGGTGTCGCCCGGCAACACCCCCGGCCGCGCCTGCGTCGAGGCGCGCCTCGCGCGCGCCGACCTGCTGGTGGAGATCGGCATCATCGCGGCAAAGTAGGCATGGCGGCGGCCTCGCCGGGGATCGCATCCCGGGCGACCGCTTCCGGCGCGGAATTCCAAAATCAGGAGAGCAGGAGCGCGAGCGCGCAGAGCACGCCGCCTGCCACCAGCGCCGTCCAGCCGGCATGACCGGAGAGCCGGTCGGTCCACTGGATCGCTCGCGCTCGCTTGGCAGGACGCTCGATGCGGCTCAAGGCTTTGCACTTCTTGCTTCGATCGCGGCGGGGCGAGCGGGGAACTCGCCTTGGCCGCGCCGCTCGACGGGTATTAGGCAGTCTGGATGCTCCGGCATCCCCGCCGGATTCGTGCATCCCTAGCTCTTGGCGGACAGGGCGAAGCGCTGCGACAGCCGCGCGGCGACCCGCGGACTCACGAAGTGCGAGACCTCGCCGCCAAGCTGGCCGATCTCCTTCACGAAGCGCGAAGAGATGAACTGATAGCGGTCGGTCGCCATTAGGAACACCGTCTCGACGTCGGGATTGAGCCGGCTGTTCATGCCGGCCATCTGGAACTCGTACTCGAAATCCGAGACCGCGCGGAGCCCGCGGATGATGACGCTCGCCCCCACCGCCACCGCGAAATGCATGAGCAGGCTGTCGAAGGGCTCGACGCTGATGCGATTGCGCAGCCCCGCATTGCCGATATGGCCGATCTCCTCGGTGACGATCTCGACGCGCTCCTCGGTGGAGAAGAGCGGGCCTTTGCCGGCGTTTCGCGCCACGCCCACCACCAGCCGGTCGACCACCCGCGCCGCCCGCGTGATGATGTCGATGTGGCCGTTGGTGACGGGATCGAAGGTGCCGGGATAGACGCCGATGCGCTCCTTGCTCATGCGGATTCCCCACTGTCGGCGCCGTTGCCGTTCGACGGTGTCTCGCCATTGCCGTTGCCGCTATTGGCGGCGTCATCGCCGGTCTCGCCGAGGCGGGCGACCGAGACCACGCGCTCGCCCTCGCCGGGCTTGAAGACCACTACGCCCTGGGTGCGCCGGCGGGCGATGCGGATGTCGTTCACCGGCAGCCGGATCACCGTGCCGCCGTTGCTCACCAGCATCACCTGGTCGCGGTGCTGCACCGGGAAGACCGCGACGATGGCGTCGTTGCGCCGCGAGAGATCCATGTTCTCGATGCCCTGCCCGCCGCGGCCGGTGATGCGGTAGTCGTAGGCGGAGGTGCGGACGCCGAAGCCCTTCTCGGTGATCGAGAGCAGGAATTCCTCGCGCTTGGCGAGATCCTCGAAGGCCTCCTCGGTGATGCTGCCCTCGCTCTCCCCCTCGCCCTCGGGCTCCGCGACCGCCACCGCCGCCGCCGTATCGCTCTCGGCGCCCATGGCGCGCCGGCGCCGGCTCGCGAGGCGCATGTAGCCGTCGCGGGTCTCCGATGCGATCTCCTCGTGGCGCAGGATGGTCATCGAGATCACGCTATCGCCGTCGCCTAGCCTGATGCCGCGCACGCCCACCGAGGCGCGGCCGGTGAAGATGCGGACGTCCTCCACCGGGAAGCGGATCGCCTTCCCCTTGTGGGTGGCCAGCAGCACGTCGTCGTTGGCGGTGCAGGTGGCGACGGCGATGAGGCGGTCGCCGGCGTCCGCGCCCTCGAACTTCATCGCCATCTTGCCGTTCGCCATCACGTTGCCGAAATCGGAGAGCGCATTGCGGCGCACGTTCCCGTTGGCGGTGGCGAACATGACGGTGAAATTGCTCCAGCTCGCCTCTTCCTCCGGCAGCGGCAGCACGGTCGAGATGTTCTCGCCCGGCGCCAGGTTGGGGAGGATGTTGATCATCGCCTTGCCGCGTGCCTGCGGCGTTCCCTCGGGCAGGCGGTAGACCTTGAGCTTGTAGACGCGGCCGGCGGCGGTGAAGAACAGCATCGAGGCGTGCGTCGAGGCGACGAAGACCTGGCTGACGAAATCCTCCTCGCGGATCGACATGCCGGCGCGGCCGCGGCCGCCGCGGCGCTGGGCGCGATATGTCGAGAGCGGTACGCGCTTGATGTAGCCGCCGTGGCTCACGGTGACCACCATGTCCTCGCGCTGGATCAGGTCCTCGATGTCGGCTTCGAACTCGACGTCCTCGATCGCGGTGCGCCGCGGCGTCGCGAACTGCGCCTTCATCGACACCAGCTCCTCGCGCATGAGCGCGAGGAGGCGCTGGCGCGAGCCAAGGATCTCCAGGTAGCCGGCGATCTCCTTGATGAGATCGGTGATCTCCGCCTCGATCTTGTCGCGCTCGAGGCCGGTAAGGCGCTGGAGCCGCAGCTCCAGGATCGCCTTCGCTTGCTCGTCGGAGAGGCGGTAGGTGGCACCATCCGGCTGGATGCCGCCCCGCCCCTTCTCCTCGACGCGCTCGATCAGCGGCTTGACGGTGGCGATCGGCCAGGCCTTGGCGCGCAGGGCCTCGCGTGCCTCGTTCGGATCCTTGGCGCGGCGGATGAGGTCGATGATGGCGTCGATGTTGGCGACCGCGACCGAGAGGCCGAGCAGGATGTGGGCGCGCTCGCGGGCCTTGCCGAGGAGATAGGTGCTGCGCCGGGTGATCACCTCTTCGCGGAAGGCGACGAAGGCGGCGATGACCTGCTTCAGGGTCATCATCTCCGGGCGCCCGCCGATGAGCGCCAGCATGTTGACGCCGAAGCTGGTCTGCAGCGGCGTGTACTTGTAGAGCTGGTTCAGCACGATCTCGGTCATGGCGTCGCGCTTCAGCTCGATCACCACGCGCACGCCATCACGATCGGACTCATCGCGGAGATCGGAGATGCCGTCGATCAGCTTGTCGTTCACCACCTCGGCGATGCGCTCGACCATGCGCGCCTTGTTGACCTGGTAAGGCACCTCGGTGACGATGATCGCCTCGCGGTCGCGCCGGAGCTCCTCCACATGGGTCTTGCCGCGCATCACCACCGGCCCGCGGCCGGTATGGTAGGCGGCGCGGATGCCGCTGCGGCCGAGGATGATGCCGCCGGTCGGGAAGTCGGGACCCGGAATGATCTCTATCAGCTCGTCGATGGTGATGTCGGGGTTCGCGATATAGGCGCAGCAGGCGTCGATCACCTCGCCCATGTTGTGGGTCGGGATGTTGGTCGCCATGCCGACGGCGATGCCGCTGGCGCCGTTCACCAGCAGGTTCGGGAAGCGCGCCGGCAGCACCACCGGCTCCTGGTTCTCGCCGTCGTAGTTCGGCTGGAAGTCGACGGTGTCCTTGTCGAGATCGTCGAGGAGCGCGTCGGCGGCACGGCTGAGACGCGCCTCGGTGTAGCGCATCGCCGCCGGCGGATCGCCGTCCATCGAGCCGTAATTGCCCTGCCCGTCGATGAGCGGCAGGCGCATGGCGAAATCCTGCGCCATGCGCACCATGGCGTCGTAGACCGCGACGTCGCCGTGCGGGTGATATTTGCCGATGACGTCGCCGACCACGCGGGCGGATTTGCGGAAGCCGCGGTTCCAGTCGAAGCCGTTCTCCTTCATGGAGTGAAGGATGCGGCGATGCACCGGCTTCAACCCGTCGCGCACGTCGGGAAGCGCGCGCGCCACGATCACGCTCATGGCGTAATCGAGGTAGGAGCGTTTCATCTCCTCCTCGATCGTCACCGGAGCGATGTCGAGCGGCGCTGGCGCGGGCGGTTCGGTGGCCAAGTGAGGTCCGGAAGGGTTCCTGAAAATCAAAGCGCCGGCGCTGCTGGCCGGCCTCAAGACGCGGCCAGACTAACGAATTTCGCCTCTGCGAACAATCTTTGCAGCCCGGCGCCGGGCCGCCGGAAAGGCCGGAATTCGGCCGCCGAGTGATCTCATAATATGTAACTATATCAATATTATACTGTGATATCCTGAGTCGCCTTCGAGAGACGTTTCCGGGACTCGACGGGCGGCGGCCCGGCACCGGTCTCGTTACGGCGCAAAATCGCCTGGGCCGGGCTTCCTGGCTTGCCGAGTCGAAGCTGGAGATGCGACGCTCGCCGCGAGATTTCCGGTCGCGCGAGGAGACGCATGCGCCTTGATCTGATCGTCCGCAACGTCCGCCTCGCCAGCGCCCCGACCGAGCCGCCCGTCGATATCGGCGTCGAAAACGGCCGCATCGTCGCCCTGGAGCGCGGGCTTGCCGCCGAGGCGGAGAGCTACGACGCGGTGGGCCGCCTCGCCTGCGCCGGCCTCATCGAGACCCACATCCATCTCGACAAGTCGCGCCTCATCGACCGCTGCGCCCCGCCGCAGGGCCGCGCGCTCAACCCCGTGCAGGCCCTGGCGCCGCTGAAGCCCAGCCTCACCGAGGAGGACACTCGCACCCGGGCCGCGCGCACCCTCGAGGAATGCATCCTCAACGGCACCACCCGCATGCGCACCCAGGTCGAGGTCGATCCCGGCATCGGCATGCGCGGCTTCGATGCTGTTCACTCGCTGATCGCCGACTATGCCTGGGCAATCGACCTCGAGCTCTGCGTCTTTCCTCAGGAAGGCCTCATCAACAACCCCGGCACCGAGCCGCTGCTGCTGGAGGCGCTCCGCCGCGGCGTCCGGGCGATCGGCGGCGCACCCCGCTACGACACCGATCCCGCCGGACAGATCCGGCGCATCTTCGAGCTCGGCCGCGAGTTCGACCTCGACATCGACATGCATCTCGATGTCGGCCCCTCCGCCGACGACATGCTGATCCCGCTCGTCTGCGATCTCACGGAGCAGTACAAGCTCGGCGGCCGCGTCGTCGCCGGCCACATGGCGAAGCTGTCGCTGCTGCCGCCGGCGCGGCTCGCCGAGATGGCGCGGCGTCTCCGCGATGTCGGTATCGCCGTCACCGTGCTGCCGGCGACCGATCTCTACCTGATGGGGCGCGACCAGGACCACAGCGTGCGGCGCGGCGTGGCGGACGCCAATTTCCTGATCGAGCACGGCGTCAACTGCTCGCTCTCCTCCAACAACATCCTCAATCCCGCGACGCCGTTCGGCGACTGCAACCTCATCCGGATGGCCAACATGCATGCGAACGTGCTGCAGATCGGGCACCGCGAGCGCCTGCGCGACTGTTTCGCCATGCTGACCGAGCGCTCGGCCCGGCTCCTGAATCTGAACGATTACGGCATCGCCGTCGGCAGGCCCGCGGACATCGTGGTCATCGACGCGGAGACGCCGGAGCAGGCGATCGCGGAGATCCGCCCGGTGCTCGCCGTCTTCAAGCATGGCCGGCGGACGGTGGTGCGCCGTCCGCCGGAGCTGCTGCGCCCCGCTACTTGAGGGGCGAGAACGCCGTCTCCTTGATCCGGAGCGTCACCAGGAAGGTGATGGCGGCGGCGGCGATCAGGTAGTAGGCCGGCGCCAGGTTGCTGCCCGTCACCTTGATGAGCCAGGTGGCGATGAAGGGCGCGAAGCCGCCGAAGATCGCCACCGCGATGTTGTAGCCGATCGAGAGCGCGGTGTAGCGCACCCGGGTCGGGAAGATCTCCGAGTAGGTCGCGGGGCACGGCCCGGAAAAGAAGGACAGGAACAGGATCATGGTGAGCTGAGAGACCAGTGCCAGCGTGGCACTCCCCGAGGACGCCATCATGAACAGGGGATAGGCGAGCACGATGTAGCCGCCCGAGGAGAGCAGCAGCAGCGGCTTGCGGCCGATCCGGTCGGAGACCGCGCCCCAGATCGGGATCAGCACCACGAAGACGCTGAGGCAGGTGACGCCGATCCAGAGCGCCGAGCTCGGCGGCAGCTTCGCCACCGAGATGATGTAGCTCGTCATGTAGACGAGCGGGATGTAGTAGGCGGCCGTGTTGTGCAGCGTCAGGCCGAAGACGGTCAGCGTCTCCTTGGGATACTTAGTGAGCGCCTCGGTCAGCGGCGCGTGGGAGACCTGGCCGCGATTCTCAATCTCGGCGAATTTCGGCGTGTCGTCGATGCGCCAGCGCAGGTAGGCGCCGAGCAGCGCCACGACGATGCCGAGGGCGAAGGGAATGCGCCAGCCCCAGGCCACCAGTTCGTCATGGCTGAGCGCGCTGGTCAGGATGGCGGCGCTCAGCGAGCCCAGCAGGAAGCCGGCGCCGACGCTGACCTGCTGCCAGGAGCCGGTATAGCCGCGCTTTCCTTCCGCAGCGAACTCCACGAGATAAGCCGTCGACCCGCCCCATTCGCCACCCGCGGACAAGCCCTGCAGCAGCCGAACGATAACCAGCAGCAGCGGTGCAAGCACACCGACCTGGGCGTAGGTCGGCAACAGGCCAAGGGCCAGGGTCGAGAAGCCCATGAGGAAGATGACGGCGCTCAGCGCCTTGCGGCGGCCGTAGCGATCGCCGTAGATCCCGAACAGGATCGATCCCACCGGCCGCATCACGAAGCCCACGCCGAACACGGCGAAGGTCAGGAGCAGCTTCGCAACGGGATCGCTCAGCGGAAAGAACAGCACCGAGATCGTCGAGACGAAATAGCCGTAGACCCCGAAATCATACCATTCGAGGATGTTGCCGATCACGCCCGCCACCACCGCCTTGCGGCGCTGGCTTTCCGCCCCTGCGACGAATGTCGTTGCCGTCATAATTCGAGCTCCCCTCTTTGCCCCTGGGGCCGGTCGGTCCATCCGCCTCAAGCCGCCTCGCTGACCCGTCCAGCCGGGCGGCCGTCCCCTTTCGGTAGGCTAGCGACCTGCAAGACGAGGGCCAACTCCCTTGTCATCGCGGAGGTATTTCACTCCCGGCAATTCTCTGGAGAGGTGCAGGCCGCAGCGGCCTCCCCTTGAAAGCGCGACCTCCCCGGCGCTCAATGAGCGCGACACAAGACTGATGAGGAGCGCCATGAGGGATGATGCCGGTACCAGCGATGTCGTGGTCGTCGGCTGCGGCATCGCCGGCCTGTCGGCCAGCGTATCGGCGCTGCAGGCGGGCGCCAGCGTCACCATCCTGGAGCGGGCACCCAAGGAGGAGCGCGGCGGCAATACGCGCTGGACGGAATCCCTGCTGCGGATGAAGAGCGAAAGCGCGGTGTCGGACGATTTCGAGGCGCATTTCATGGCGAATGCCGGGCACCACCTCGATCCCGGCCTCGTCAACGAGACCGCGCGCGATTATTCCGAATGGCCCGCGATCGTGAAGACGCTGGGCTTCACCGATCCCGAGCTCATCGCGAGCTTCGCCGCCGCCGCCGGTCCGACCATCGGCTGGCTCAAGGGTTTCGGAGTCCGCTTCGATTTCCTGCCGACCTACTTCATCACCAGCGCCTCGCCGCGCATGGCGCCGGTCGGCGGCGGCCTCGCGCTGGTGGAGGCGCTTGCCGGCTACGCCGAGACCCATGGCGCCAGCATCCGCTACGAGACCACCGCGCGCGCGCTGCTGCGCGACGAGGACGGGACGATCCGCGGCATCCGCGCGGTCGATCGCTCAGGCCAGGGCCTCCGCTTCCGCGCCCGGAGCGTCGTCCTCGCCTCGGGCGGTTTCGAAGGCAATCCGGAGATGCTCGCGCGCTATCTCGGTCCGCGCGCCCGCTACATCCGGCCGGTGGCGCGCGGCGGCTATTACAACAAGGGCGAAGGCATCCGCATGGCGCTCGGCGCCGGCGCGGCGCCCTGCGGCGACTACGGTGCCTTCCACGCCGAGCCGATCGATCCGCGTTCCGGCGAAACGGAGCCGGTGGTGATGGTGTTCAACTACGGCATCCTGGTGAACCGGCACGGCCACCGCTTCGTCGACGAGGCGCCGAAGACGGTGGATGCCACCTATGAGGCGATCACCCGCGTGATCTGGGAACAGCCTGATGGCATCGCCTACGCGATCCTCGACAGCCAGGTGGAGGACGTGCCGAACTGGCGGAAGTCGGTGCGCACCGATCAGCCGCCGATCGCCGCGGAGACGGTCGAGGCGCTGGCGGAGAAGCTTGGCATCGATCCCGGCGCGCTCGCCGTCACCGTCGCCGGCTACAATCGTGCACCGCGCACGACCGCTTCGTTCAAGCCGCTGGAACTCGACGGCCTCGCCACCCGCAAGCTGGAGCCGCGGAAGTCGAACTGGGCGCGGCCGATCGACAAGCCGCCCTACCTCGCCTACCCCATCACCTGCGCCAATTGCTTCACCTTCGGCGGCGTCAAGGTGAGCACCGACGCCGAGGTGCTCGATCTCGATGGCGTGCCGATCCCCGGTCTTTACGCCGCCGGCGAGGTGATCGGCCTCTACTACGGCACCTATACCGGCGCCACCTCGGTGCTGCGCGGCGCCGTCTTCGGCCGCAAGGCCGGGCTCCACGCCGCGGCGCGGCGCAACCGCTGAGCTTCTACGGGGCGGTCTTGAGAGTGATCGCAGCGATGCCGGCGGCGACGTTCAGCCCCTGGTTGCCTTCGACGCTCAGCGGCTGCAGCGCGATCTGCTGGTTGGAGCCGCCGATCAGCACGTTGGCGCCGAGGCCGACCGCGATCGAGGCGCCGGCGGTGACGCCGCCGTAGTCGCCGGCGAGCGCGCCCGGAGCCACGTTGGCGGTCGGCGCGAACACCGCCCAGACGATCACCGCGCTCTGCTGGTAGCCGATATCGATGCCCCACTTGGAGATCGTGCCGGCATAGCGCTCGACTTTGGCGCCGGTGCCGCCCGGCGAATAGGTGCAGTTGAGCTCGCGGGACGAGCCGAAGACGAAGCCCCAGCCGCTGGAGACGTTGCAGGTGAGGATACCGACCTTGACGCCGCCCTCGGCACGGGAGGCCGCGGGCATGGCCAGCACGCCGACGAGCGCGGCAAGGATCAGGGCAGAACGGAACTTCCTCGGCATGGTGGCTCTCCTGGGGGCGCGACAGGTTCGGGGACCCGGCGCCTGATGCCGCGCCGGACAGTGGCGCTCCGGATCCGGGCGCCGCTGTCTCAGAAATGTATTGCTGGCGGCGGTCGACAACCCCCCGCGCCGCTTCCCGCTCAGGCGGGCGGCGGCTTGCGCCAGGGGAAGCCCGCGGGGTAGCGCTCGCGCATCAGGGCGTTGCCGCGCAGGAAGAAATCCGCGACCACCGAGCCCGGCCCGCTGGCGGCCGTGTAGTTGACGGTGTAGGCGCCGTTGGTATCGAAGCGCGGCCGCGTCTTGAGGAGGTGCTGGCACAACGCCGCGTCAGGCGAGAAGAGATCGCGGGAGCGCCGATGGAAGCGCGGGCTGAACTCGATCGCGATGTCCCGTCGCAACAGGTAGCAGTTCATGTCGACGAAATGGGTGGCGGGATCCCGCCAGAGCGGCCATTTCCCGAGGCTCTCGCAATCGTCCTTGGCGACCTCGCGTCCCTCGGCGTCGACGATCGTCCGGAGCGCGTAGGCCCATTCGAGCCCGCCCGTTTCGATCAGCCGCATCAGGCTTTCGATGTGATCGGGCTCGAACCAGTTGTCCTCGTCGAGAAAGGCGACATAGCGGCCGGACGCCAGGTAGACGGCGGCACCGTAAATCCGATGCCCCTTGAAGCCGCCGGCGCCGGTGTTGAACGGAAGCGCGATCAGATAGCAGGGATGGCGCGGCGCTGCCGGCATCGCCGCCCGGACCCGCGCCTCGCCGTCCGGTCCGTCGATGACGATGAGGTGATCGAGCCGCGAATAGGTCTGCGCCTGGACGCTCTCGATCGCGCGGACGAGCGCGCGGGAGCCGATCGTCGGGGTGACGACCGTCACGGAATAGCGCTGCTCGAAACGTCCGCGGCGCGCGAGCGCGGCGCCGAGATCCACCTGGGCCGGCTCGTGGATGAGGCGCAGCTCGATGGCGCGGTCGAGCGCGTCGATCGCCTCCTCGACGGCGCCGAGCTCCAGCAGCGCGACGCCGACAAAGTGATGGTACTCGACCGACCGCGGCGCGAGAGCCGCGGCCCTGCGTCCATGCTCGAGCATCGCCTGGAAATCGCCGCCGCGCCGGCCGATCTCCGCCAAGAGGCCATGGCCCTCGGCGCTCTCCTGCTGCAGGAGCACCGCCCGGCAGATCTCCGCCGCCTTGGCGAGCTCGCCCCGCTCCACCAGCGCGATCGCATCGAGGAGCGTCGCCACCACGTCAGCCCGTGGCCGTCGCGGAGGGCGCCGCAGGAGATTGCGGCCTCCGCGGCCGCAGGATTGCCATCGCGACCACATCGACCCAGCTGCCGTCGATATAGGCGGCGCGTCTCAGCAGGCCCTCCTTCTTGAAGCCCGCCTTGGCATAGCTGCGCTGCGCCCGCTCATTGTGCCGGAACACATGCAGCCACACGCGCTCCAGGTTGAGATGCCGCCAGCAGAAATCGAGGGTGAGGCCGATCGCCTCGGTTCCGAGACCCTGGTTGCGGTTCTTCTCCTCGCCGATGCGCAGGCCGATCTCCGCCGAGCGGTGCACCGCGTTGATGTTGGAGAGCGTCACGTAGCCGATGATAGCGGGCGTGCCCGTTCGGCGCAGCGCAAACAGGATCTTGGAGAGATCCCGGCCGACAGTCTCGAACCAGGCGTTATGGCTCGCCCAGTCGACCGGCCGATAGGCGGCGTCGAGGCGCATCGCCTCGACGTCGTTGAACCATTGGAAGAGCGGCAGGATGTCGGTCGCCATCAGCGGTCCGATCATCACCCGCGCGCCACCGGCCTGCATCCCCGAAAATCCCCGCCTGACCCTTTCGGGAATCCTAGGCTTGCTCTGCCGGAGGTCATCCCCGGCGCTCACGGCTGCCAATCGGAATAGCGGATGTCGTGGCGCATGATCTTCCACAATTCGCCGGACTCCTTGAGCTCCCGCACGCCCTCGACGAGATAGCGCCGGGTCGCGGCGGAATCCCGGTCGGCCGGGACGAGAGCACGGATCGGGTAGATCTTGTACAAGGCGCGGTGAATTTCCTTGTACTTGGGGTCGCTCAGGAGGGGATCGACGACATCCGCGGCAACGATCATGGCGTCGGTGCGCCCGAGCAGCACCTTCTCCAGGCTGCAGGTGACGCAATAGGTCGCCTTCACCGGGAAGGGAAAGAAGGATTCATGGTCCGGCTCTGCCTCGACATTCTTTGCGGTCGCCACCGTCTTGGCATCGTAGGGGGCGAGCTTGCGGGAATAGATGATGAACTGCGAGTGGCCGAAGTCGACCTCCTTCACATAGAGCAGTCCTGGCGGCGGCTGGGAATCATCGTCCTGAATGAACGGTAGGTGGAAGTCCGCGAGGCCGGCGGCGGTGTCCTTCAGAGAGCGGGCGAAGGGGCGGAGGACGATCCTGGTCGAGGAGTGGGTGACGCGATCGAGAGCATGGATGAGATCGACGAGGGCGAGATGGCCGGGTGCCACGCCGGGCTCCGACGAGAACGGCGATTCGGCCACCGACGCCACGCGGTCTGCGGCCTCTGCCGGCGCTGCCGCCAGCATGCCGGCGGCGAGCCCCCAAGCGATGATCCTGAGCCGCGTCATGGAACGGCCTCGGTTCCGGCTCCTCCGCCCTGGCGGCGATCGCCAGGCCCACGAACGCCGCTTGCGTACCTCGTACGCGCGCGCCTGCGATGGCGAGAGCCTCCTGCCGGTAGCTCTCTCGGCGGCCAAGCTTCCTAGAACGGGATCTCGTCGTCGAGATCGGGCGGCGCCCCGCCACCGGAGCGACGTCCGCCACCGCCACCGCTGCCGCCTCCTCCCATGCTCCCCCCGCCGCCCATGTCGGGCTCGCCGCCGAAGTCAGAGCCGCCGCCGCCTCGCCCGCCGTCGAGCATCGTGAGCTCGCCGCGGAAGCGCTGCAGGACGACCTCGGTGCTGTAGCGCTCCTGGCCTTCCTTGTCGGTCCACTTGCGGGTCTGCAGCGCGCCTTCGAGATAAAGCTTGGAGCCCTTGCGGACGTATTTCTCGATCACGTCGACCAGGCGCTCGTTGAAGACGACCACCCGGTGCCACTCCGTGCGCTCCTTGCGCTCGCCGCTGTTCTTGTCGCGCCAGGTCTCGGAAGTCGCAAGCGACAGGTTCGCCACCTTGGTTCCGTCCTGGGTGGTGCGGATCTCCGGGTCGCGGCCCAGATTGCCCACCAGGATCACCTTGTTCACGCTGCCTGCCATTCTCGTGCTCCTCCGCCCTCGCCGGCTTATCCACAGCCCGGAAATCCGGTGCGCCGACCATAGCACGAAGGCGAAGTCCGGAGTCAGGGGGGCTGGCGCCGGGCGGGGCTTTGCCGCCGGTGGTCGGCACCCCATCTAACGGTAGAGCCTGCCATGCCGGAGTCGCTTTTGTCCGGCCCCGGGGGCTATAGTTTTGCCAATAACCATCCCCCAGCCGGTGACATGCAGTACATCCGGGTTCGCGGTGCGCGCGAGCACAATCTGAAGAACGTCGACGTCGAGATGCCGCGCGACAGCCTGGTGGTGCTCACCGGGCTCTCGGGCTCGGGCAAGTCGTCGCTCGCTTTCGACACCATCTATGCCGAGGGGCAGCGGCGCTACGTCGAGAGCCTCTCGGCCTATGCGCGGCAGTTCCTGGAGCTGATGCAGAAGCCCGACGTCGATCTCATCGAGGGGCTGTCGCCGGCGATCTCCATCGAGCAGAAGACTACCTCGCGCAATCCGCGCTCGACGGTCGGCACGGTGACCGAGATCTACGACTACATGCGCCTGCTCTACGCCCGGGTCGGCATCCCCTATTCGCCGGCGACCGGCCTCCCGATCGAGAGCCAGACGGTCTCGCAGATGGTCGACCGGATCATGACCATGAAGGAGGGGACGCGGCTCTACCTGCTGGCGCCGGTGGTGCGCGGCCGCAAGGGCGAGTACCGCAAGGAGCTGGCGGACTACCAGAAGCGCGGCTTCCAGCGCGTCAAGGTCGACGGCAAGATGCTGGAGATCGACGCCGTCCCCGCCCTCAACAAGAAGCTGAAGCACGACATCGAGGTGGTGGTAGACCGCCTCGTCGTGCGCGAGGGTCTCGGCAACCGGCTCGCCGACAGCCTGGAGACCGCCCTCGACCTCGCCGACGGGCTTGCCATCGCGGAGAATGCCGACGGCGGCGAGCGCACCATCTTCTCGGCGAAATTCGCCTGCCCGGTCTCCGGCTTCACCATCCCCGAGATCGAGCCCCGGCTCTTCTCCTTCAACAACCCCTTCGGCGCCTGCCCCGAATGCGACGGCCTCGGCACCAAGCTGTTCTTCGATCCGGAGCTGGTGGTGCCGGACGAGCGGTTGAGCCTCCGCGAAGGCGCGGTCGCGCCCTGGCACGGCTCCAGCTCGCAGTACTACACCCAGACCCTCGACAGTCTCGCGCGCCACTACAAGGTCAGCACCAACACGCCCTGGAAGGATCTGCCGGAGAAGGTGCGCACCGCGATCCTGTTCGGCTCCGAGGGCGCCGAGATCCCGATGAAATACGACGACGGGCTGCGCTCCTATACGACCAAGCGGCCGTTCGAGGGCGTCATCCCCAACATGGAGCGGCGCTACAAGGAGACCGACAGCTCCTGGATCAAGGAGGAGCTCGGCCGTTACCAGAACGACCGGGAATGCGAGGTCTGCCACGGCAAGCGGCTGAAGCCGGAGGCGCTCGCAGTGAAGATCCGCGGCCGCAACATCAGCGAGGTGGCGGATCTCTCGATCCTCGATGCCGGCGAGTGGTTCGGCTCCCTGGAGGAGCATCTGTCCCCGAAGCACCGCGAGATCGCTCAGCGCATCCTCAAGGAGATCAACGAGCGCCTGGGCTTCCTCCGGAATGTCGGGCTCGAGTATCTGACCCTCGCGCGCACCTCCGGCACGCTCTCCGGCGGCGAGAGCCAGCGCATCCGCCTCGCCTCCCAGATCGGTTCCGGCCTCACCGGCGTGCTCTACGTGCTGGACGAGCCGTCGATCGGCCTCCATCAGCGCGACAACGACCGGCTGCTGGCGACGCTGAAGCGGCTCCGCGATCTCGGCAACACGGTGATCGTGGTCGAGCACGACGAGGAAGCGATCCGCACCGCCGACTATCTCATCGACATGGGACCGGGCGCCGGCGTCCATGGCGGCCACGTGGTCTCGGCGGGGAAGCCCGATCAGGTGATGGCGGATCCCGCCAGCATCACCGGCCAGTACCTGACCGGCCGGCGGCGCATCGAGGTGCCGGCGACCAGGCGCGCCGGCCAGCTCGGCCAGAAGCTCCGCATCGTCGGTGCGCGTGCCAACAACCTCAAAAACCTTACCGTCGACATCCCGATCGGCACCTTCACCTGCGTCACCGGCGTCTCCGGCGGCGGCAAGTCGACGCTCGTCATCGAGACCCTCTACAAGGCACTGGCGCGCCGCCTGATGGGCGCCCGCGAGCACCCGGGCGAGCACGACCGCATCGAGGGCGCCGAGCACCTGGACAAGATCGTCGACATCGACCAGTCGCCGATCGGCCGCACGCCGCGCTCCAATCCCGCGACATACACCGGCGCCTTCACGCCGATCCGCGACTGGTTCGCGGGATTGCCGGAGGCGAAGGCGCGCGGCTACGCGCCCGGCCGCTTCTCCTTCAACGTCAAGGGCGGCCGCTGCGAGGCCTGCCAGGGCGACGGCGTCCTCAAGATCGAGATGCACTTCCTCCCCGACGTCTACGTCCAGTGCGACGTCTGCAAGGGCAAGCGCTACAACCGCGAGACGCTGGAGGTGCTGTTCAAGGACAAGAGCATCGCCGACGTCCTCGACATGACCGTCGAGGAAGGCGCCGAGTTCTTCCGCGCGGTACCGGCGATCCGCGACAAGCTGGTGACCCTGGAGCGCGTCGGCCTCGACTACATCCACATCGGCCAGGCGGCGACCACGCTCTCCGGTGGCGAGGCGCAGCGCGTGAAGCTGGCGAAGGAGCTCTCCCGCCGCGCCACCGGCCGCACCCTCTACATCCTCGACGAGCCGACCACCGGCCTGCATTTCGAGGACGTCAGAAAACTCCTCGACGTCCTGCACGCCCTCGTCGACCAGGGCAACACGGTGCTGGTGATCGAGCACAATCTCGAGGTGATCAAGACTGCCGACTGGATCATCGATCTCGGCCCCGAGGGCGGCGCCGGCGGCGGCAAAGTCGTGGCCGCCGGCACGCCGGAACAGGTCGCCGAGGTGGAGGCGAGCTACACCGGGCAGTACTTGCGGAGCTATCTCACGCGCGGCGGGCAAAAGAAGCTGAAGCGGGCGTAGCGATGGCGGAGTCCATCCACATCATCGGCGGCGGTCTTGCCGGCAGCGAGGCGGCCTGGCAGGTGGCGGAGGCCGGCGTGCCTGTCGTGCTGCACGAGATGCGGCCGGTGCGCGGCACCGAGGCGCATGTCACCGGCGGACTCGCCGAGCTCGTCTGCTCGAATTCGCTGCGCTCCGATGACCCGCTCAACAACGCCGTGGGATTGCTGCACGAGGAGATGCGGCGCGCAGGCTCGCTGATCCTCGGCGCGGCGGACCGGCACAAGGTGCCGGCGGGCGGCGCGCTGGCGGTCGATCGCGAGGGCTTCTCCGGCGCCGTCGAGGCGGCGCTCGCGGCGCATCCGCTGGTGACGATCTCGCGGGAGGAGATCGCGGGACTGCCGCCCGCGGAGTGGCATAGCGTCATCATCGCCACTGGCCCCCTCACCTCGCCGGCGCTCGCCGCGGCGATCCGCGAGCTCACCGGCGAGGACGCGCTCGCCTTCTTCGACGCCATCGCGCCGATCGTCTATCGCGAGAGCATCGACATGTCGGTGGCCTGGCTGCAGTCGCGCTACGACCGCGACGACACCGCCGACTACGTCAACTGCCCCCTCGACAAGGAGCAGTATCTCGCCTTCGTCGCGGCGCTGCTCGCGGGCGAGACCGGCGACTTCAAGGAGTGGGAGAAGAGCACGCCCTATTTCGACGGCTGCCTCCCCATCGAGGTGATGGCGGCGCGCGGGATCGACACGCTGCGCTACGGTCCGATGAAGCCGGTGGGGCTGCGCGACCCGCGCACCGGGCGGCGCGCCTACGCGGTGGTGCAGCTCCGTCAGGACAATGCGCTCGGCACGCTCTACAACATCGTGGGCTTCCAGACCAAGCTCAGGCACGGCGAGCAGAAGCACGTGTTCCGGATGATCCCCGGCCTCGAGAATGCCGAGTTCGCCCGCCTCGGCGGCCTCCATCGCAATACCTTCCTCAACAGCCCCAAGCTCCTCGACGGCGCGCTTCGTCTCAAAGCGCAACCGCGGCTGCGCTTTGCCGGCCAGATCACCGGCGTCGAGGGCTATGTGGAGAGCGCCGCCATCGGTCTCCTCGCCGGCCGTTTCGCCGCCGCCGAGCGCCTGGGCGCGGCCATCGATCCGCCGCCCGCCACCACGGCGCTGGGCGCGCTCCTCGCGCACATCACCGGCGGCGCCGATGCCGGCACCTTCCAGCCGATGAACGTCAATTTCGGCCTCTTCCCGCCGCTGCCGGAGGGCGCCGTCACCCGCGCCAACAAGGGCGAGCGCAAACCCATGATAGCCCGCCGCGCGCTCGCCGATCTCGAGCGCTGGCTCGGGCCCGCCCGCGCCGCGGCGGAATAGTCGCGCTCAATCCCGCTCGCAGGTCTCCGCGCTGTCGCTCTCGCCGGGCGGCGACACTTTCGCCAGCCGCCTGATGTCGCGGGCATAGGGGCTCTTCGCCAACTCGCGGCGGAAGTCGCGCAGGAACCGCGCCTTCCCCTCCGCCTTCGGCGGCCAGGCGGCGTCCAGCAGCGTCTCCGCCTGCGCCGGGTTCCCGGTGTAGACGAGATCGAGCATCAGCGTCGGGAGCTGCGGCTCATAGGCTTCGATCTCCCCCGACGGCTTGATGCGCCAGCGCTCGCTGCCGCGGATCTTCGCGGCGAGCTGATTGAGGAGGGTGCCCGGCAGCGCGCCGCGCCGCATGCGCTCGGCTGCGAGGCGCCAGCGGCTCTTCTGGTAGGCGAGCACGACGCGGCAGGCGGGCGACGACGCGGCGTCGACTTTCCAGCCGGCAAAGGTCCAGTCGCGGGCGATGTAGTACCAGAGGCCGCCGGTCCGCTCGAACTTGCCCTCGCTCTTGCCGCCCGGCAAAGGCGCCGCCAGCCGGAGCTGCGGGCCGAGGCCGAACAGCAGCATCTCGAAGCAGCAGTCGCCGCCGTTGCTGTAGGCGCTCACCGCCAGCATCGGCTCGCGGCTGCCGGTGAGATCGGCGCCGATCGGAGCGCCGTCGGCGAAGCCGTAGGTGCGGTCGCTGCCGCGATAGACCACCCTGCCGTTGAGCAGGATCTCCAGCCGCCCCGGCCAGATGCCGTCGCTCGGCTCGCTGATTCGTACATCGTAGGGTCCGAAGCGCTGCTCCTGCATCGCGGCCGCGGCGCCGGCGGCTGAGATCAGCGCCAGCGCGATAAGCAGTGTCGGCAGATGCCGTCGCATCTCGTCCTCTTGCCGGGTGGCCCATTCAATCCCCGATTCGCCGGGCCGGATCAATAGCGCCGAATCAACGCCGCCCAGGCAAGCCGCAGCCCGTTGCCGCCGCGCGGCAGGGCGAGCCGCGGATTGAAGACGTCGAAGCCGGCACGTTCGATGGCGCCGAGATGGGCGGCCGCAAGCCGTGCCGGCAGAAGCGCCGGGAGTGCCGCCGACGGCATCTCCGCGGCGCGGGCGCGCGCCGCCGCCAGATGCTCGCGCGCGCGGCCTGCGAGGCGCTTCGCCGCCGCTGCGAGGGCCGGCGAGGGCTTGAGCTCCTGGAGCGCGGCGATGTCGAGCCCGACCTCCTCGGCAAGATCGGCGGGGATGTATTGCCGCCGCGCGCGGGCGTGAAAGGGAACCGCTCGCAGCAGCCCCGCGATCGCGAAGGCAATGCCGGCCTCGCGTGCCGCCGTCACCGCCGCCGCGTCGCGCACCCCCAGCACCTCCAGCGCCAGCACCTGCAGCCGGCCCGAGGTGTCGGCGCAATAGGCCTCCAGCGCCGCGACGGTGGCGGGCGGCTCGGCGGCGAGATCGAGCTCGCGAGCATCGATCAAGGCCTCGAATTCGCTGCGCGAGAGATCGTAGCGGCGGATCGCCTCGGCGAGCGGCTGCAGCACCTCGTGCTTTCGGATCGGCCCGCCGCCATAGGCCGCCTCCAGCCCCTCGCGCCACCATTGCAGCCGGATCCGCCCCAGCATCGGCTCGGTGACGCTCTCGCGCGTCTTCGCCACCTCGTGATTGAAGGCGTAAAGCGCCATCAGCGCGTTGCGCCGGTCGGCGGGCGCGAAGAGCGCCGTCAGATAGCGGTCGCGGTCGTGGCGGCGGACCAGGCGCGCAACGTCGGAGAGCGGCGGTTCAACGAGACGGGCGGCCACCGCGCATCATTAGCGCTGCCGCGCGCCGCTGCCAAGGAAGCCGTAGCCGTCACCCGCTCAGGTGCCGACGAAGCTCGCGGAGGTGACGATGCGCTCGAATTCCGGCAGGTACTTGCCGTAGTAGTAGATCGAGGCGCCCTCGAAGACGATGAGGTAGAGCTTGCCGTCGCGGACGACGCCGGCGGCGCTCAGCACGCGATCGATGTCGTCGTGCAGCGCATAGTCGATCTCGAAGCGGAATCCGTCGAGGCCGGCCACCTTCGCCGGCCGCAGGTCGCGGCTCTTGATCACCGCGGTGTTGGCGAGCGTGGCGAGGGTGGCGCTGGTCAGGTCCATGATGTCGTTCGGCGTCATCGAGCTGCGGAACGCGCCGATCGACTGGGTCTTGTTCTGCCGGACGACGAGCGGCACGCCATCCGGAATGCCGGCGAAGAACGCGACTGCGTCCAGGCTCTCGCCGTCGACGGTCCAGGTCTCCACCGGCCCGCTCACCGAATAGAAGATGGATTCCGAGCTCGGCTTGTTGACCTTGTTCCAGGCGATGCCGGTCTCGACGGCGAGCCGGCCCTGCACGACCTGGCGGCTCGGCGACACCAGGCTGTAGTTGGCGCAGGCGGCAAGCGTCAGCGCCGCGGCGACGGTTACGGCAAGGTGCTTCATCAGGATCCCTGTGGCTTGAGATAGGTTTGGATCATCGCGCGATCGCTGGCCTCCGGGCGCAGCTGCAGGTACCGGGCGAAGGATTGCTGCGCCTGGACCTTCTCGCCCGCGCGCATCTGCATGAGGCCGAGCGAGCGGTGGAGCTCCGGTGGAAAGCCGCCGAGCGCGATTGCCCGCTCATAGGCCTCGCGTGCCTTCTTGGCATCGCCGGTCCCGTCGCGCTGGCGGTAGACCTCGCCCGTGTAGTAGGCAATCTCGCCGTCCTCGCCGACAGTGGCGACGATCTCCTGCAGCACCACCAGCGTCCGCGGATACTCGCGGAGCTTGAGCTCGTCCTCCAGCATCGAGCCGCGCAAGCTGCGGATCTGCCCCTGATAGCGCTCGACATAGGTATCGCCGATGGGGCCGGCTGCGTCGGCGAGCCGGCGCAGGGTGGTCTCGCGCTCCTCCGGATCGGGATGCGCCTTGAAGAAGACATCCCGCTCCTTGTGCTCGGGATCGGAGTCGCGCTCGGCGATCACGTTCTGCCAGATGCGAGGAACCTCGGAGGGGCGGTAGCCGGCCTTGGTCATCAGCTCGAAGCCGATCCGGTCCGCCTCCCGTTCCTGGTCGCGGGAAAAACCGGGGATGCCGCCCAGGAGCGCCAAGCCGGCGAGACCGCCGGCGGCCCCGAAGCTTGCACCGAGCCAGGCGGCGGCGCTCGCCTTGTCGCGGATCTCGCGCATGCGCTGCAGGGAATGGCGTTGGATGTAGTGGCCGAGCTCGTGGCCGAGGATCGCCGCGAACTGTGCCTCGTTCTGGGTCCGGAGCAGCAGGCCACTCCATACCAGGATCATCCCGTTGGGAGCGGCCTCGGCATTGAAATAGGGGACGCGCATGACGTAGACGCGCACGTCCGCGCACTGCTGGGCAGCGAGCCGGCAGACGATCTCCTTGACGTAGGCGTCGAGCTCCGCGTCGCGGATCCGGAAGCGCGAAATGCGGGTCTCGTGCTCCGCCTTGTCCATCTCCTCCCAGAGCCCGCCCTCCTCGCTGGTGAGCGATGGGCGGTAGCCGGCACTGATCGGCCCTTCCGGCGCGTTGGCGGGATGGCAGGCGGCGAGCGTCACCGCCGAGCAGGAGCAGAGGCCACCCAGCACCGAGCGCCGGGTGAGCGTGCTCACTTGGGAAATCCTTCCATCATGGTGGCGACGGTACCCTTCGCCGCCTTCTCGCCGCGCAGATCCCCGGTCTGCCGCAGCAGCCGGTTGTACCAGACGATGTCGCCGGTTCTGAGATCGATCAGCGAGACGAAGGCGAGCTGCGACCCGCCAGGAATGGCAACGCCGATCACCGCCGCCGCCACGATCTGCAACGCGATGCGGCCGCCGGTGCTGTAGCTGTCGCGCACGTAAGTGAGGAGCGCGTAATCGGCGTTGTATTGCTCGCGAAGGACAGCGACCGACGGCCCAAGCGACCAGTCGAACACGTGTTGCTTGGTTGGCAGCTGCAGAGGGCCGGAATACTGATGGATCAAGATCGACTTGCCGACGGCGCCGTAGAGTTTGGTGACCGCGCGCAGCGCCTCGACCTTGTCGGGCGGCAGCTTGCCCTCGTCGTAGTCGACCATCACCAGGTTGCGCTCGATGCCCTGGGCGTGGAACGCGGTGACCATGTCGCGCTTGGCGGCTTCGGTCCAATCCGCCTTGGGCTCGAGCACGCCGCCGGCGTCGAGCTCGGAGAGCTGCACGTCCGGCGGCATCAGCACCACGCGGGTCTCGCCCGCCTCCCGCGTCAGTTCCTTCGTCTTCGGCAACGTCATGGACTGACACGCCGACAGGGCGATGCCGAGCATCGCCACCAGCACAAATTTCCCGCCCCGCACTGATCTCCCCCGTTGGATCCGCTCCCCTGTTCGCTCAGCCTAGGGGGCCGCGCGAGAATGTGCAACCGAATGGTGCAGATCTCCGGCGATCATCACGCGCCTCGGAGGATCGCGCTATCCATGGTCGATGCAAGGGCAGGTTTGCCCGCTCTCCGGTTCAGGAAGGATTGCCGTGCCATCGCAATGGATTGCAATGCGACGCGGTCCTGCGCCGAGCGCATTGGCGTGCAGAGAGGGGCACCACCAGCGTCGCGATCTCCGATGTCGCGAGTGCGGGACAGGGCGCGTGGGCTGGGGTCATCCTCACACCTTACGAATATTGCCTGCGATTTCGGCAGGCATGTGCGCTGATCGCGTCGCAAAAACCTTACGACGCTGCGGGTTGCGGCCTTGCTCACCTGCCGGTACGCTCGGCGCGACTAGAAAGTTACGATGGCGCGTCCCGCGGAACCGCTCTCTTGCACGGAGTGTTTCCTTGGCGACCCGCTGCTTCAGCTGCCCGGGATCCAACGGTCTCGTGCTTTCCCGCTCCGCCACCGCCGCGCGATGGCGGAGGCGCCGAGGCTCCCGCCTTGGCGATCACCCCCTGCGAGCAAGAAAGAGGACAGCATGGCGTTCGAACTTCCGTCCCTCCCTTACGACAAATCCGCCCTCGAGCCGGTCATGTCGGCAAAGACCCTCGAGTTCCATCATGGCAAGCACCATCAGGCTTATGTCACCAACCTCAACAACCTGATCAAGGACACGCCCCTCGCCAGCCAGTCCCTGGAGGAGATCATCAAGGCGAGCGCCAAGGACGAGTCCAAGGCCGGCATCTTCAACAACTCCGCCCAGGTCTGGAACCACACCTTCTTCTGGAGCTCGATGAAGCCCAATGGCGGCGGCGCGCCCTCCGGCGACGTCGCGCAGGCGATCACCAAATTCTTCGGCGGCCTCGACAAGTTCAAGGAGCAGTTCAAGACCGCGGCGGTCGGCCAGTTCGGCAGCGGCTGGGCATGGCTCGTCGCCGACAAGGGCGAGCTCAAGATCGTGAAGACCCCGAACGCGGCGACGCCGATCACCAGCGGGCAGACCCCGCTCGTCACCTGCGACGTCTGGGAGCACGCCTATTATCTCGACTATCAGAACCGGCGCCCGGACTTCGTCCAGGCCTTCCTGGACAAGCTGGTGAACTGGGACTTCGCGGCAAAGAATCTGGCGGGCGCGAAATAGCCCCACACGCCGATCGCGATACGGGAAAGGCGGGCTCTGCAGCCCGCCTTTTTTGTTGCGCGGCGACGTCCCTCAGGCGATGCGGATCAGCGCCGCCGCCACCCGCCTTTCCTCCGCCATCAGCACGTTGTAGGTGCGGCAGGCGGCGCCGGTATCCATGGCATCGACGACGATGCCGGCGGCCCGCAGGGTCTGACGGAGACCGGGACTGACGGGCGCCATGCGCGATCCGCAGCCAAGCAGCAGGATCTCGACGCCGCCATGCTCGATGACAGGACGCAAGCTTTCGGCGGTGAGGTCGCCGATCGCGGTGACCTCCCAGGCGCTGGTGCGGTCGGGAAAGACCAGGACCGAGCTCGCAAAGCTGATGCCGGTGACGCGAAAGCCGCTCGGGCCGTACCGCTCGATCACCTGGCGGCCGGCCGGGATGATCGGCGTCACGTCCATGGGGATCAGCTGTTGCGCTGAGCCGCCTGCGCGCCAGGCGGCTTGATCGCGGGCGTGCCGGCGACAGCATTGCCCTTGTCGGCCGTCGCCGCGCTGGTGCCGGGCCGGCCGGGCCGGATGTAGTAGAGCAGCGGCGCCGCGATGAAGAGCGAGGAATAGGTCCCGATCACGATGCCCCAGAGCATCGCGATGCTGAATCCCCGCAGCACCTCGCCGCCGAAGATCAGCAGCGACAGCACGGCGAGTCCCGTCGTGCTCACTGTCAGGATGGTGCGCGACAGCGTCTCGTTGAGGCTCAGGTTGATCAGCGTGCGGAAATCCATGGTCTTGTATTTCCGCATGCTCTCGCGCACGCGGTCGTAGATCACCACGGTATCGTTGACCGAATAGCCGGCGATGGTGAGGATCGCCGCCAGGGTCGTCAGGTTGAACTCGAGGTGCAGCAGCGCGAAGAGGCCGACGGTGGTGATCGAATCATGCAGCGTCGACAGCATGGCGCCGACACCGAACTGCCACTCGAAACGGAACCAGACGTAGATCGCGATGGCGATGAGCGCCAGCACGGTGGCGATGACGCCGGCCCGGATCAGCTCCCTGCCGACCGTCGGCCCCACCACCTCGACGCGCCGGAACTCGACGGCCTGGCCCAGCGCCTGACGGACTTTCTCGACGCCCTGCATCTGCGCCTTGTCGTCACCGGGCTGGCGCGGCAGGCGGATCAGCACCTCGTCCGGCGTGCCGAAGCCCTGCAGCGAGGCTTCGCCGACATTGAGGCTGTCGACCTTGGCACGCATCGAGGCGAGATCCGCCGGGCCCTGGGTGCGCACCTCGATCAGCACGCCGCCGGAGAAATCGATGCCGTAGTTGAGGCCGGTGCCGAAGAAGAGGCCGATCGACAGCACCGAGAGCAGCAGCGAGAAGGCGAAGCCCAGCTTGTGCAGCCCCATGAAGTCGATGTTGGGGATGCGGCGGATGACGATGAGGGGACGGAACATGCGTGCGGGCCCGTCAGATCGGAATGACCTTGGGCCGCGTGCGGCGGACCCAGGTGACGATCTGGAGACGGGTCACCAGGATCGCCGAGAAGAGCGAGGTGAGAACGCCGAGGCTCAGGGTGACGGCGAAACCCTTGACCGGGCCCGAGCCCAACCAGAACATCAGCGCGCCCGCCACCAGCGTCGTCACGTGGCTGTCGAGGATGGTGCCGAAGGCGCGCGCGAAGCCCGCCTCAAGCGCCGAGAGCAGGGTGCGGCCGGTGCGCACCTCCTCGCGGATGCGCTCATAGATCAGCACGTTGGCATCGACCGCCATGCCCATGGTGAGCGCGATGCCGGCGATGCCCGGCAAAGTGAGCGTGGCGCCCAGCAGCGACAGGCTCGCCATCATCAGGCAGAGGTTGAAGAAGAGCGCGATGTTGGCGAAGATTCCGAAGAGGCCGTAGAACACCAGCATGAACAGCACGACCAGGGTCACGCCGACAAAGCTGGCGAGGGTGCCGGCGTGAATTGAATCGGCGCCGAGATCGGGGCCGACGGTGCGCTCCTCGAGAATGGTGAGCGGCGCCGGCAGGGCGCCCGCGCGCAGCAGCAATGCCAGGTCGTTGGCGCTCTGGGTGGTGAAGCTGCCGGAGATCACGCCGGCGCCGCCGAGGATCGGCTCGCGGATGACCGGTGCGCTGATCACCTTGCCGTCCAGCACGATCGCGAAGGGCTTGCCCACATTCGCCTTGGTCGCCTCGCCGAAGCGGCGCGCGCCGTTGCTGTCGAACTTGAAGCTGACCACCGGCTCGCTGTTCTGGAAGGTCGCCTGCGCGTCGGTGAGGCTGTCGCCGCTTACCATCACGCGCCGCTGCACGACGTATTCCTGCTTCGGCGCGCCGGGATGCCGCGGATCCTCCGCGCCCGGCAGGATGTCGTCGCCGGGCGGCAGGCGGCCGTGGCGCGCCTCGTCGGCCGTCACGCTGGTATCGACGAGCTGGAAGGTCATCTTGGCGGTCTTGCCGAGGATCTCCTTCACGTGCTCGGGATTGTCGATGCCGGGGAGCTGCACCAGGATGCGGTCGCTGCCCTCGCGCTGAATGGTCGGCTCCTTGGTGCCGGTCTCGTCGATGCGCCGGCGCACGATCTCGATCGACTGATCGAGCACCGTGCTCTCGCGCTGCTGCAGGGCCGAGTCGCTGAAGGCGAGCGATACCTGGCCATCGTTGCTGATGGTCGGCACCAGGTCGGGATCGAGCTTCGGCACCAGATTGCGCACGTCATCGAGGCGGGCGGGATCGCTCACGGTGAAGACGAGCTTGTTGTTCTGTACCGCGAGCCCCGTGTAGCCGATGCGCGCGTTGCGCAGCTCGGTGCGGGCGGCATCGAGGGCGTTGTTGAGCCGCTCGCGGATCACCGTGTTCATGTCGACCTGGAGCAGCAGGTGCGAGCCGCCGCGCAGGTCGAGACCGAGGCTGATCTGACGATGGGGAACCCAGTCCGGGAGCTTGTCGAGCGTCGCCGGGCTGAACAGGTTCGGGAGCGTCAGCAGCACCCCGAGCAGACAGATCCCGAGGATCAGCGTCACCTTCCAGGTCTGGAAGTATAGCATCGCCTAGGCCCGATTCCTGATGTCGCGCGTCAGCCGCCCTTGGCGGCGTCCGCTTCTTTCTCCCCGGCGGCCTCCGCCTCCTTCTCTTTCTCTTTGCCCTTGCCGGCGGGCTCGGTCTTGGCCAGCACCTGGGTGATCGTGCTGCGCATGACGCGCACCCGCACGTTCTCGGCAATGTCCACGGCCACCTCGCTGTCGCCCACCACCTTGGCGACGGTGCCGATGATGCCGCCGCCGGTCACCACGCGATCGCCGCGCCGGAGGGACTCCAAAGTCGCCTTGTGCTGCTTCGCGCGCTGCTGCTGCGGGCGGATCAGGAAGAAGTAGAAAACGACGAAAATCAGGATCAGCGGCAGGAGTTGAACCATGCCGCCGGCACTGTCGACGAGCGATTGCGCGTACGCCGGCGTAATGAGCATCGGCCCTCCGAGGGTCTTCTCTGAGCGCGGCGTCCCTCCCCGGGCGCGCCGGTGGGCCGCATTGGTACGCGGTTTGCCCGCAAAGAGCAATGGCGCCGGAATGCCCGCGGTTGACCGCCGGGCGCTTTGTGCTAGGGTCCCCCGCCATCCCACAAGCCCCGGTTTCACTGCGATTTTTCCGCGACTGCCGATGACCGCAAAGCACGATCTCGAGCCCCTGCTGCAACGGGTCGCCGACGCGTTGGAGCGCCTGGCGCCACCCCGCCCGCCGACCAACGACCTCGAGGCCGCCGACGCCTTCGTCTGGCACGCGGAGCGCGAATGGCTGGAGCCGGTGCCGACGGTGAACCGGGTCGAGATCTCGCTTCTGCGGGGGATCGACCGCGTGCGCGACATCCTCCTCGACAACACCGATCGCTTCGCCAAGGGGCTCCCCGCCAACAACGTGCTGCTCTGGGGCGCCCGCGGCATGGGCAAGAGCTCGCTGGTGAAGGCAACCCATGCGGCAATCAACGCCGAGCGGGCGCGCTCGCTGGTGCTGGTGGAGATCCACCGCGAGGATATTCCCACCCTCCCCCGCCTGCTCGCGCTCCTGCGTGCGACCAAGCGCCGCTGCATCCTGTTCTGCGACGATCTCTCCTTCGACCAGCAGGACGCCAGCTACAAGTCGCTGAAGGCGGTACTCGACGGCGGCATCGAGGGCCGGCCGGCGAATGTCGTGCTCTACGCGACCTCCAACCGCCGCCATCTGCTGTCGCGCGACATGATCGAGAACGAGCGCTCGACCGCGATCAACCCCGGCGAGGCGGTGGAGGAGAAAGTCTCGCTCTCCGACCGCTTCGGCCTCTGGCTCGGGTTCCACGCCTGCGACAACGAGACCTTCCACGCCATGGTGCGCGGCTATGCCAAGCGCTACGACCTCGACGTGCCCGAGGACCAGCTCAAGGCCGAGGCGCATGAGTGGTCGGTGACCCGCGGCGCGCGCTCCGGCCGCGTCGCCTGGCAGTACATCCAGGATCTCGCCGGCCGCCTCGGCAAGCAGATCGCCTAACCTCCGTCTCGCGCTGCGCCTGTAATTCCGGCGCCAGATCACCACTGGCGGTGGCAAAGGCGCGATAGAGATCAACCACTTAACTCGCCCTTAAAGAGCCTGGTCGCAAATAGACGATCGAGGGGCAGCCGCTCGCATCGCGGGCGGCGACGGCCGCGGCCAGGGGTTATCCGCGCAGGCCGCAGAGGGGGGCTTCCCATGAGCACGCTCGTTTCGAATTTGCGCCTGCTGCACAAGCTCGCCATTCCCGCGGCGGTTCTCGTGCTCGCCGGCGTCGCCACCGTCATCGCCGCCGGCCAATGGCGCGCGCTCCTCGAGCGCAACATCACCGACATCGTCGACCGCGACGCGATGCGCCTGCAGCTCGCGCTCGGCATCGTCGGCGAGCTCAACGATGCCACCGTGCATCAGCGCGATGCGCGTCTCGCAACCACTCTCGATGACACCAAGAAGGCGATGAACGCCGACATGAAGCTGCTCGGCGAAGTGCGCCACCGCCTCGACGATCTGAAACCGATGATGACGGCCGCCGACCGCGCGCAGCTCCTGGCGGAGACCAGCGAGGCCTTCGATCAATTCCTGCATGCGAACGAGGCAACGCTGCAGAGCAAAGTCGACAGCTTCACCACCGGCGCCGCGCCCTCCCAGGGCGGCGAGGGTCGCAAATGGCGGGCCAGGCTCGACGAGCTCCTGGGCCGGGTGGTCGACCTCAGCGCCGAGGACATGCGCCGCGCCAAGGAAGGCACCATCGCCGCCGGCCGCCGCTCCGAGCTCGAGCTGCTGCTGGTCTCCGGCCTGGCGCAGCTCCTGGCGCTGCTGCTCCTGGCCTGGATCGGCGTCGCCCAGGTGTCGCGACCGCTGCAGCGGATCTCAGGGCTGATGGAGCATCTCGCCGGCGGCAAGCTCGAGATCGATGTCGTCGGCACCGAGCGGCACGACGAGGTCGGCACCCTCGCGCGCGCCCTCGTGGTCTTCAAGCAGAACGCGATTTCGGCGCGGAACCTCGCCGCCGAGCAGCAGGCGGAGCAGCGTCGCCGCGAGCAGCGCACCGCCGCCATCGAGACGCACATCCGCGCCTTTGAGGGATCGGTGAAGCAGGCGCTCGATGCGCTGGCGGCGGCGTCCCAGGGGATGCGCACGACGTCCGCCGGCATGTCCGAGATCGCGAGCGAGGGCGGCCGGCAGTCGGCGGCGGTGCTCGCCGCCTTTGAGAAGGCCTCCGCCAACGTGCAGACCGTCGCCGGCGCCGCCGAGGAGCTCGCCACCTCGATCGCAGAGATCACCCAGCAGGTCTCCAACTCCGCCCGCACCGCCGGCAAGGCGGTGGACGAGGCGAAGCAGACCAACGGCATGGTCGCGAGCCTTTCCGAAGCCGCCGGCCGCATCGGCGAGGTGGTGCAGCTCATCCAGGACATCGCCAGCCAGACCAACCTCCTCGCCCTCAACGCAACGATCGAGGCGGCGCGCGCCGGCGAGGCCGGCAAGGGCTTCGCCGTGGTGGCGCATGAGGTGAAGGCGCTCGCCGGCCAGACCGCGAAAGCGACCGACGAGATCTCGACGCAGATCCGCGACATCCAGTCGGCGACCGAGAGAGTGGTCGGCGCGATCTCGACGATCGGCGGCACCATCGACGAGATCAGCGAGATCGCAAGCTCGATCGCCTCCGCCGTCGAGGAGCAGAGCAGCGCCACCCGGGAAATCTCGCGCAACACCCAGGAGGCGGCGCGCAACACCTCGGAGGTGCGCGAGAACATCGCCGGCCTCGATGCGGTGACGCAGCAGAGCCGCAGCGCCGCGGAGCAGGAGCTCGGCGCCGCGAGCGCCCTCGGCCAGCAGGCCGATCACCTCCGCGCCGAGATCGACAAATTCCTCGGCAGGATCCGCGCGGCGTAAGGGGAGCTATCAGTGGTCAGGCGTCGGTCACGGATACCAGGCGATATGCCCGCTTCGCCGGACTGAGAACTGAAAACTGAGAACTGAGAACTGACTACCCGCTCGCCGCCGCCGGCAGGAAATCGGCGGGATCGAGCGCGCGGGTCCCCTTGCGCACCTCGAAATGGAGCTGTGGCGTGTTGACGGCGCCGGTAGCGCCCACGCGCGCGATCGCCTGGCCACGCTGCACGCGCTCGCCCCGCTTCACCAGGATCTGCGCGTTGTGGGCATAGGCGGTCATCCAGCCGTCGGCGTGCTTGATCAGGATCAAGTTGCCGTAGCCGCGCAGCTCGTTGCCGGCGTAGGCGACGACGCCACTGTCGGCGGCGACCACGGTGGTGCCCTCGGGCGCGGCGATGTTGATGCCGTCATTGTGGGTGCCGCCGCTTCCGGTGCCGTAGCTGCCGATGACGCGGCCGCGCACCGGCCAGAGGAACTCGCGCCCGCCGCGCGCCGGTGGCGGTGGCAGCGCGGCAGTCTGTGGCGGCGATGCCGGTGCCGCAGCCGGCGGCGGTGCTGGCGCGGCAGGCGGCGCGGCCGGCGCTTGGCTGGTGATGATCGTAGCGGTCGGTGCCGGAGCCTGCGTCGCCGGCGCTGATGGCATTGGTGCCGGTGCCGGCGCTATCGGAGTGGCAGAGGACGGCGCCGCGGCGACTGCCGGCGGCGCGCTCGGCGGTGGCGCCAGGGGCGTCGCGGTGATGCCGCCCTGCCCTTCGCCCGGCTGCGGCCGCGCGCCGGCCACCACCGGCGGCGCCACCTGCGGCGGCAGCAGCAGCGTGCTGCCGGTGATGAGGGTGTAGGGCGGCTGCAGGTGGTTCATCTCGGCGAGGGTCGCGAGATCGACGCCCCAGAGCCGCGAGACGCTGTAGAGCGTGTCGCCCGCCAGCACGTAATGGACGCGCACCTTCGGCAGCTTCAGCGTCTGGCCGGTGAGCAGACGATAGGGCGGCTGCAGATTGTTGGCGTCGATGATGGCGCGGATCGGCACGTCGTAGCGCCGCGACACTTCGTAGAGCGTCTCATCGCGCTGCACCACGACCTGATCCGGATGCGGACGGCCCTCGAGGCCGGGCGGACGGAGGCCGGTCGGCCCCACCATCGAGCCGCCCGGCGCCGAGGTGGTGACCGCCGTCCCCGACATCACGGGCGCCGGCGCATAGCCTTGGTCGCAACTCGCGAGGCCGGCCGCCAGCAGCGCCATCGGTAACAGACGTCGCGCGCCGCTGAGGAGGTCCCGACCCATCATGGCGGTGGAGTGTATGTCAGCCGCCCCCGCTGTCACAATCGCGGGGCCGGCGTGGCGCGAGCGCCTCAGCTCTCCCGCTGCGCGGCGCGCGGCAATCCCGCCACCAGCGGCACGAAGCGCACCGGGGCCAGCTCCTCTTGCTCGAAGCGATCGCCCTTGCGCGTGATGCGCAGCAGGATCTGGTCGCGGTGGACGTCGCCGACCGGGACCACCATCACGCCGTCCTCGGCGAGGCTCTCCAGCAGCGCCGGCGGCACCTCGGCCGCGGCGGCAGTGACGAGGATGCGCTCGAAGGGCGCCTGCTCCGGCCAGCCCCTGGTGCCGTCGCCATGGCGCGTCACGATGTTGTGGATGCGCAGCTGCGTGAAGCGCTGCTCCGCCGCGCGCAGCAGATCCCGGTGCCGCTCGATGGTGAAGACGCGGCGGCAGAGTCGCGCCAGCACCGCCGCCTGGTAGCCGGAGCCGGTGCCGATCTCCAGCACCTTGTGGCGCTCGCCGGGCGCCAGCGCCTCGGTCATATGCGCCACCACCAGCGGCTGGCTGATGGTCTGGCCGTGGCCGATCGGGAGCGCCACGTTCTCGTAGGCGCGATCCCGGAAGGTCTCCGGCAGGAAGATCTCGCGCGGCACCCGCTCGATGGCGCCAAGCACGCGAACATCGGTGATGCCCGCCGCCCGCAATTCCATGATGAGCCGCGCCTGTTTGTTCGCGAGCGCGGAGCTCACGAGAACACCTTGCGGAGCGGCGCCAGCGCGTCCTTGTTGGTGAGGTCGAGCAGGATCGGCGTCAGCGAGATCTTGCCCTCGGTCACCGCGGCGAGGTCGGTGCCGGCGCGGCCAACATCCTCGGCGCGGGTGGGACCGATCCAGAAATAGGGCCGGCCGCGCGGATCGGTCCGCTCCATCAGCTGGTCGCCGATCTTGTGGCGGCCCTGGCGCGCCACCTTGATGCCGCTGACCCGGTTCGGCGCCACGTCCGGGAAGTTCACGTTGATGAGGGTGTGCTTGGGCCAGGGCTGCGCCACCAGCCGCTTGATCACCTCACCCGCATGTTTCGCGGCGGTGTCCCAGCGCGGCTTGCCGCGCTCCAGGATCTGCAGGCTGAGGGCGATCGCCGGCACATCCAGCAGCGTCGCCTCCATCGCCGCCGCGACGGTGCCGGAGTAGGTCACGTCCTCGCCGAGATTGGCGCCGCCGTTGATGCCCGACAGCACCAGCGTCGGACGCTTGTCGGCCATCACCTTGTTGATCGCCAGCAGCACGCAGTCGGTGGGGGTGCCGTCGATGGCGAAGCGCTTCGGCGCGAGCTTGCGCACGCGGAGCGGCCGGTGCAGCGTCAGCGAATGGCCGGCGCCGCTCTGCTCGAGCTCCGGTGCCACCACCCAGACGTCCTTGCAGAGACCGCGCGCCACCTTCTCCAGGACCTTCAGGCCCGGGGCCTCGACGCCGTCGTCGTTGGTGAGGAGGATGCGCGCCTTCTTGAGGTCGATCGCCCGCTCAAACATTGCCGCCGATCACCTCGAGCCCGCCCATGTAGGGCTTGAGCGCGTCGGGCACCGCGATGGTGCCGTTGCTCTGCTGATAGTTCTCCATCACCGCGATGAGCGCGCGCCCGACCGCGAGGCCGGAGCCGTTCAGCGTATGGACGAAGCGCGTCCCCTTCCCTTCCTTCGGCCGGAAGCGCGCGTTCATGCGCCGCGCCTGGAACTCGCCGCAGTTGGAGCAGCTGGAGATCTCGCGATAGGCGTTCTGCGCCGGCAGCCAGACCTCGATGTCGTAGGTCTTGCGCGAGGCGAAGCCCATGTCGCCGGTGCAGAGCAGCATGGTGCGATAGGCGAGGCCCAGGCGCTTGAGGATCGTCTCGGCGCAGGCGGTCATCCGCTCGTGCTCCTCGACTGAGCGGTCGGGATGCGCGATCGACACCAGCTCGACCTTGTAGAACTGGTGCTGGCGGATCATGCCGCGGGTGTCCTTGCCGGCGGCACCCGCCTCCGAGCGGAAGCATGGCGTCCAAGCCGTGAAGCGCAGCGGCAGAGCCGCCTCGTCGACGATCTCGTCGGCGACCAGGTTGGTGAGCGAGACCTCGGCGGTTGGAATGAGCCAGAGGCCGGTGGTGGTGCGGAAGAGATCCTCGGCGAATTTCGGCAGGCTGCCGGTGCCGAATACCGCCTCGTCGCGCACCAGGATAGGCGGCGATACCTCGGTATAGGCGAACTCGCGGGTGTGGGTGTCGAGCATGAACTGGGCGAGCGCCCGCTCGAGCCGCGCGAGCTCGCTCCTCAGCACCACGAAGCGGGCGCCGGAGATTTTGCTCGCCCGCGCGAAATCCATGAAGCCCAACCCCTCGCCGAGGGCGACGTGGTCCTTGGGCGCGAAGCCGAGGGCGGGCGGCGTGCCGTGCTCACGCACCAGCCGGTTACCGCCGGCGTCGGTGCCATCGGGCACGTCCTCGGCGGGGATGTTGGGAATGCCCGCGAGCTGCGCCTCGACGGCGCCGAGGCGCTTGGCGGCCTCCGCTTCCATCGCCGCCTGGCGGTCCTTGCTGGCGGCGACCGCCGTCATGATCTCGCTGGCATCGAGCCCCTTGGCCTTGGCGGCGCCGATCTCCTTGGAGAGACGGTTGCGCTCCGCCTGCAGCCGCTCGGCCTCCGCCTGCGCCTCGCGCCAGGTCTTGTCGAGCGCCAGCACCTCGGGTGATTGCGGGGCCAAGCCACGGCGCGCGAGGCCCTTGTCGAAGGCCTCGGGATTCTCACGTATCCATTTGAGATCGAACATGGCCCGGCTCGCCGATCGGGAGGCGATCTTATAGAGGCTCGGGCGGCCGCCGTCCATCGCCCGCCCGCGCGGTCGCGATCAGGACGAGTTCTTGAGCGCCGCCTCTTCCGCCGCTTCGCGAGCGGCGCGGTTCTTCTCGACGATGCGGCAGGAGATGATGGAGATCTCGTAGAGCGCCAGCAGCGGCACCGCGAGGGAGACCTGGCTGAAGATGTCGGGCGGCGTCAGTACTGCGGCGATGATGAAGACGGCGACGATCGCGTAGCGCCGCTTCTCCTTGAGCTGTTGCGCGGTGATCAGTCCCACCCGCGCCAGCAGGGTCAGCAGCACCGGCAGCTGGAATGCCACGCCGAAGGCGAAGATGAGCCGCATCACCAGGGTCAGGTACTCGCTCACCTTGGGCATCGCCTGCACCGCCAGGGTGCCGTCCCCGCCGGCAGTCTCGAAGCTCAGGAAGAAGCGCCAGGCCACCGGGAAGATGAAGAAGTAGACGATCGAGGCGCCGAGGATGAACAGGAAGGGCGTCGCGAGGAGATAGGGCAGAAAGGCGCGCCGCTCGTTCTTGTAGAGGCCGGGCGCCACGAACATCCAGACCTGGCTCGCGATCACCGGAAAGGCGAGGCAGAAAGCGGCCCAGAAGGAGACCCGGAGATTGGTCCAGAACGCCTCGGTGAGGTCCGTATAGATCAGCTCGCGATGCTCGCCCTTGAGCTGCAGCACCTCGGCGAGCGGTCGGGTGAGGAAGCCATAGATGTCCTGGCTGAAGTAGTAGCAGGGAATGAACAGCAGCAGCAGCGCCACCGCCGAATAGAGCAGCCGCTTGCGCAGCTCGATCAGGTGATCGAGCAGCGGCATCTTGCCGGCTTCGAGTTCTGCGTCGGGATCTGCTTGCGGACTGGACATGGATCAGGCCGGGCTTCTGGTCTTTTCCGCCGGCGCTTCCGGCGCTTCCGGCGCGCCAGCCGGCGACGCCGTTGCGCCCTCCTCCGCCGGCGGCGCGGGGGGCGGCGACGGCTCGACGGCGGTGACGGCGCCGTTGCCGGAGGCCGCCGTGGTCTCCACCGGCAGCGCTGCCTCGATCGCGGGCGCGGCCTCGATCGCGGGCGTGGGCTCGGCCGGCGGGGTCGCGGTGCCGTCGGTCAGCCCCAATTCCGGCGGCGTCATCGCGCTCTGCAGCTCGCCCCCGGGATCGATGCTGTTTTCGATGTGCTGCCCGATGTCGGTGGTCGCCACCTTCTCCACCTCGCGGCGCACCTCGTCGAGCTCGCTCTCGCGGATCATCTGCTCGACGCTGCCCTGGAACTCGCGCGCGACGGCGCGCGCCTGGCGCATCCAGCGGCCGGCCATGCGCAGCACTCGGGGGAGATCCTTCGGTCCGATGACGATCAGCGCGACGATGCCGATCAGCATCAGCTCGGACCACGCGAAATCGAACATCGCCGTCCTGTCGCCATTGCAGCTCCGCGCGGCGCTTGCCGCCGGCGGGAGGCGCGGATAATGGCAGAAAGCGAGGCGCGCTCGCAATGACGGCGGGGTTGCGGGCGTAAGCGCCCCGCGGACGCCGCGGCGCGCCCGATCGGGTCTTTAGATCAGGGAGTTAGACCCCGCCCTCAATCTTCGCCGTCATGCCCGGCGACCAGCTCGCCCTGCTCGGCGAGGGCGTCGAGTTCCGGCGAGGGCTCCTCGGGCTCGGAGCTGTTCGCCGGCGTGGCGTCGGCCGGCAGCGAGTTCTCGCGCAGCGACACGACCGGCGGCTCGCCGATGAGGCCGGCGGCCTTGAGCTCGTCCATGCCCGGGAGATCGGCGATCTCGCCGAGGCCGAAATGATGCAGGAAGGCCTCGCTGGTGCCCCAGGTGACCGGCCTGCCCACCGTCTCGCGCCGGCCCTTGGGCATGATCCACCCGGCCTCCAGCAGCGTATCGATGGTGCCTTTGGAGATCTGCACCCCGCGGATCTCCTCGATCTCGGCGCGGGTCACCGGTTGATGGTAGGCGATGATCGCGAGCGTCTCCACCGCGGCGCGCGACAGCCGGCGCTGCACGGTGGTTTCGAGCTTGAGGCGCGGCCCGATATCGGGCGCGGTGCGGAAGGTCCAGCCGCCGGCGATCTTCACCAGGTTGACGCCGCGCCCGCTGTAGTGCTCGGCGATCTCGGCGAGGAGCGCGGTGACGTCGGCGTCCTCCGGCAGGCGCTCGGCGATGCTTTCCTCCTCCACCGGCGAGGCCGAGGCGAAGAGCAGCGCCTCGATGAGACGGAGGGCGTCCGCGTGCGGATCGGTCGGGGTCTCGGTCATGGGGATGAGGCTTCGCTGATCGGGGGACTGCGGAGATAGATCGGGCCGAAGATCTTGTCTTGGCGGAGCTGCAGGCGTCCCTCGCGCACCAGCTCCAGGCTGGCGGCGAAAGTCGCGGCGACGGCGGAGCGGCCGACCAGCCCGACGCGCAGATTGGCCGGCAGGAAGCTCGCCAGCGTGCGCCACTCCGGCATGCGGCCCAAATAGCGCGACAGGCGCTGCAGCGCGTCATCCATTGAATAAAGCTCCTGCGCCTCGATGTGGAGGACGCCGGAATCGGCGCGCGCCCGTCCCTCGCCATAGGCCTTCAGAAGCTCGAAGAGCGTCGCCTCGTATTGCGCCTTTTTTACCACCGGCACACCCTCGGGCGCGCCGCGGGCGAAGACGTCGCGGCCGAGCTGAGGCCGCGCCATCAGGCGCGCGCCCGCCTGCTGCATCGCCTCGAGCCGCTGCAGCTGATAGGTGAGCGCGGCGGCGAGATCGATGCCGGAGGGCTCGTCGTCGGGCTGCGGCTCCGGCAGCAGCAGACGCGATTTCAGATAGGCGAGCCAGGCCGCCATCACCAGATAGTCGGCGGCGATCTCCAGGCGAAGCCGGCGCGCCGCCGAGATGAAGGCGAGGTACTGATCGGCGAGCTGCAGGATCGAGATATGGGTGAGGTCGACCTTCTGCTCGCGCGCCAGGGCGAGAAGGACGTCGATCGGCCCTTCATAGCCGCCGAGATCGACCACCAGCTGACTGTCGGAACTCTCCGCCGGCGCCGGATCCTCGAAGGGCTCGGTGCCTTCCGTCACGACTCGATCCCCGATACCGGCACCAGCCCGTTCCCCGTCACGAACATGATCACGCGATACAGGAAGATTGCCGGCGGCACAATGACATCCGCCAAGATGTTGAATCGCCCGGCGGTCGCGTAGGGAAGTACCAGCGCAAGCGCGATCAGAATGAACAGTCCGTAGCGTTCGAGTCGCGCCAGCGGCATGGCGAGCGGCCGCGGCAGCAGCCCGACCGCCACCCTGCCGCCGTCGAGTGGCGGCAGCGGGATCATGTTGAAGACCGCCAGCAGCAGGTTGAGCAGGATCGCGTTGGCGAAATTGTCGCCGATCCAGCCCTGCCAAGTCACCGGCGCGAAGGGGATCAGATGGACGAGCGCGCCGACGACCGTCGCCTGCAGGATGTTGGAGGCGGGACCGGCGGCGGCGACCCAGACCATGTCGCGGCGGGGATTGCGCAGGTGCCAGTAGTTGACCGGCACCGGCTTCGCATAGCCGAACAGGAACGGCGAGCGCGCCAGCAGCAGCATCGCCGGCAGCAGGATGGTGCCGACGAGATCGATGTGGCGGAACGGATTGGCGGTGACGCGGCCCGCCTTGTAGGCGGTGTCGTCGCCGAACTGGTAGGCGACGAAGCCATGCGCCGCTTCGTGGAGGGTGATCGCCATGATCGCGGGGATCACCCAGACCGACGCCTCGTAGAGCGCGGCGTTGCTGATCATGCCGCGGGCTTTCCCAGCAGCGCATCGAGCCGCGCCTCGGCGGCGCGCCGGTCGAATGGCTGGACTGCCTGCCGCTGCGCCTCGGCGCGCGCGATCCGCCGATGGGCTGCCGGTGTCAGGGATGCGCTTCCCGCCGCCACCGCCGCCATCTCCTTGCGGTCGCCGTTGCAGTGGAGCACCAGGTCGCAGCCGGCGGCGAGCGCCCGCGCTGCGCGCTCGCGGAAATCGCCGCCCAGGGCCTTCATGGAGAGATCGTCCGAGACCAAGACACCATCGAAGCCGATGCTAGAGCGAATCGCCTCGCCGATCACCTTCGGCGACAGTGTCGCCGGCGCCGCTGGATCGAGGGCGGTGTAGACGATATGCGCGGTCATCGCCCAGGGCATCCCCGCGAGTGCGCGGAAGGGTGCGAAGTCGCTGGCCTCCAGCGTGGCGCGGTCGACGGTCACCGTCGGCAGCGCGGCGTGGCTGTCCACGGTCGCGCGGCCGTGGCCGGGAATGTGCTTGATGACGGGCAGCACGCCGCCTGCCAGCAATCCGCGGCAGGCGGCGACGCCCAGCCGCGCGACGATGCCGGGCTCATGGCCATAGGCGCGATCGCCGATGACGGCGTCCGCGCCCCTGACGGGAATATCGAGCACCGGCAGGCAATCGACGGTGATGCCGAGGGTCGAGAGATCGTCGGCGATGAGCCGGGCCGTCAGCGATACCGCCTCCTCCGCCGCGGCCCCCAGCCCCGCCAGCGTCGCCGCGGCGGGATAGCGGCGCCAGTGCGGCGGCGTCAGCCGTTGGACGCGACCGCCCTCCTGGTCGATGAGGACAGGCGCATCGGCGCGCCCGACGGCGTCGCGCAGCGCCCGCACCAGCGCCCGGATCTGGTCCGGCGCCTCGCAATTCCGCGCGAAGAGGATGAAGCCCAGGGGATCGGCTTCGCGGAAAAACGCGCGCTCGTCGGCGCTCAGCGTCTTTCCCGCGCAGCCGAAAACGACCGCCCGCGGCTCAGGGTTTGACAAGCAGGCACCCGACGTTGCGTTGCCGCAGCGCGCTGCAGATCCGGTCGGCCTCGGCGCCGTCGGCGAGCGGGCCCGCCTGGATGCGATAGAAGACGCCCTTGTCGCCGAGATCGACCCGCTCGGTGGCGACGCCGAGCGAGCCCACGAGATCGCCGTTCTGCCGCTTGATGCGCGCCCACTCCTGCGCCGCGCTCTCCGCTGTCCTGACCGCTCCCACCTGCAGCCGATAGCCCCTGCCGATCGCCGTCCCCTTGAGCGCCGGCGGCAGCGCAGCGCTCTGCGGCGGGTGCTGTTCCGCGACGGCCGCCGGCTGCTGCTGCGCCGGTGCGGCGGGCGGCGGCGCCGGTGCGGCGGCGGCTGGTGCTACCGGCGCCGCCGCTTGCGCGACCGCCGGCTGCGGCGCTTCCGGCGTTGCGGTTGGCTCCGGCGGCGGCGGCGCCGGCCGCGGCAGCGGCGTCTCCGGCGGCGGCAGCAGCCGCTCCGTCGTCTCGCTCGCCTTCTGATCGAAGACGAGACGGTTGCGATTGGGGATCTCCATGCCGCCGGGATCCTCTGGCTTCACCTTGATCGGCTGAGTGTCGGCGCGCAGCAGCGGCACCTCGCCGCGGCCCGGCTCGTGCGAGGTGACCTTGTAGCCGAGCCAGAGCCCGCCGGCGCTCACCGCCATCACGCCGAGCGCAATCACCGCCATCAGGCTGCGATGCGGGCGGTGCTTCACCCGCCGATAGGGGATCGCCGGGCGCTGGGGGGGATCGAGCGGCTCGAGATACGCCATCAGCGCATCTCCTCCACCGGCGCCACTCCGAAGACTCTCAGCCCGGAAGCGATCACGTGTTTGATCCCTTGCACCAGCGCGAGCCGGGCCTTGGTCAGCTCCGGCTCCTCGGCGATCAGGAAGCGCAGGTTCGCGTCCTCCTTGCCCCTGTTCCATAGCATATGGAACAGGGCGGCAAGGTCCTGGAGGTAGAACGCGATCCGGTGCGGCTCATGCGCTTCCGCCGCGCTCTCAACGAGTCGAGGCCAGCCGGCGAGCTGCCTGATGAGACCAAGCTCCTCGCCGGCGGTCAAGCGATGGAGCTCCGATTTCTGCAACGACTCGGAGGCGAGCTCCGAGTCCGGAATCTGCTCGCGCGCGAGCCGCAGCACCGAGGCGGCACGCGCGTGGGCGTACTGGACGTAGAAGACGGGATTGTCCTTCGACTGCTCCATCACCTTGGCGAAGTCGAAGTCGAGGGTCTGGTCGTTGCGCCGCGTCAGCATGATGAAGCGGAAGACATTCTTGCCGACCTCGTCGACGACGTCGCGCAGCGTGACGAAGGTCCCGGCGCGCTTCGACATCCGCACCGGCTGGCCCTTGTCGAAGAGGTTGACGAGCTGGCAGAGCTTGACGTCGAGCGCGCCCTTGCCGTGGGTGAGCGCGGTCACAGCCGCCTGCATGCGCTTCACGTAGCCGCCGTGATCGGCGCCCCAGATGTCGATCATCTCGGCGAAGCCGCGCTGGTACTTGTCGAAGTGGTAGGCGATGTCGGCGGCGAAATAGGTCCAGGAGCCGTCGGACTTCTTCAGCGGTCGGTCGACGTCGTCGCCGAATTTCGTCGAGCGGAAGAGCGTCTGCGGCCTCGGCTCCCAATCCTCCGGCAGCTTGCCCTTGGGCGGCTCCAGCGTGCCGACATAGACGAGCCCGTCGGCCTCGAGCACCGCCAGCGCGCTCTCGATCGCGCCCGCCTGCACCAGCGCGCGCTCGGAGGCGAAGACTGCGTGGCTGATGCCGATCACCGCGAGATCCTCGCGGATGAGGCGCAGCATCTCCGCCGTCGCGAACTCGCGCACGGGATCGAGCCATTCGCTCTCCGGCCGATCCTTCCACCTGGCGCCATCGCGCTCCGCGAGCTGGCGGCCCGCATCCCTGAGGTAGTCGCCGGGGTAATAGCCCTCGGGGATCTCCGCGATCGTCTCGCCGAGCGCCTCGCGGTAGCGCAGATGCGTCGAGCGCGCGAGCACATCCACCTGCGCGCCGGCGTCGTTGATGTAGTACTCCCGAGTGACGGCGAAGCCCGCCTTCTCGAGGAGCGCCGCCAGCGCGTCGCCCACCACCGCGCCGCGGCCGTGGCCGACGTGGAGCGGACCGGTCGGATTGGCGGAGACGTACTCCACGTTGACCCGCCGTCCCTGCCCGATCGTCGAATCGCCGTAGCTCTCGCCGGCGGCGAGAATCTCGCGGAGCCGCGCATGCCAGAAATTCTCGGCGAGACGGAGGTTGAGGAAGCCGGGTCCCGCGACGTCGGCGGCGGTGACGTCGCTCTGGGCGCGCAGCCGCTCGGCGAGCTTTGTCGCGATCTCGCGCGGGTTCTTGCCGGCGGGCTTCGCCAGCACCATGGCGGCGTTGGTGGAGATGTCGCCGTGGGCGGGGTCGCGCGGTGGCTCGACGGCGATGCGCGAGAGATCGAGCCCGGCCGGGAGGTCGCCGGCTGCGATCAGCGCCGTCACCTCGGCGACCACGCGTTCGCGGAAATGGGTGAACAGGTTCATCATGGTTTTGCGTATCTATCGAACAGTCTCGCGTGCTCGTCGAGAGCGAAGCGGTCGGTCATGCCGGCGATGTAGTCGGCGACGACGCGGGCGGTGGCGGGAGCGCTCGGACCCTCGGTCTGCTGGCGCCACTCCGTCGGCAGGCATTGCGGCTCCGCGAGCAGCAGCTGGAACAACTCCTGCACGATGCGGCGCGCTTTCGAGGACATGCGATTGACGCGGTAGTGCCGGTACATGCGATCGAACAGGAACTGCTTCAGCGCCTTGTCGTGCCGAGCCATGGTCTCGGAGAAGGCGACCGTCGCGGACCCCAGGCCGCGCACATCCGCGGCGGAGCGGAGCTTCGCGTCGGCGGCACGGCGGCGCGTCTCGGCGATGAGATCGCCGGCCATGCGGTCGATGAGCCGGCGGATCGACTCATGGACGAGGCGCGTACCGTCGAGACTCGGATAGCGCTCGCGCACCTCGCGGAAGACCGGCCCCACCAGCGGCACCGCGTCGAGATCGGCGACACTGAAGAGCTCTGCGCGCAGCCCGTCGTCGATGTCGTGGTTGTTGTAGGCGATGTCGTCGGCGAGCGCCGCCACCTGCGCCTCGGCGCTGGGCCAGGTGGCGAGCTCGAGGTCCTGCGTCCTGACATAGGCGGCGATGGTGGCGGGCACTGGCTTACTGCGGGCACCCCCCACCAGCGGGCCGTTGTGCTTCACCGTGCCCTCGAGCGCCTCCCAGGTGAGGTTGAGGCCGTCGAACTCGGCGTAGCGCCGCTCCAGCCGCGTCAAAATGCGGAGCGTCTGGTCGTTATGCTCGAAGCCGCCGAAGGGCGCCATCGCCGCATCGAGCGCTTCCTCGCCGGCGTGACCGAACGGCGTGTGGCCGAGGTCGTGGGCGAGCGCCACCGCCTCCGCGAGATCCTCGTTGAGGCCGAGCGCGCGGCTCACGCTCCGCGCGATCTGCGCCACTTCCAGGCTGTGGGTGAGCCGGGTCCGGTAGTGATCGCCCTCATGGTTGACGAAAACTTGCGTCTTGTATTCGAGGCGGCGAAAGGCGGTCGAATGGATGATGCGGTCGCGATCGCGCTGGAATACCGAGCGGGTCGGGCTTTCCGGCTCCCGATGGAGCCGGCCCCGGCTCTCTTCGGGCCTGGAGGCGTAGGGGGCCAGCGCGGGCGGCACGGTCATGGGGCGGAAACTACAAGCCGACTCTCGCCCTGGCAACGGCCGCTCCGGCGGTTTGACAATTGACCTCCAATACCTACATTGAGGGCATCGCAATCGCGGCCGGAGCTTGTGAAACCCATGGCTGAAGGCGGCACCACCGGCGGACGCAGCCTCTCGCTCACCGCGAGCGCGGCGAAGCGCATCGCCGAGCTCAAGGCGCAGGAGAACCTGCCCACGGCCTTTCTGCGGCTGGCGGTCTCCGGCGGCGGCTGTTCCGGCTTCCAGTACGGCTTCAGCTTCGATGATGCGCGGCTCGACGACGACTCCGCCTTCGAGCGCGACGGCGTCACGCTCGTCATCGACGCCACCTCGCTGGAGCTGGTGGACGGCGCCGAGGTGGACTTCGTCGAGGACATGATGGGGGCCTCGTTCCAGGTCCGCAATCCCAACGCCAGCTCCTCCTGCGGCTGCGGCAAGTCCTTCGCGATCGGCTGAGCCGGCACGCCGGCTGAGCGCCATGAAGATCGCCACCTGGAACGTCAATTCGATCAAGGTGCGGCTGCCGCATGTGCTGGCGTGGCTCGAGAGCGCCAGGCCCGACGCGCTCTGCCTGCAGGAGATCAAGTGCCCCACCGAGGATTTTCCGACCCTCGAGCTCAAGGGGCTCGGCTATCACGCGGCGGTCTCCGGGCAGAAGACCTATAACGGCGTTGCGCTGCTGACGCGCGAGCCGGCACGCGACGTGACCGTGGGCCTGCCGGGCGACGACGGCGACACCCACGCGCGCTACATCGAGGCGACGGTCGGCGATGTCCGCGTCGCGTCGATCTATCTGCCGAACGGCAATCCCGTCGGCACCGACAAGTTTCCCTACAAGCTGGCCTGGATGAAGCGGCTCTCGGCGCGCGCCCGCGAGCTGCTGGCGCGCGAAGTGCCCGTGGTGCTCGCCGGCGACTACAACGTCTGCCCCACCGACGCCGACGTCTACGATCCCGATGGTTGGCGCGACGACGCGCTCTGCCGGCCGGAATCCCGTGCCGCGTTCCGCAGCCTGCTGCATCAGGGATATACCGACGCCTTCCGCGTCTTCCACAGCGAGCCGCACCGCTACAGCTTCTGGGACTATCAGGCCGGCCGCTGGATGCGCGACGAAGGTCTGCGCATCGATCACCTGCTGCTGTCGCCCCAGGCAACCGACCGGCTTGCCGCTGCCGACATCGACAAGGCGCCGCGCGGACGCGACAAGGCATCCGACCACACGCCGGTCTGGTGCAAGCTCGACAGCTGACGATCGGCTAGAACTTGAGGCCGTAGCGCAGGCGGACGCCGCCCAGCGCGTCGGCATGATCGCCTTCGGCGGGCATCGCGCGATCGATGCTGAGCGTGAAGGTGTTCTGGGCGTCGGCGCGATAGCCGAGCTCGAAGCCGCCATGCAGCAGCAGCGGCGCATTCAGCGCCCGTGGGCCCGCGCCGTCATCGAAGCTGGGCTGGCGATTGGTGGGCACCGAGCCGCCGAGTCCGAGTGTGCCGAAGAGACCCGTCTTGGGCTCGCCGAGATCGATGCTGAAGCCGAGATAGGTGCGCCGGCCCCCGCTGGCGGGCGTGGTGCTGTCCGGCGTCAGCTGGGGGACGCGCGGCGAGAAGCTGAACTGCTCCGGTCCGTCGTCCGGCGTCGACAGTGTCAGCGAATAGGCGGGTGCGAGCGACTGCTCGGGCGCGCTGCCGTAGTCCAGATTGGAGCTGAGGCCGGGACTGAATTGCGGCAGCGGCACGCTGCCCCACACCAGCTTCAGCCCGCCCACATAGGTGCTCGGGCGATCCTGCGCATGCGCCATCGGCGCCGCAGCGAGGCCCAGCAGCGCGACGAGGGCGAGGATCGCGGAAGGGCTGGCGCTGCGGATCAACGCTTGCTCCGCGCCAGCCAACGCGAGAGCGCGCGATCGAGGGCGTTCAGGCAATCAGGGGCGATCTCGGTGAACTTCGCACCCACGTCGCCCTCCTCTCGATGTGTCCAGACGATCTCGGCGATAAAGTCGCAGGTATGGTCGATGTGGGTCATCTGCAAGCTGCCCGCTATCCCGTCACCCACCGCCAATCCAAGATCCCGCGCGTCGATCCGGAAACCGCCCAGGGACCAGTTCAACGATTTATAGTCGCGCCCCTGAACACGTACCAGGATCGGCGGCACCGGATAGCGCCGATCCCGGCGAAACTCCCGGCGATCATAATTGGTCCGTACAACGCGCCGGAGCATGCCCAAACTCCTCCCTCCGGGCAATAATAAATAATGTTCCTTAACAAAGGTTTATGTCCCGGCTGCGAAGGCAGGGCCGAGCGGGCGGAGGCGCAGCCCCGGCCGCAGCCGGCGGAACGGGAAATCGGCAGGGTCCGCCAGCATCGCGCCCGGCGCCTTGACCACCAGGATGTCCTGGGCGATCGGCGCGAAGTCGGCGCGGAAATGCACCGAACTCTTGAGGGCGAGGATCCGTTCCTCCTGGGGCTCAACCCCCAGATGACGGAAGATTGATTGATCCGCACCCTGCATCTTCCGGCTGGCCACCACCACGCGGACGCCGCCGATCCGCAGCAATGCCATCGGCCCGAGGGTGATCTGCGAGCCGCCCCACATGGGACCGGTACCGGTGAAGGTGCCGGTCCCCAGGCGCTCCACGGTGAAGCTGCCGCGGAACGGGCCCGGCGCGGCGGTGCGCCCGCCAAGCTCGAGGGTCAGGCTGGCTTCTGGCCCCGCCGCATGGGCCGCTCCGGCGGCCTCGGGGTCCCACATGATGGCGAGCGTCGCCCGCTCCGCCCCCGCCCGAACCAGCGCCGCCAGCAGGCCGGTGGTGTCGGAGGTGCCGCCGGCGCCGGGATTGTCCTGGGTATCCGCCAGCACCATGGGCTTGCCGGCGGGACGTCGGGACGCCTCGGCCACGGCTTCGTCCGGTTCGTAAATACGGCCGGCGAAGTCCTTCTCCCGATTGATGATCGCTTGCGTCAGGCGGCGCACCGCCGTGCTCGTCCGAGCCGCATCGCCGCCGTAGCCGAAGACGGCGGCGCCGCAGTGGAGGAAATCCGCCGCCGGGAACCCCGGCGTGAAGGTCAGGAGGACGCCGGTCTCGCGCTCGATCACCGCCAGCTCGCGATAGACCGACCCTGCCGGCTCCGCCATCGTGCATTGCCAGGGGAGCGGAATCAGAAAAGGGATGGTTTCAAAAGACTTGGAGGGCTTTCTCTGAGTATCGAGCAAACCCAGGAGCGCCTCGGCGGCACGCCTTCCCGTGGTCGCCATGTCGACGTGTGGATAAGTTCGATAGCCGACCATTACGTCCGAGAACTCAATCATTTCCGGCGTGACATTCGCGTGGAAATCGAGGCTGGTCGCGATCGGGATCTGCGGTCCGACGACGGCGCGGAAGCGGCGCAGCAGCTCCCCTTCGCCGTCGTCGAGATGCTCCGTCACCATGGCGCCGTGCAGGTCGAGATAGACGGCATCGATCGGTCCTGCGGCGCGGAGATCGTCCAGCATCATGGCGACGATCCGCTCATAGGCGTCCTCGGTGACGTGCGCCGAGGGCGTCGCCGCGGCCCAGACCAGCGGCAGCAGCTCCTGACCGGCGCCCGCCAACACCTCGATCGCCCCCGCGATCGGCAGGTTCATTCCGGGAAAGGTGTGGAAGAACCGATCGCCCTGCTGCAGACCCGGCCAGCCGCCGCCGAGGACGAACTCGTCGTAGCCGGCCTTGATCGGCGCGAAGGTGTTGGTCTCGTGATGAAGCCCGGCGATCGCGATGCGGGCCATGTGCTAGCTCTCCCCCGCCGGCGGATAGCGGTGCGGCGTCCCCCGATGATCCTCGACGATCCATTCGCCGCTGTCGCCCGCCGGTTCCGCATGGCTGCGTCCCACCGGCACCTTGCCGTGACCGCCGGGCACGTCGAGGACATAGCTCGGCTGGCAGAGGCCGGAAACGCGGCCGCGGAGCGCGTCGACGATCTGCCGGCCCTCGCCGAGGCCCAGGCGGAAGTGCGAGGTGCCGCGGGCAAGATCAGGATGGTGCAGGTAGTAGGGCTTGACCCGGGCCGCGACGAGACCGCGGAAAAGCGCCTCCAGCACGGCGGGATCGTCGTTGATGCCGCGCAGCAGCACGCTCTGGCCGAGGAGCGGAATGCCCGCCGCTGCGAGCCGCCGGCATGCGGCGCGGAATCCGGCGGTGAGCTCCCGCGGATGGTTGGCGTGGATCGCCACGTAGACCGCCTTCTCCGCCGCCAGGGCGTCGATCAGCGCGGCGTCGACGCGATCCGGATCGACCACCGGCACGCGGGTGTGGAAGCGGATCACCGCCACATGGGCGATCGCGTCGAGGGCGCCGAGGATCTCGCGGAGCCGCCGCGGCGACATCAGGAAAGGATCGCCGCCGGTGAGGATCACCTCCCAGATCTCCGGGCGCGCGCGGATGTAGTCGAGCGCCGCAGCGAGCTCGGCGGCGTCCAGCGCCTCGCCCTCGGGCCCCACCTGCTCGCGCCGGAAGCAGAAGCGACAATAGACCGGGCAGGCATGATGGGGCTTCAGCAGGACGCGGTCGGGGTAGCGATGGACGATCCCCTTCAGCGGCGAGAAGCGCTCGTCGCCGATGGGATCGCCGCGCTCCTCGGGCGCCGTGACGAGCTCCGCCGGATCGGGCACGAACTGCCGCGCGATCGGATCGGCGGGATCCGCGGGGTCGATGAGGTCGATGACCTCGGGCGTGAGCGCCGCGGCATAGCGCTCGGCCACGGCGGCGATGGCCGGCGCGCGCTCGGGCGGCACCGCTCCGGCGGCGACCAGAGCGGCGGCAAGACGCGATGGATTGGTCATGCGCTTTGGTAGCGGCCATGCCTGGAGGCCGCAAGGGGAAGCTTGGAGAGGCTAGCGGCGATCGGTCGTCCGGAGGTCGCGCAGAAACACCGGCCAGGGAAGTGGCGGCACCGGCTGCGGCGTGCAGCGGCCCGGGCGCTGCGCGACGCAGACCTCGTCGAAGCATTGCCTGGTCTCGAAGCCGGCGGCAGACGGCGTTGGCTGCTCGTAGACGAGCGTATCGAAGGCGGGCGTCAGACGCGCCAGCTCGCCGGCGTCGGCGGGCCGATACCATGGCACCGAGCGATGGAAATAGGCGTAGCCGCCGGTCTCGAGCCAGCTCATCTGATAGGTCGCAACGCCGCAGACCTCCGGCAGGCTCCTGACATAGGCTTGCGCCGCGAGCAC
>DATJOK010000125.1:0-7029 GCA_035507155.1 Allostellaceae bacterium
AGCTTGGTGAGTTCGGAAATGGCGGGTGTGACATTGGCCGTAGCCAAACAGATCATGGCCACTGAGCGTTGGTGCTGAATCCGGATCGAGCGCCGCCGCGATCTGCGGAACAGTCGTCTCAAGTCGCGGCAGCGGAAGTCCGGGGTAGGGATCATTGAGATCGAAAAGCCAACGTCCGACCCAGTCAGGGACCTCGACCCGCAGATTGTGTATCTCTCCGTAGATTCTGAGGAAGCAATACTGAAAGAGCTGATTGCCGAAGCGTCCGTTCTGGCCAAGCGTAGTCATTGCCACATGACCGGACAGCCGCGACCTTTGCCGCTTCTCAGAATTTGAGGGAGGCGGATCGCCCCAGGTTTGACGGAGCAGCAATAATGCGCGAGCAGTATCGGGGCCAGCGTGGCCGGGTAGTATAGCGCTGGCTGCCTCGTAAGCAGAAACCGCTTCCTGCACGTGTCCACGTGCTTCTTTAACTCGTCCGAGCAAAAGGTAGGCGTTGAAATTTTGCGGGTCGATCCGCACGAGCGCCTTAAGCGCAGTATCGAGAGCATCGAGATCGCCCAATCCCTGCAGCAGTTGAACGACCCGCGTCAGGATCGACTTATTCGTGATTGGTGCCGCAACTGCTTGCTGGAGATAGCTTATGCCCATCTTGGCATTACCGCGTCTCAATGCGATCTCACCCGATATCAGAAGTGCAGTTGCCTGTTGAGCATCGCGTCCGAGAATATCTCGGCAAACAACGTTAGCTCTTGTCCAGTCGCCTGCGTTGTAGAGTCTAACTAGGATTTCTAACGCAGCATCATTGTTCTGCATTCGCAAAGCGTGCTCTTGGAATGGACTGAAGCTTCCGCATTCCGCCAGCGCCAGCATTTATTGTCAACCCGCCGGTGCATCCGGCTGATCGGAGTCCCCATGCCCTATCTTCGCTCCGACATGACGAGCCAGACCGGCTCGGCCTACAAAGCGGCACTTGATGCGGCGACCGCTGCGCTCGCGGGGAGTGCCGGCAAGCGGCGCAACGTCAATGGCGACGGGCGCGTCAACCAGCTCACCTCCGCGGTCGCGATCTCGACCGCCTGGCAGTACGTCCTCGACATGTGGGAGGCGCAGGCGGGAGCCGGGGTCAGCGGCAGCTTCGGGCAGGTGGCCGATGCGGCGTTCCCGGCGCAGCTCGCCATCGGCACTGCCGCGCTCTCGACGTCGGGCGCGACGACGGTGACGCTGCGCACCAAGATCGAGAGCCGCGCCACGGCGGATCTGCTGGCGCCCGCGTTCCAGTATCCGGTGGCGGCGCCGGCGCATCCCTTCGCCGCGCTGAGCCTCGTCGCCTACCAGGACAGCGGGCAGCCGATGAGCGTGACGCCGGTGCTGCGCTCGGCCGATGCGCCCGACGATTTCGCCGGCATGTCGCACGCGATCAGCGGCCCGACGCAGTCGCTGCCCTCGGGCGTGCTGACCCAGCTCTGGTGGGACGGTGCCGCCGGCGCGTTCCAGCTCGACACCCTCGCCAATGTCGCCAACGGGCTTTGCCTGGAGATCGACATCGCCGTCCCCGCCGGCCTCGGCGGCCGCAGCTTGCGCATCGGCGACGTGCAGCTGGAAGGCGGCCAGGTGGCGACCTATTTCGGCCGCGCGAATTTTGCCGACGAGCTCCTGCGCTGCCAGCGCTTCTACGCCAAGACCTTTCCGCTCGCGGTGGCGCCGGCGCAGAACGCCGGCACCGCCGGGGCCTGGATCGCGCCCCAGGCGGTGGGCGCCGCCACGCCGCAGCAGGGCAATTTCTGGAGCTTCCCGACGCGGATGGCGCGGGCGCCCGTCATCAGCTTCTTCAATCCGGCCGCCGCCAATGCCCAGGCGCGCAATCTCGACACCGCCAGCGACTGCAGCGGCACCGCCGCCGACATCGTCGGCGAGCGGGGCGCCGCCTTCGGCACCACGACGCCCGCCGGCAGCACCGCCGGCGAGCGCCTTGCGGTTCACATGATCGCCGACGCGCGGCTCTGATCCGGCGGTCGCAACCGAGTGCATCCCATGTCCCTTGCCACCGACTGGAGCGACGATCCCGCCGCCGAGGCGCGGCTCACCGTGCACGAGGCAGTCTGCGCCGAGCGCTACGCCAACATCATGGCGCTCCTCGGCGAGACCTCGCGCCGGGTGAGCCGGCTCGAGGTGATGGTGCTCTACGCCGCCGGCTCGCTGATGATGGGGATGGGCGGCCTCATCGTGACGCTGGCGCTGAAGCTCGGGCATCTCTGATGGCGGATCCCGTCTTCGATCGCGCGGTCGCCGCCGTCCTCGCTCACGAGGGCGGGCTCGTCGACGACCCCGACGATCCCGGCGGCCTCACCAACTTCGGCATCTCGCTCCGCGCCTATCCGGAGCTCGGCGCCGACGGCATCCGCGCGCTCACCGCGGACGCGGCGGCGGCGATCTATCGGCGCGACTGGTGGGACCGCTACGGCTGGGGCGATCTGCCGGCGCCGATCGCCGCCAAGGTGCTGGACATCGGCGTCAACATCGGCGCCGGGCCCGTCCATCGGCTGCTGCAGCGGGCGCTCCGCGCCACCGGCGCCGACCTCGTCGAGGACGGCGTGCTCGGCTCCGCGACGCGCGCCGCGGCGGCGGCTGCCGAGGGCGCGGCACTGCTGGCGGCGCTCCGCAGCGAGGCCGCCGCTCACTATCGCCTGATCGTCGCCGCGCGCCCCGCGTCCCAGCGCTTTCTTACCGGCTGGCTCGTCCGCGCCTACGCCTGACCTGCTGACGGCCTGAATGCCGCGCCGGGCGTCGCCCGGCGGCGCTGCTTTTCCGCGTCCTCAACCAAGGAGATCTCACATGGCGCTCTTCCGCTATCTCGTCCTGCGCCTGGGCGAGGCCAGCACCTGGGCCGCGCTCGCGGGCCTGCTCGCCGGCGTGCACGTCAGCATCGATCCCGGGCTCTGGCAGCACATCGTCGACGCCGGCATCGCCGTCTCCGCGCTCGCCGGCTGCCTCATTCCCGAAGCCACCTGACCCAACCCAAGGAAAGGATTTCCTCCATGAACGTCTTCCAGCGTGCCCTGCAGAAACTCGAGGGCGTCTTCTCCGATGCCGAGGCGGTGATCGCCGCCTTCTTCTCCAGCCTCGCCCACAGCATCGCGCAGAACGGCGGGCCGGTGCTGGTGGCGGCGGCGCGGAGCGCGGTCGCCGCCGCCGAGGCGACCGGCGGCGATGCCACCGCCAAGCGGAACGCCGCCTTCGCCTCGGTGGTCGCGACCCTGCAGTCCCAGGGCCTGCCGGTGGTGACCAATGCCGTCAATGGCGCGATCGAGGCGGCGGTCGCCGAGCTCCAGGCGGCGACCGCGACCACCGCGACGGCGACGAGCGGCGCCGCCGCCCCGGTCACCTGATGCCGAGCTGGCTCAGCCTGATCTCCGCCGGCCTCAAGCTCCTGGGGCTGGCGGATGTCGCCGAGCGCGCAGTCGAGCGGTGGCAGGCCCGCCGCGACGGCCGCGCGCAACAGCGCGCCGCCGACATCGAGGCGGAGAACACGACGCTCCGCGCCGAGCTCGCGGCGGATGCGACGGCACCCGCGACGCCGGCGGAGACCGCGGCTTCGCTCGAGAAAGGAGAGTTCTGATGCGACCGACCCTGCTCGTTCTGCTGCTGCTGCTCGCCGCCTGCGCTGACCCCGCCGCGGTCGCCCGGAACGCCTGCCCGCCGATCAAGCCCTATACGACCGCACAGCAGCAGCAGGCGGCCGACGAGCTGCTGCGGCTCCCTCCGGGCTCCATGGTGAGCCAGATGATCGTCGATTACGGGGCCGAGCGGGCACGGCTCCGGGCGTGCGGGCTTTCAAGCGGCAGCTAGGCCTGGAGCCGAAGTGCCTCGCGCGGGCGAGATCGAAGCGGCGACTCATCCATCGCGCCACTTGATCGAGCAGCCCATGGCAGGGTTCTGGGTCGCGGGGCCGTGGCCGGTCCGGGCGATCCCGGTCATGGCGTCGAATAGCTCACGTGGAGAATTCGGCACGCGCTGCAGGTTGCGGAGCGCGTGGAGCCTGCCGCGATAGGCGAGCCGGAGGTCGGAATTGAAACCGAAGAAATCGGGCGTGCAGACCGCACCGTAGTCCTTTGCTGCCGCCTGGGTCCGATCGATCACGTAGGGGAAGGGGAGGCGGCGCTCGGCGGCGAGGCGCCGCATGTTCTCCAGGGAGTCTTCGGGATAGGCCTCGGTATCGTTCGGCATGATGGCAATGGCGCCGATACCCAGCGCCTTCAGTTCCGTCGTGTCGCGGACGATGTCGTCGAGCACGGCCTTCACGTAGGGACAGTGATTGCAGATGAACATCACCAGAGTACCCTTCGGCCCCCGGATGTCGGCGAGGCGATAGCGGCGGCCGTCAGTGCCCTCGAGGTCGAAATCGGGGGCTGCCGCCCCAAGCACCAGCGCCGTCGTCATGGCGGTCTCCTTCCGAGTTGCACGGCCCCCGTCGCCCTCCGCGAAATCTCCGCCGACTATAGCAAACCAGGAGATATCGCGGATTTTCGCGAAACACGCCGTGTCTTCGTTCTAACACCCCGCCTTAACCAGCCGGAACCGTGCTCCGGCAAACCATTCCGCAATACTTCCCGATCCATTCTGCATCCTCGGCGCCCGCCTGTCCGGGTGCCCCGAGGAGAGCGTTATGGATGAGGCCCCGCTGAGCAACCCGACACCCGCCGCGGCACCGGCATCGACGCCGGCAGCGGCGAAGCCGACCCAGGTGCGCATCGGCACGGTGAGCGCGGTCTCCGGGTTCAAGCTCTCCTGCGTGCTCTTCGACCCGGCATCCGCTGCCGCCAACGCCGCCGCCTACGAGCGCGCGCAGATCGGCGCGCTGGTGAAGGTCGCCACCCCCAACACGGTGGCCTTCGGCTTCATCGACAGCCTCGCCCTCCACAATCCCGCTCCCGACGGCCGCGGCCAGAGCTACGCGATGGCGGAGGTGGAGCTCCTCGGCGAGCTGATGGCGCGCACCCCCGGCGGCCCGCACGTCTTCACCCGCGGCATCTCCACCTATCCCACCCTCGGCGCCTCGGTCTATCCCGCCACATCGGCCGATCTCGCGCGCATCTATGCCAAGCCCAACACCTGGACGCTCGCCATCGGCTCGCTCTATCAGGACGCGAACCGGCCGGCCTATCTCATGTCGCAGGAGTTCCTCTCCAAGCACTCGGCGATCGTCGGCACCACCGGCTCCGGCAAATCCTGCGCGCTGACGCTGATCCTGCGCTCGCTCCTCGAGGCGCATCCCAACGGGCACTGCGTCCTCCTCGATCCGCACGGCGAATACGGTGTTGCCTTCGAGGGTCTCGCCGAGCGCATCACGCCGCAGAACCTCCAGCTGCCCTACTGGCTCCTCGCCTTCGACGAGATCGTCGAGGTGCTCTGCAGCCGCGATCCGGTGACGCGAAGCCGCGAGGCGAACATCCTCAAGGACGCGATCAGCGCGGCGAAGCACAGCTTCCTCGGCGCCGAGGGCGACGAGGTCTTCGTCACCGTCGACACGCCCTCGCCCTACCGCATGAGCAGCGTGGTGCAGCGCATCTCCGATGCCATGGGCCGCCTCGACAAGCCCGACAACACGCTCCCCTATCTGCGCCTCATGCGCACCATCGAGGATCTGCGCCAGGACAAGCGCTACGCCTTCATGTTCGACGACCTGACGGTGCGCGACAGCATGGCGGAGGTGCTCTCGCGCATCCTGCGCATCCCCGTCGGCAAGAAGCCGATCTCGATCTTCGATCTCTCGGCGGTGCCGTCGGAGATCGTCAACGTGGTGGTGTCGCTGGTCTGCCGCCTGATCTTCGATTTCGCGCTCTGGAGCGACCGCGAGGAGGCGATCCCGCTGCTGCTGGTCGCCGACGAGGCGCACCGCTACATCCCGAGCGACGAGAGCCTGGGCTTCGAGCCGACCCGTCGCTCGATCGCGCGCATCGCCAAGGAAGGCCGCAAATACGGCGTCTCGCTCTGCCTGGTGACGCAGCGCCCGTCGGAGATCTCGGAATCGATCCTCTCCCAGTGCAGCACCGTCTTCGCGCTGCGCATGAGCAACGAGAAGGACCAGAACTTCGTCCGCCGCACCTTGCCGGAGAGCGCCGCCGGCCTCCTCAACACGCTGCCGACGCTGCGCCAGCAGGAGGCGATCGTGGTGGGCGAGGGCGTGGCGCATCCGATGCGCGTGCGCTTCGCCGATCTCGATCCGAAATACCGGCCGAAGGGCGATGCCACCAACTTCCCCAAGGCCTGGCAGGGCGACGTGCACGGCCGCGAGTTCCTCAGCAACATCATCGACCGCTGGCGCCGTCAGGCGCGGTAGTCGAGCCGCCGCTTCATCCGCGGGCTGAGCGGCTGCACGAAGCGGACCGCCGTCGCGTCGAAGCCGGTGGCGCGGTAGAAGGCCTGCGCGTCCTGGCGCGCGAGGCCGGTGGTGAGCTCGAGGACACCGCATCCCCAGCGTTTCGCAAGCCTTGCCGCGTGCTCCACCAGAAGCCGTCCGACGCCGGTGCCGCGCGCCCGCTCCGACACCACCAGGGTGGTGATCCGCGTCACCGGCTCGCGATACTGCAGCATCGCGGTCCGGTGCAGCGCCATCAGGCCGACGGCTGCCTCGCCCGCCATCGCCAGGAAAACGGGATCGCTGCCGGTCGCCAACAGCGCGCGAAGCCGTCGGCCCGCGTCGCGGAGGCTCGCGCGATATCCGAGCTCGAGGAGTAGATCGCGGACGGCGCGTGCGTCCGCCGCGGTGGCGGATCGGATGCGCGGGGCGGGGAGGGCTGGCTGCGCCGGTTTCCGGCCGCGGGGCTGCTGCGGTCGCTTGGCCATCAGGGGTCTCGCGGGCGCCGCGGCCGGGACGGTCCGGGATCGGGAAATAAAGAATGGTCGGAGTGAGAGGATTTGAACCTCCGGCCCCTGCCTCCCGAAAGCAGTGCTCTACCAGGCTGAGCTACACTCCGGACCGGCCGGGAGCTATAGCGGTTTCGGCCGCCGGCCGCAATGGGGTGGAAC
>DATJOK010000126.1:0-67930 GCA_035507155.1 Allostellaceae bacterium
GCCGCGCCGGCTTGCCGGCGTCCTCGAGGCGCAACGCGCCGCAGGTGTGGGTGCGATAGGCGTGCATCGGCTCGGCTTCCGTGATCCGCTGGGCTTCGGGCGAGGCGGGAGAACGCACGGAAATCAGGGCTTTGTCAAGCGCAGCCGGCATCTCCGGGTGGCTTCCGCCCCGCCGACTTTGCGTGTATAGCAGCGACCCCATGACCTTGATCACCGACAAGAACGCGCTGGCGGAGTTCTGTCAGCGGCAGGCCGCGGCGGAGTTCGTCACCGTCGACACCGAGTTCATGCGCGACCGCACCTACTGGCCGGAGCTCTGCCTGGTCCAGGTGGGCGGCCCCAAGGAGGCGGCGGCGATCGACCCGCTGGCGCCCGAGATGGACCTCGCGCCGCTCTTCGCGCTGATGGCCGACACCCGCGTACTCAAGGTGTTCCATGCGGCGCGGCAGGACATCGAGATCTTCCACAAGCTGATGGGCGCGGTTCCCGCCCCGCTCTTCGACACCCAGGTGGCAGCGATGGTCTGCGGCTTCGGCGAGAGCGCGAGCTACGAGACCCTGGCGGGAAAGCTCGCCGGCGCCCGCATCGACAAGTCCGCCCGCTTCACCGACTGGTCGCACCGGCCGCTCACCGAGCGGCAAATCCAGTACGCGCTCACCGACGTGGTGCCGCTGCGCACCGTCTACGAGAAGCTGCAGAGCCGCCTCAAGCGCAACGACCGTGCCTCCTGGCTCGAGGAGGAGATCCGGGTCCTCACCGACCCCGCGACCTACACCATCGATCCCCGGGAATCCTGGCGCCGCTTCAAGCTGCGCGGCAGCAGCCGGCGCACCCTCGCGCTGCTGCGCGAGCTCGCCGCCTGGCGGGAGGTCGCCGCCCAGCAGCGCAATCTGCCGCGCAACCGCATCCTCCGCGACGAGCAGGTGCTGGAGATCGCCTCGCACGCGCCCTCCGGCCCCGCCGACCTCGCGCGCACCCGCGGCATCGGCAAGGGCTTCGTCGACGGCAAGCTCGGCGCCGAGGTGCTGGAGGTGGTGAAGCATGCGCTGGCACTGCCCGAGGACACCCACCCGGAAGCGCCGCCTCGGCGCGAGCTGCCCGCCGGCATCGGGCCGTTGGTGGACCTGCTGCGCGTGCTGCTGAAGCTCCGCTGCGAGGAGCATGGCGTGGCGCAGAAGCTGGTGGCGAGCGCCGAGGATCTCGAGCTCATCGCCGCCAACGACGAGGCCGAGGTGCCGGCGCTTGCCGGCTGGCGGCGCGAGCTCTTCGGCGCCGACGCGATCGATCTGAAGCACGGCCGCCTGGCGCTCACCGCCGGCACCAATCAGATCCGCCTCGTCCGCCTCGACGGCAAGGCCTGACTCACCGCTTGCCGCGCCGGCCGCCGCCGCGGCGCAGCTTGGGCTCGAGCCCGAGCATGCGGGCAAGCGCGCTATGCCGCCGCTCCACCGCCTCGCCGGCCTGCAGCGGCCCGCTCGCTGGCGCCTGCAGCACCAGCGCGCCGCGCTCGACCGAGAGCCTGGCGCGCCGCAGCAGTCCAGGCACGCCCGCAGAGAGGCTGAAGGCGAGACGGAGCGCGGCGCCGGTGATGCGCGCCTCCTCCGCCGAGCGGTCGTCGATGAGGCGCCGCACGATCTCGCGCACGCCGCCCTCGGGCCCGCCGTAGCGCGCGTGGAGCGCGATCGCGAGAAAGGCGCGCTCCGGGTGGTCGAGGCCCGCCGCCGGCATGTAGAGCGCACGGCGGAAGGCCTGCTCGGCGCGGTAGTCCGGGTGATCGTCCCAGGCGACGTCGCCGAGCAGGGCCGCCGCGAACCGCAATCGGCCATAGGGGTCGTTGCGCGGGAAGATCGGCTGCAGCCAGACGTCGATCTCGCCGCCATCGGCACCAAAGCGCGGGTGGTTGGCCGCGATCGCGGCGCAGGCCTCGAGCAGCGGATCGGCGTGGCGCTCGCGCGCCGGCAGCAGGTCGTAGAGGTGGCCCTCGCGCAGACCCAGCGCCGAGAAGACGATGCGCTTTGGCTCCATCGCCGCCAGGATCCGCAGCAGGATCTCCGCCGCCACCGGCACCACCTCGAGGCGCTTGCGGGAGACGGCGGTGATCTGCTCGAGGGAGCGTCGCGAGAGCCGCGCCACCAGGCCAAGGAAGTCCTCGGCGTCGCGGCGCGACAGCGTATAGGCCTGGATCACGTGGAGGGGATAGCGCGTCTGCTCCATGTGGATGCGCGCGAGCGCGCGCCAGGCGCCGCCCACCGCGTAGAAGGTCTCGCCGCGCCGTTGCGGCAGCCAGCGCAGCGAGCTCACATGGCGGTCGATGGCGGCAGCGAGCCGGCGCTCGTCGCCGTCGACGCTCGCCAGGCGGAACGGCCCGATCGGCAAGGTATCGCCGCGTCCGATGCGCTCGCCGTTGAGCCGCACCAGCTCCACGCTGCCGCCGCCGAGATCGCCCATCACCCCCCGGGCATCGGGGATGCCGGCGATGACGCCGAGCGCCGAGAGCCGGCCCTCCTGGTCGCCGGAGAGGATCTTCACGGCAACGCCGGTGCGCCGGCGGATCTCCTTGACGAAGGCGGGACCGTCGCTGGCGTCGCGCACCGCCGCAGTCGCCACCGCGTCGAGCCGCTTCACGCCGCTGGCGCGCGCCAGCGCCACGAAGCGATCGAGATGGAGCAGCGCGGAGCGCACGCCGTCGGGATTGAGCGTGCCGGTCTCGCCGAGCTCGCGGCCGAGGCCGCAGAGCACCTTCTCGTTGTAGAGCGGCAGCAGCGCGCGCGCGAGCGCGTCATAGATGACGAGCCGGATCGAATTGGAGCCAATGTCGATGACCCCGACCGGGCTGCCCCTGCCCGACCGCCGCGCCATTACCGGTGCCGGCATTCCCTACTCCGGCGTCGCGGCCCGATCGACGATGGTGCGCGGCCGCGGCCGCCGCAGCGCCCGGCCGCGGCCGGACAGGCTGGGGTTGGTCATGAAGTAGGTGTGCGCGCTGAAGGCGCCGACGCTGGCCGGCTCGCGGATATAGGCGCCGCTCGCGTCGAGGCGCCAGCTCTGGGCGGTGTCGCGCAGGTTGGAGACCATGATCTCGTCCAGCACCTGGCGGTGCACGGTCTCGTTCTCCACCGGCACCAGGGCTTCAACGCGCCAGTCGAAATTGCGCCCCATCCAGTCGGCCGAGCTGATGAAGACCTTGGCCTGCGGCGACGGCAGCCGCTGGCCGTTGCCGAAGCAGACGATGCGGCCATGCTCCAGGAAGCGACCGACGATGCTCTTGACGCGGATGTTGTCGGAAAGGCCGGGCATGCCGGGCCGGAGGCAGCAGATGCCGCGCACCACCAGATCGATCTCCACCCCCGCCTGGGAGGCGCGATAGAGCAGGTCGATGATGGCGGGATCGACCAGCGAGTTCATCTTGGCCCAGATCTGCGCCGGCCTTCCGGCACGGGCATGCTCCACCTCCACCTCGATGAGCTCCATCAGGCGCTTCCTGAGATTGACCGGCGCGAAGGCGATCTTCTCCAGGCTCGCCGGCGTCGCATAGCCGGTCATGTAGTTGAAGAGCCGCATGGCGTCGCGGCAGAGCGCGGGATCGCAGGTGAAGAAGGAGAGGTCGGTGTAGACCTTGGCGGTGTCCGGGTGATAGTTGCCGGTGCCGAAATGCACGTAGGAGCGCAGCTCGCCGCCCTCGCGCCGCACCACCAGCGACACCTTGGCGTGAGTCTTGAGCTCGATGAAGCCGTAGACCACCTGCACGCCCGCGCGCTCGAGATCGCGCGCCCAGCGGATGTTCGCCTCCTCGTCGAAGCGCGCCTTCAGCTCGACCAGCGCGGTGACCGTCTTGCCGGCCTCCGCCGCCTGGATGAGGGCGCGCACGATCGGGCTGTTGTCGCTGGTGCGGTAGAGGGTCTGCTTGATCGCCACCACGGCGGGATCGCGCGCCGCCTGCAGCGCGAACTGCACCACCACGTCGAAGCTCTCGTAGGGATGGTGGACGATGATGTCCTTCTGGCGGATCGCCGCGAAGCAGTCGCCGCCGAAGTCGCGGATGCGCTCGGGGAAACGCGGATTGTAGGGCTTGAACAGCAGCTCCGGCCGCTCGCCGATGATCAGTTGGCGGGTGTCGGAGAGGCCGATCAGGCCGTCGAGCAGGAAGACATCGTCGGCGGAGACGTCGAGGTTCTCGGCGAGGAAGCGCTGCAGATCCTCCGGCATGCCGGCCTCGACGGCGAGCCAGATGACGTTGCCGCGGCGGCGGCGCTTGAGCGCGCTCTCGAAGAGACGCACCAGATCCTCGGCCTCCTCCTCGATCTCCATCTCGCTGTCGCGGACGATGCGGAACATGCCCTGCCCGGCGACCGTGAAGCCGGGAAAGAGCCGGTCGAGGAACAGCGTCACCACCTGCTCCAGCGGCAGGAAGCGCACCGTGGGGCCGGGCAGCCGCAGAAAGCGGCCGATCGCGCCCGGCAGCAGCAGCAGCGCCTGCATCTGCTTGCCGTCGCCGGGCCGGGTCAGCTGCAGCGCGAGGCCGATGCCGCGGTTGGCGACGAACGGGAACGGATGGGCCGGGTCGATGGCGAGCGGCGTCAGCACCGGGAAGACATGCGTCATGAAGGCCGCCTCGAGCCAGGCGCGATCCTCCACCGAGAGGTCCTGCGGCCCGATCACCGAGAAGTCCACCTCGCGGAGCTGCTGACGCACATGGCGCCAGATCTCCTGCTGGTCGTGCATCAGCTTGCGCGCCCGCTGGTTGATCGCGGCGAGCTGCTGCGCGGGCGTGAGCCCATCCTCGCTCGGCGTCGTGACGCCCGCCACCATCTGGCCTTTGAGGCCGGCGACGCGGACCATGTAGAACTCGTCAAGGTTGCTGGCGGAGATCGACAGGAAGCGCAGGCGCTCGAGCAGCGGGTGACCGGCATTCTCGGCTTCGCTGATCACGCGCTCGTTGAAAGCGAGCCACGAGAGCTCGCGATTGATGAAGCGCGCCTCGGAATGCAGATCGATCGACGGATGCGCGACTGGCAGCGGCTGCGCCACTTGGATTCTCCTGGCGGCGTTTATTTATTTCGCGGCATTACAACGGGTTGCGCGGACTGTAGCGCGCATTTATGAAGATGTTATGGCAGGATTCGCGGCCCCAGGCGAGCGTCGGCTGCTGCTGGTGCGCCACGGCGCTGCCGGCGCCGCCCCCATGGGCGGTAGCGACCGCGACCGGCCGCTTTCGCCCGTCGGCCGGCAGGGGGTCGAGGACCTCGCAGGCTACCTGCGACAGCATGCCATGACCGCCGACCACGGCCTCTGCTCGCCGGCCCGCCGGACCCGCGAGACCATGGAAATCCTAACGGAAAATCAAAACCCTATCGATACCGACTGGAGCGAGGAGCTCTATCTCGCCTCTGCCGGCACGCTCCTCAGCGCGCTCCGCAACGTGCCGCGGCGGAGCGCTACCGTCCTCCTGGTGGGCCACAACCCGGGCCTGCAGGAGCTCGTCATTGCGCTCGCCGGCAAGGCGGCTCCCCCGGCCAGTGGCGGCTTTCCGCCCGCGACGCTCGCCGCCTTCGCCGTCGCGGCCCCCTGGTCGGAGCTGGGCCCGGGATCGACCCGGCTCACCCTGTTTCGGACCCCTTGAGGCCGAGCACCGCCCGCGCCAGCGGAATGGTGATGCCGCGCTTCTCGCGCAGGGCCGCGGCGTCGAGCTCGGCCACCGCCTGCCGCGCCGCCGCAAAGCTGCGCTCGATCTGCCTTGCCAGGAAGAGCACCACTTCCTCGCCGACGGTCACCTGACGGTCGGCGAACAGCTTCACCAGCAGCGCCGCCAGCAGCGGTTCGTCCGGCGCCTCGACTGCCACCGCCGGTGCCGCGACCAGCCGCGAGCGGAGATCCGGCAGCAGGCCCGGCCAGCGCGCCGGCGGCGTCTGCGCCGTCACCAGCAGATGGCCCCGCCGCTCGGCGAGCAGGTTATGGAGATGGAGGAGCGCCTCCGCCGCCGCCTGCTCGGCGTCGTCCACCACCGCGGCCTCGGCGGTCCCGAGCTGTGCTGGGACCGTGGCGGTGGCGAGGCTTGCGGCGGCGATCACCGGCGCCCCGCTCCGCGCCGCGAAGACCCGCGCCAGATGCGTCTTGCCGCAGCCGGCGGGCCCATGGACCGTGAGCGCCGGCGCCGGCCATCGTGGCCAGCGATCGAGCCACTGGATCGCCTGCTGATTGCAGGGCGCCACCAGGAAATCCGCCTCCCCCAGCGCCGGGCGGTGACCGAGGTCGAGGACGAACTGGGTCATCCGTCGCCGCGCCGGGGCCGCGACCGGGCGGGATCATAGAACTGGCTTGCGAGATACTGCGAGAGGGCGAAGCGCACCAGCACGCCGAGGATCGCCGCGATCGGCACCGCGATCAGCACGCCGAGGAAGCCGAACAGCGAGCCGAAGGCGAGCAGCGCGAAGATCACCCAGACCGGGTGCAGGTTGACGCGCTCGCCCACCAGCTTCGGCGTCAGCACGTTGCCCTCGACGGTCCAGCCGACCAGGAACAGCACCACGATGTAGACGATGTTGTGCCACTCGCGGAACTGCGTGAAGGCCAGCAGCATCGAGAGGGCGAAACCGAAGATGCCGCCGATATAGGGGATGAAGGCGAAGAGGCCGATGAGCAGGCCGATGACGAGGCCGAAATTGAGGCCGAGGAGCGAGAGCCCGATCGCGTAGTAGATCGCCAGCACCACGCAGACGCTGAGCTGGCCACGCAGGAAGCCCGCCAGCGTCTCGTCGATCAGCCTCGCCTGCTCGCGGATCGTCTCGGCTTGCGCGCGCGGCAGCCAGCTGTCGACGCGCGCCACGATGCGGTCCCAGTCGCGCAGCAGGAAGAACGCCACCACCGGCGTCACGAACACCAGCGAGAGCAGGTTGGCGAGCGCGAGCCCGCGCGTGAGCAGATCGCGCAGCACGCCCCCCGCCCACCCGACGACGTCGGCGATCTTGCCGCCGACCGCGTCGCGCAGCTTCGCGAGATCCTCGGGCGAGAGCCGCTCCTGCGCCATCTGCATCAGGCTCTCCGCCTCGTGGCGCGCGGTCGCGATCAGCTGCGGCGTATTGCCGATGAGATCGAGCACCTGACTCTGCAGGATCGGCACCAGCAGCAGAAAGATCAGCACCAGGATCAGCAGGAACCACAGCAGCACGATGAAGCTGGCGAGGCCGCGCGGCACCTTGATGCGCACCAGCCGCTCCGCCAGCGGGTCGAGAAAATAGGCGATGGCGAAGCCGGCGACGAAGGGGAGCAGGATCGGGCTGAGGAGCCAGAGCAGCAGGAAGAAGCAGGCGAGGCCGCCGACCCAGAAGCTGGTATTGCGTTGTGCCGGTGTCATTGCGAGGTCTGCTCCAGGCCGGCGAGCGCGCGGGTCCAGCGCACCAGATATCCGCCGCCGGATATCACCGTGCTGGCGGCCACGATATAGATGAGCGCTCTGGTCATGAAGCCGGCATCGATGCCGAGGCCGAGGCGGCCCAGCGTCACCGCGGCGAGGCCGATCTGCAGCACCGTGTTGACCTTGCTGATCGCCAGCGGCTCCGAGCGCATCGCATGCGCCATCGCGTTCACCAGCAGGAACCCGCCGATGATGAGGAAATCGCGGAACACCACGAGGATGACCAGCCAGGCCGGCAGATGGCCGGCGATGCCGAGGGTGATATAGACGGCGACCAGCAGGCTCTTGTCGGCGATCGGATCGAGGAGCGCGCCGAGCCGGGTGCGCTGGTCGAAGTGCTTGGCGATGTAGCCGTCGATGCCGTCGGAGATGCCGGCGGCGACGAAGACCCAGAACGCCCAGGCGAAATCGCTCTCGAGAATGAGCCACACCGCCACCGGCACCGAGAGGAGCCGCGCGAGCGAGATGAAGTTCGGCAGGTTCAAGGAGCGCGCCCGTCGCCGCTACTGGGCGGCTGCGCCCTTGGCGGTGAGCGTCCAGTCGGGATCGCCCTGCGCCAGCGTGAGGTCGCGCTGCGACAGCACGAGCTGCAGCTGCGCGGGATCGCCGACATAGCGGATCTCGACGCGAGCGTCGGTCGGCGTCAGCGACAGCAGCGTCGCGCGCTGGATGGTGGGGATGCTCTGCAGCCGCTCGCGCACGGTCACCCAGCTCTTGAGGCCGCCGCTCACCGGCACCACCACCACGAGACTCTGGGTGTCGCCCGAGCGCAGCAGCGTCGACTTCTTCCAGGCCTCGTTGACGTCGGCGATCACCGAGGCCGCCACCCGCGCATAGAGATCGTCGTCGCTCTCGCCGGCGTTCGCGGTCACCGAGCCGACCCAGGTCTGATCCGAGAAGCCGGCGCCGTAGCGGGCGGTGGTCGTCTGCACCACCCGCTGGTCGCCGCTGCCGGAGAGCGTCGCCTGGGTCATCAGCACGTCGTCGTCGCCGTAGCGACGGCCGATCGCCGCCAGCGCGTCCTTGTCGCCCTTCACCGCCTGGTCGGCGTCGATCGCCTGCACGTCGGCGAGCTCGCCCAGCGGCACCTGCATCGGCACCAGCCCGCCCTGCACCACGAGCTTGGTCCAGGCCGCACGCCAGGGATTGGGGTCGTCCCAGAGGAGGCTGCCGCCGCCCGTGGTCAGCACCGGCAGCACCACCAGCGGCTTGCTGCGGGTCTCGGTGAAGGGGATGCCCTGGTCCCGCAGCAGGCGGCGCACCGCCTCCGGCCGGAACCGGAAGGTGAGCGTGGCAAGATAGCGCACTGTCGAGCTGCGCTCGCTGTCGACCTCGAAGTCCTGCACGAGGTCGAAGAGATCGGCATCGCTCACCTTCGGGAGCCGGCTCCAATCCTGCTGCAGCGTCAATCGCTGGAGGAGCGTGAGGAAGGCGCGTCGTTCGCCGTCGGCGCGCGCAATGTCGCGCGCCTGGACGGCGCTCTGGGAGGTCGCGTCCACCGCCACGTTGGAGACGGTGTAAAGCGATGGCAGGCGCGTCTGGCCGTGCGCGGCGAGGCTCAGCAAGCAGCTCGCGGCCAGCAGCAGAAAGCCACGCCTCAGCATCATTGCAAACCGCCTCGGATACAGTATGTTCGCGCGGAACCCGCGGATCGCGCTCCCCCGCGTGGTCATACCTTAGATCTCGCGAGGATGCCATAAGGAGCCAGAATCACCGCGACCAGTATCGCGAGGCCGGGGTCGATATCGATGCCGGCGATGCCCTCGTCGAGGCGCTGAAGCCGCTCGCAAAATCAACCGCCCGCGCCGGCAGCGACGCCGGCCTCGGCGGCTTCGGCGCGCTCTTCGACCTGAAGGCGGCGGGCTACCGGGACCCGCTGCTGGTCGCCACCACCGACGGGGTCGGCACCAAGCTCAAGATCGCGATCGAGAGCGGCCGCCATGACACCGTTGGCATCGATCTCGTCGCCATGTGCGTCAACGACCTCGTGGTGCAGGGCGCCGAGCCGCTGTTCTTCCTCGACTACTTCGCCACCGGCAAGCTCGAGGTCGAGGCCGCGCGCACCATCCTCGCGGGCGTCGCCGAGGCCTGCCGCGCCACCGGCTGCGCCCTCATCGGCGGCGAGACCGCGGAGATGCCCGGCATGTACGCGAAAGGCGATTACGACCTCGCCGGCTTTGCGGTGGGCGCCGTGGAGCGCGATCGGGTCATCGACGGCCGCCAGGTCGAGGTCGGCGATCTCGTGCTGGGCCTTGCCGCGAGCGGTCTTCACTCCAACGGCTTCTCCCTGGTGCGCCACGTGGTGGAGCGGGCGCATCTCGCCTACGACGTCCCCGCTCCCTTCGCGCCGGGCAAGAGTCTCGGCGAGGCGCTGCTGGCGCCGACGCGGCTCTATGTCAAAAGCTGCCTCGCGGCGATCGCCGCGGGCGGCGTGCGCGCCCTCGCCCACATCACCGGCGGCGGATTGATCGAGAACATCCCGCGCGTCATCCCCGATGCGCTGAGCGTCGAGATCGATGCCCGGAGCTGGACGCTGCCGCCAGTCTTTCGCTGGCTCGCGGAGACCGGCGGCATAGCGCGGAGCGAGCTCGCCCGCGTCTTCAATTGCGGCATCGGCATGGTGGCGGTGGTGGAGCGCGCCCGCGCCGATGCCATCGAGCAAGCGCTCACCGCCAATGGCGAGACCGTCCACCGCATCGGCCGCGTGGTGCCGCGCCCCAAGGACGGCGCCGGCACCATTCTCGTCAACACGGAGAGCGCGTGGCCCGGCTGAAGGTCGCGGTGCTGATCTCCGGTCGCGGCTCCAACCTGCAGGCGCTGATCGACGCCTGCGCGCGCCCCGAATTTCCCGCCGAGATCCGCCTGGTGATCTCGAACGATCCCGCCGCCGCAGGCCTCGCACGGGCCTCCGAGGCCGGCATCGTGACGCGCGTCATCCCACACAAGGAGTTTCCCGACCGCGCCGCCTTCGACGGCGCCATCGATCAGGCGCTCGCCGAAGCCGGCATCGAGCTCGTCTGCCTCGCCGGCTTCATGCGCATCCTCGGCGAGGCCTTCGTCACCCGCTGGCGCGACCGGCTTATCAACATCCACCCGTCGCTGCTGCCGGCATTCAAGGGGCTGCACAGCCACGAGCGTGTGCTGGCGGCGGGCGTGCGCTTCACCGGCTGCACCGTGCATTTCGTGCGGCCGGCCATGGATGACGGCCCGATCATCGTCCAGGCTGCGGTGCCGGTACTGCCTGGCGACGATGCCGAGACGCTCGCCGCCCGCGTGCTCGCGGCCGAGCATCAGGCTTACCCGCTGGCGCTGCGCTGGATCGCCGAGGGCCGGGTCAGGGTGCGCGAGGATCGCGTCGAGGTGAGCGGCGCCGGGACGATGCTGCCGGCGGCTGTTCTCAATCCGCCGGGCTAGCGAGCCCGCCCCTTGCCAATCGTGGCGCCCGGGGTGTAGGTGTCAAAAAATTGTGCTTCTAGGGGGATTCGGACATGGCCATCGATCAGGAACTCGAGCGCCACCGCGAGACGTGGATCGGCTTCACCCGGCTCCTGAAGTGGTCGATCGCCGGGATCATCCTCGTGCTGGTGATCTTGCGGGTGGCGACGCTCTAGCCTCAGAGGTTCAGGGGCAGATCTCGCTGCCGGCGAAGAAGAACGCGATCTCGATCTTCGCGTTCTCGGACGAATCCGATCCGTGCACGGAATTGGCCTCGATCGATTCCGCGAAATCCTTGCGGATGGTGTCGGCGGCCGCCTTCTTGGGATCGGTCGCCCCCATGATCTCGCGGTTGAGCGCCACCGCGTTCTCGCCCTCGAGCACCTGCACCACCACCGGCCCGGAAATCATGAACTTCACGAGGTCGGCGAAGAACGGCCGCTCCCGGTGGACGGCGTAGAACTGCTCGGCCATCGCCTTGGAGAGCTGCAGGCGCTTCTGGGCGACGATCTTGAGACCGCGCTCCTCGAAGCGGGCATTGATCTTGCCGGTCAGGTTCCGCCGCGTCGCGTCGGGCTTGATGATCGACAAGGTACGCTCGATGGCCATGGGGCACTCCCTCGGAAAGCACGGGCTGTGAGGGCGCGGTTATAGCGGCCGCGACTCGGGCTGGCAATGCAGAGATGTCTGCGGCCTATTGCCCGCGCTTCTGCCAGCCGGTCGCCGTCTGCTCCCAATAGGTGAGGGCATGCCCCGCCGCCTTGGCCGCCGACCAGCGCCGGCGCGCCGCCTCCACCGCCTCGGAGTCCTTGCCGTCGAACATGTCGCAGCAGCGGGCGAAGCCGCCGATGGCGGCACTCTCGGCGCCATCCACCAGCACCAGCATGGTGGCGTCGTTGGGGTTCTCGTCGGCAGCGGTGAGGAAGATCGGCTGGCGCGACGCATTGGCGTCGCGCTGGCTGCCATGCGGCAGGAAGCTCGCCTCGTTGTAGGTCCAGAGCAGGCCGTCGAGATAGGCGACGCGCTCGGGCGAGCCCGCCATCACCACGATGCGGTGGCCGCCGGCATGGGCGCGCTCCAGCAGCTGCGGCAGCGCCCGCTCCAGCGGCGTTGCCAGCAGGTGATAGAAACCGATCTCGGTCATCGAGCCGCCTTCGGCTCAGCGGCCCTCGTAATGCTTCTCCACCAGTTCGTTCAGCAGCCGGACACCGAAGGCGGTGGCGCCCTTCGGCACGATCGGCGTGTCCTTCTTCGACCAGGCAGTGCCGGCGATGTCGAGATGCGCCCAGGGCACGTTGTTGACGAAGCGCTGCAGGAACTGCGCCGCGGTGATGCTGCCGGCGTCGCGGCCGCCGCCGATGTTCTTCATGTCGGCGGCGTCGCTGTCGATCTGCCGGTCATAGGCGTCGGCGAGCGGCAGGCGCCAGAGCAGCTCCTCCACCGCCTTGCCGGCGGCGGTCAGACGCTCGGCGAGCTGGTCGTTGTTGCCGAAGAGGCCGGCGTGCTCATGGCCGAGCGCGACGATGATGGCGCCGGTGAGCGTCGCCAGATTGACCATGAACTGCGGCTTGAAACGGTCCTGGCAATACCAGAGCGCGTCCGCCAGGACGAGGCGCCCTTCGGCGTCGGTATTCAGCACCTCGACGGTCTGGCCCGACATGGTCTTCACGATGTCGCCCGGACGCTGGGCATTGCCGTCGGGCATGTTCTCGACCAGGCCCACGATGCCGACCGCGTTCACCTTGGCCTTGCGGCCGGCGAGCGCCTTCATCAGGCCGATCACCACGCCGGCGCCGGCCATGTCCCACTTCATGTCCTCCATGCCCTGGGCAGGCTTGATGGAGATGCCGCCGGTATCGAAGGTGACGCCCTTGCCGATGAAGGCGACCGGCGCCTTGTCGCGGGCGCGGGCGCCGCGGTACTGCATGACGACGAGACGCGGCGGCTTGGAGCTCCCCTGCCCGACGCCGAGCAACGCGCCCATGCCGAGCTTCTTCATCTCCTTCTCGTCGAGGATCTCGACCTTGACCCCGACCTTCTCCAGCGTCTTCGCCTGCTGCGCCAGCGTCTCCGGATAGATGATGTTGCCGGGCTCGGAGACGAGATCGCGGGTGAAGAAGATGCCCTCGCCGATCTGCTCCAGCGGCGCGTAGGCGCGCTTGGCGCTGGTGGCGGAGCCCGTCAGCACGGTGAGCTCGGCGAGGCTCGGCTTCTGCTCCGGCTTTTGGCGGGTGCGATACTTGTCGAAGCGATAGGAACGCAGCATGGCGCCGTGCGCGAGGTTGGCGGCCGCCGCGCCGCCGTCGAGGCGGACGCCGGCGATCTTGTCCACCGCGACCGCCGCGGCGGTCGCGCCGAGCGCGTTGAGGACCGGCACGATCGCGCCGCCCAGCCGCTTCATCTGCTGCGCATTGAGCGCGGCCGGCTTGCCGAGGCCAAGCAGCAGGATGCGCTCGTAGAACAGGCCGCGCGGCGCCGGCACCGGCAGGATCTCCTCCTTCTTGCCGGTGAAGCGGCTGGCCGCCATCGCCTGGCCGATGGCGCCGTTGCTCTCGCGGTCGAGGGCTGCGGCCGTCGGCGTCAGCTTCTTGCCCTCCAGCACGCCCACCACGAGCGTGCCGGATTTCGGCAGCCGCAGATCCGCAAACGCGACCTTCATGACGGATTCTCCCTGTTCACTGGCGCGGCATCGTAATGATTCGGTAAGAGATTGGCGAGAGCCGGCTGCGGGTCGGCCGGCGACATTTCCCGGCAGATCAGCCGCGGGCGCGCCGGCGCCAGGTGGTGAGGCCGCTGATGGCGTAATTCCAGACCGCGCCGACCAGCGCGCCGGCGAAGCTCGCGAGCCACCAGGGCACGCTGAGCTGCTCGAACAGCAGCGTCGCGGCACCCCAATTGGCGACCGCGCCCACCGAGCAGACGATGCAGAACGACACCAGGCCTTTGAGGAAGCCCCAGCCCTTGAGGCGGAGGTCGCGATACGTCAGGAAGTTGTTGAGCACATAGTTGCCGACCATCGCCACGACGATGGCGACTGCCTGCGCCGGCCCGAACTGCAGACCGAGCACGGTGCGCATCAGCTCCAGCACGCCGATCTGGACAACGACGCCGAGGCCGCCGACCAGAGCGAAGGAGAGGAAACGGACCGGGATGTAGCGGCCGACCATCTTGTCGCCGATCAGCATCACGTATTCCCAGACCGCGAGGCTGTCGAGCTTGCTCTCGCCGTGCTGGCGGCTGCGGAACTCGTAGGGCAGCTCCCGGAAGCGCAGCGGCCTGGGCGCCGAGGCGAAGAGATCCATCAGGATCTTGAAGCCGATGCCGGAGAGATTGCGCACCGCGCCGTCGAACGCCTCGCGGCGGACCATGAAGAAGCCGCTCATGGAATCCGCGACATCGGCCTTGAGGATGTAGCGGCTCAAGCGGGTCGCCAGGCCGCTGATGCGTACCCGGGTACTGCTCCACTCGCCGAAGCCACCGCCGGCGACGTAGCGGCTGCCGACGGCGATGTCGAGGGGCTCGCTCTTGAGGGCCTGCAGCATCTCGGGCAGCAGCTTCTCGTCATGCTGCAGGTCGGCATCCATCACCGCGATATAAGGAGCGCCGCTCGCCAGCGCCCCCTCGATGCAGGCGGTCGACAGGCCGCGCCGGCCGATCCGGTGGATGCAGCGCACACGGGGATCGCGCGCGGCCTCCGCGCGGATGACCTCGCGGGTGCCGTCGGTCGAATCATCGTCGACGAAGATCACTTCCCAGGCGATCCCGGACAAAGCCGAGCGCAGCAGCTGGAGGAGCGGCTCGATGTTTTCGCTCTCGTTCAGCGTCGGGATCACCACCGCGAGCTCCGGAACGCCGGGCGCGAGGCCGCCCGCCGCCATCGGCGGCGCGGGCCAGGTCTCGGTCCTCAGCTGATCCATCGGCTCCGTCACGCCCGCTCGGCCCCCTGCAAGGGAATTCCCCTCCGTGGGTCTTCCCTGGCGCATCTGCCGCCCGAGTGGATACCGGTTCGGCGTCGAAAATGCGACAAAACAAATAGGTCCCACACAGTGATCCGCTTCACTGCATGCCTGCTGTAGCCCGCCGGTCGTTACTACATCGTCAACGGCAGAGCGGCTTCGCCGAAAGCATCGGCGTCCAGCGCGCGCTGCTCCATTGCGGATAGCGCCACGCCTGCAGGACGCGCCACTGCTCGTCCCGGCGCTCCAGCAGCACCGGCTGGCGGGGCGGCAGCCCCTCGGCTCCTTCGGGCGTGCAGGTGATGAGCACCTTGGTAACCCCATCCGAGGCGAGATCGGCCAGCGTCGTGTCGTCGAAGCTGTCGAGGACGGTGATATCGAGCCGAGGCCAGCGCGGCGCCTCGTAGCGCAGCACGCTCTCCAGCATGGTGGCGACGCTGCCGTTGTCACCCGGCAGCACCAGGGCGAGCCGATCGCCGGAGCGCAGCAGCTCCGCGGTGTCGGTGGCGAGCGCGCGCACCAGCGGCTGCGGATTCACGAGATCGAAGCGCAGGCGCTTGATGAAGGGGATCGGTCCCAGCATCGCCAGCAGCACGGCGGCGGCGGCGGCGAGCCGGCGCCGCGACGGGCCGGGCATGCGGCCGTGCTCGCTGATCATCGCCCGCGCCGCGGTCGCGAGCGCGATCACCAGCAGCAGCGAGAGGTGGGTGCTGTAGCGGAAATAGGAGTGCGCGTTGGCGCTCATCTCCGGCGAGAAGTGCGCGACATAGGTGAAGATCAGGAAGCCGTTGTAGCCGACGAGCACGATGAGCAGGAGTGCCAGCAGCCGCGCCGGCAGGTCGAGGCCGCGCGCGATCAGACGCACCACCAGCAGCACCGCGGCAAGCTCGAGGAAGGCGAAGAACACGCCCTTCTCCAGGATCGTTTCGCCCATGCTGTGGAGCGCCTGCGGCAGCAGTTCCCATTGCCACTCGCCGAAAGGCTTGAGCTTGAGCTCGCCTCCCTGGGCGAAACTCGTCAGCACGAACCACCGCCAGACCAGATAGAGCGCCGCCGCCGGCAGGAAGGCCGGAACATGGAGGGCCAGGGACCGGAGCCTGGTGCCGCGCGGCCCCGCGAGAGCCAGGATGCCGATGCCGAGCGCCAGCGCGGCGACGAAGGAGACCGATTCCTGCTTGATGTTGACGAGCGCCGCCAGCACCAGGGCGAGCGCGGCGAGATCGCGCCAGGGCCGCTCGCCCGCAGCGACGCCGCCGAGGCTCCGCGCCGCGAGCCAGCCGGCAGCACCGAGACAGACGGCGACCGAGGCCTCGCCATAGGGCGCGAAGTAGATGCGCGGCACGAAGCCGGGATTGAGCACGGTCGCCAGCAGCAGCCCGAAAGCGGTGGCCCCCCAGCTCGGCGCCAGACTGTCCTCGCGGCCGAGAAACTGCACGACGCGCGCCAGCAGCAGGCCGTAGAGCAGATGCAGCAGCACGTTGATGTGCGCCATCGCCGAGGCCGGCAGCTCCGGCAGCGCGAGCCCCGCCACATAGGCCCAGAACTGCAGATTGTAAGGCGCGCCCGGCAGGAAGGAGTGGCTCGGCGGGCCGCCATCGGTCGGCAGCATGCCGTAATCGTGCAGATAGGCCGCGTTCGGCAGCAGGTTGAGATAGGTGTCCGGCTGCGAGGGACGCGCGGTCAGCATGATGAGCCAGAGCGGCACGCTCAGCACCATCATCCGCGAAAGTGCGATCCAGTCGCCGCGCCGCGGCCTGAGACGCGGCGTTGCCAGTGTCAGCAGCGCCACCGCCTCGATCGCCGGCAGCGGCCACCACAGCGGGCCCTGACGCAGCACGCCCCAGAAGGTGAGCACGAGGCAGAGCCCGCCCCAGCCCGCCAGCGTCTGCAGCTCCGGCGTGCCGCGGCCGAGCAGCAGCGCCCGTCCCCAGAGGAACAGCAGCAGCCCGGCGCCCCACACGGCAGCGAGGTTGGCCAGGTCGATCGGCGTAGGAATGAGGAATGGGATCAAGGGTTGGACCGCGCGAGCGCGATGCCTCGACCATTCGGGCGCAGGCCCTGGTCCCGACGAGTTCCGCTCTCCTCGAAGGCTCTAGCCGGCCCCCTTTGCGCCGTCAAGCGCGCTCCGGGTCAACGCCCGATCCGATAGAGCGCGAAACTCGGCTCGACGGCCACCGGCGTCAGCCCGGGCACCGGCGGCAGCGCGAAAGGACGGCGATCGAGCACCACCAGCGCGTCGTAATCCCGAAGCGCCCGCGGCACCTCCGGCGCGGCGCCGCCCTCGACCATCAGCGCGCGCCAGAGCGCGCTCGGCTCCGCCTCCGCCGCCAGCCGCTGCGCCTCCGGGGTCAGCCTCACCGGCTGCTGGCCGCGATAGGCGAAGAGCGTCGGCACGAAAGCCTGCCGCTCGATCACTGCCATGGTGGGAAGATGCGTCGTCGGCGCCGGATCGGACGCGATGGCGCCGGCGGGATACGCCACCGCGAGCCGCCCGCCCTCGGGCACCTGCGCCAGGATTGCGAGCTCGCGGGCGTAGCCGGGCTGGGCCTGCTGCCACTGGGCGGTCACCAGCCCCATGCGGAACAGGAAGAGCGCGATCCCGGCGGTGCCGATCGCGATCACCGTCCGCCGCCGGAGCGCCGGCGCCGTCGTCGCCGAAGCGAGCAGGACCGCGATTGCCAGGGGCATCCGGTGATCGACCGCCGAGGCGGTCATGAGCTGCGTCGGCGCCAGCACGAAGGCCAGGGCGAGCAGCAGCAGCGGCAGGCGGAGCGCCGGCACCAGCACCAGGTGGCGCCGCGCATAGGCATAGATCGCGAGCAGCGCCAGGAGCACGAAGCAGGCGACGTCGATGCCGCGATGGTAGTTGTCGAAGACGCTGAAGGTGAGGTCGAGCTTGCGCACGAAGCGCCCGTAATGGATGCCGGAGACACCGCCACCCTCGCCGCCGGCGAGCAGGATCAGCAGGCCGGGCAGGAAGGGGAGAGCGGCGAGGGCCAATCGCGTCAGCACGCGACGCGCCGACCCTCCCGCAGCGCCGCGCGCGCCGCCGAGCTCGCAACCCGCGACCAGGATGCCGTAGATGGCCCAGGCCATCAGATGGCAGAAGAAGAGCGCGATGGCGAAGCCGGTGGAGACCACAAGGCGAAGCGTCAGGCTCCGCCGCTCGAGGCCGATCCAGGCGGCGAGGGCCAGGAGGGCGAGTCCCACGCCCAGCAGGTAGTTGAGGAAGCCCCAGAGCAGGACTCGGCTGTAGAGAAAGAGGAAGGCGAAGAGCGGCCAGACCGACCAGCGACCGGTCGCCGCTCGATGCAGCAGTGCGCTGCCGCCGGCGAGGAGCCCAAGGGCGATCAGGATGACCGCGCGCCCCGCCCAGCCGAGCGGCATCAGCCTGGCGAGCGGCGGCACCAGCAGATCCATGCCGAGATTCGGCAATGCCGCCCAGCGCAGCTCGTAGTAGCGGCTGAGCGCCGCCTGCTCCGGCAGGTGGATCAGCAGGTACATGCGCGCGAGATGATTCGGATAGTCGAAGAGCGGCGGCAGCGGCGCCAGCAGCACTGGCAGCGCCGCCACCGCGAGGAGAGCGGCGAAGATCGCCCAGAACGGCGCGGCGCGGAGCCCATGCTGGGCGGCGGTCGTGGCGGCGGCGTTCCCGGCAGTCATGCGATGCGACGGCTCCAGCCTGCCCGCGGCGGGCGAGCCGGCGGCGCGAACGGCGCCCGACCCTGCCCTATCAGGCGGAGCGGCGCAATTGGCGCTGGTCTGCCGCGGATTTGCGCACATATAATCCGCCCCCATGAAGAGCCTGTCGCGCTACGTGCTGAAGGAGACGCTGACGCTCACCTTCGCGCTGACGCTGGTGTTCAGCGCGGCCGTGTGGCTGGTGCAGTCGCTGCGCCTGATCGACCTCCTGGTCAACCGCGGGCTTTCTGTCGGAATTTTCATCGAGCTCGCGGCGCTGATCTTTCCGCGCTTCATCGAGATCGTGCTGCCGATCGCGATCTTCCTGGCGATCCTGTTCAGCTACAACCGGCTGATCTCGGAGAGCGAGCTCATCGTGATGCGCGCGGCGGGCCTCAGCCAGACCACCCTCGCCCGGCCCGCGCTGCAGCTCGCCGGGATCGGCGCCGCCGTGCTGCTCATCCTCTCGACATACCTGATGCCGGCGGCCAACCGGGAGTTCAAGGACCTGCAGTTCGAGATCCGCAACCACTTCGCCTCGGCGCTGATCCAGGAGGGCGTGTTCAACACGCTCTCCGATCACCTCACGGTCTACGTCCGGAGCCGCGACCGCCGTGGCGAGCTCGGCGGCCTGATCATCCACGATACCCGCGACCCCAAGCGTCCGGTGACTCTCTTCGCCGAGCAGGGCGCGATCGTCGATACCCCGGACGGCCCCCGCATCCTGATGGCGCACGGCAGCCGCCAGCAGTTCGACGAGGATGGCCACAAGCTCGCGGTGCTGAGCTTCGAAAGCTACACGCTCGATCTCTCGAACTCCAAGGAGGTGGTCGCCGCGCGCCAGCGTCAGCCCGACGAGCGCTATCTGCACGAGCTGATCTTCGACAATGACGCGGCCTCACGCCGCGCGTTCGGATCCGGCCTCACCCTCGAGCTGCATCTGCAGCTGCTGGCGCCCTTCGCCGCCATCGTGTTCGCGCTCATTCCGCTGGTCTGCCTGCTGCCCGGCGACTTCAATCGCCGCGGCCAGGGTCGTCGCATCCTGGCGGCGATCGTCTGCGCGGTGCTGTTCCAGATCATCGACCTCGGCGTCAAGAACCTCGCCACCCGCAACATGGCGGCCGTGCCGCTGCTCTACCTCGACATGCTGCTGCCGATCGCAGTCGGCAGCTGGCTGCTGATGCGCGACGGGCGCTGGCCGTGGCTGCCGCGCGTCGCGCCCGCGGCGAGCGCGTGAGGGGCGTCGCGATGCCGACCTGGCGCACGCTCGCCATCTACATCGCCCGGCAGTTCCTGGTCTGGTGTTTCGGCGTCTTCGCCGCCATGGCGGTGATCGTCTTCCTGCTCGACTACGTGGAGCTGATCCGGCGCGGCGGCAGCCATCCCGGCGCCACGCTCTGGGTGCTGCTCGAGATGGCGGTGCTGAAGCAACCCTACATGGCGCAGCAGATCATGCCGTTCGCCATCCTGTTCGGCGGCATGATGGCGTTCTGGCGAATGACGCGCAGCAACGAGCTGGTGGTGGCGCGCGCGGCCGGCGTCTCCGTGTGGCAGTTCCTGGCGCCCGCGGTCGCCATGGCGCTGGTGATCGGCGTGCTGATGGTGGCGGTGTTCAGCCCGATCGCCTCGGCGATGCAGCTCAGCTACGAGAAGCTCGAGAACCGGGTGCTGCGCGGCAGCAACGATCAGCTCTCTCTCTCGCGCTCGGGCCTGTGGCTGCGCCAGAGCGACAGCCAGGGCATGCCGTCGGTGATCCATGCCGAGCGCCTGGCGCCCGGCGGCGTCACGCTCGAGGACGTGCTGGTGCTGTTCTTCGACAAGAACGATCGCCTGATCGGCCGCATCGACGCCAAGCAGGCGCGGCTCGAGGACGGCAAATGGCTGATCACCGGCGGCACGCGCTGGGAGCCCGGTCACGCGCAGCAGCCCTTCGCGGAGACCACCATCGAGACCAATATGACGCCGCGCAAGATCGAGGAGAGCTTCGCCTCGCCGGAAACCATGTCGTTCTGGGAGCTGCCGGGCTTCATCCGGCTGCTTGACGAGTCCGGCTTCTCGACACAGCGGCACCGCCTCTATTACGACGTGCTGCTGGCGCGGCCCTTCCTGCTGGCGGCCATGGTGCTGATCGCCGCCACCTTCAGCCTCCGCATGCATCGGCGCGGCGGCACGACGATGATGATCACCGCCGGCGTCGCCAGCGGCTTCGTGCTTTACATGCTTTCCGACGTGGTATTCGCGCTAGGGCTCTCCTCGACGATCCCGGTGACGCTGGCCGCGTGGACCCCGGCAGGGGTAAGCTGGCTCCTGGGCGCGAGCCTACTGCTGCACCTCGAGGATGGCTGACGGGGGATGCGCCGGCTTGCTTCCGCTCTCGCCGGCCTGGCGATCGCGCTCATGGGCGCGCATCGCGCGACCGGAGCGACGGCGGAAAAAAGTCTGGTATCTGGCAACCAGCCGGTTCTCTTCGTCGCCGACGAGGTCCAATACGACAACGACCTCGGCCTGGTAGTCGCCACCGGCCACGTTCAGCTCTCGCAGAAGAATCAGATCCTCGAGGCCGACACCGTCACCTACAACCAGAAGACGGACACCGTCACCGCCAGCGGCCATGTAGCGCTGCTGGAACCCTCGGGCGACGTGACCTTCGCCGATTTCGTCGAGCTGCACGACGACATGCGCGAAGGCTTCATCAAGAACGTGCGCGCCCTGCTCTCGGACCGCTCGCGATTGGCGGGCAACACGGCCCGACGGGTCGAGGGCAACCGCACCGAGATCCGCCGCGCGGTCTACTCGCCTTGCGATCTCTGCGAGAAGGATCCGACCCAGCCGCCGATCTGGGAGATCAAGGCGGAGAAGGTGATCCACGACAAGGAAGCGCAGGTCATCGAGTATCGCGATGCCACCATCGACATGGGCGGCATCCCGGTGCTGTGGACGCCCTACTTCTCGCACCCGGATCCCTCGGTAAAGCGGCAGAGCGGCTTCCTGGCGCCGACCGGCGGCTATTCGACGACGCTCGGCGCCCACACGACGATCCCCTACTTCTGGGCCATCAGCGGCGACAAGGACGCGACTTTCGCGCCGATGTTCACCACCGATGCCGGCTTCGTCATGTCGGGCGAGTACCGCGAGGCCTTCAACAACGGCTATGTGCGCGCCGCCGGCAGCATCGCCTATACCAATCAGGAGAACAGCACCGGCACCGCGATCACCTCCATCGACACCGTGCGCGGCCACTTCTTCAGCAACGGCGGCTACGATATCAACGATACCTGGCGCGGCCTCTGGGACATCAACCGGACCTCGGATCCGACATATCTCCAGCGCTTCCGCTTCGGCGGCGGCTTCGGCACCACCTTCGGCAATAGCAGCTCGGTTCCCTATCTGGAGAGCAGCGCCGCCACGGAGGGCTTCTTCGACAGCCGCAGCTACGCCGTCGTCGACAACTACATGTTCCAGAGCCTGCGCTTCGGCGTCGGCGAAGCGAACCAGCCCGTCGTGCTGCCCACCGCCACCTACAGCTGGGTCGGTCATCCCGACGAGTGGGGCGGCCGCTGGGACGCCAGCAGCAATGTCGAGAACCTGGTCACCCCGGCGAACTCCGGCGTCCAGATCCGGCGGCTCTCCACCGGCGCCGGCTGGAGCATTCCGATGAACGGGCTGATCGGCGACCGGTTCAACTTCAGCGCCAAGCTGCGGGGAGACGCCTACAACTCGCAGAACGTCGTCCTGGCGAGCGGCGAGTCGCCGACACCCACGGAGAATTCCGGGCGCGTCTATCCGCAGGCGGAGCTGCTCTGGCGCTACCCCTGGGTCCGGCGCGGCAACGGCTACAACCAGACGATCGAGCCGATCGCGGCCCTCATCGCCAGCACCAACGGCGGCAATCCCGCCACCATCCCGGCAGAGGACAGTCCCGGCTTCGAGTTCGACGAGACCAGCCTCTTCGTGCCCAATCGCTTTCCGGGCTACGATCGCGTCGATTCCGGCCAGCGCGTCGACTACGGCCTGCAGGGCGCCTTCTACGGCGACAGCGGCGGCAGCAGCCAGTTCCTGATCGGACAGAGCTACCGCTTCCAGAGCAACGGCCCCTACGCCGTCGGCTCCGGCGTCAACACCCGCCGCTCGGACGTGGTGGGGCGCGTCATCGTGTCTCCGGCGCCGTTTCTCGACCTCATCTATCGCTTCCGGCTCGACGAGAAGGATCTGACCTTCCGCCGCCAGGAGGTCGCCGCCTACACCGGCCCGCCGAGCCTCAGGCTCGGCATCAACTTCCTCTCGATCCAGCACGATCCCCTGGTGCCCGACCTCGAGGAGCGCCGCCAGATCGGCATCTCCCTCAATGCCGATCTCACCCGCTACTGGTCGCTGCAAGCCGTGGGCGTGCGCGATCTCGGCAGCTCCAGCGTGCTCAACAGCAACGGCTTCAATGTGACCACAGGGGTCGCCGAGACCGTGAGCTCAGGCATCGCGGCCGTCTATCAGGACGAGTGCCTGGTCTTCCGCACCTCGATCGGCTATTCCGGCACCCGCGCCGGCGACATCCATCCGGGAACCACGCTGCTCTTCACTATCGGTCTCAAGAACCTCGGCGAATTGAGCCTGCCGGCTTATTCCAGCGGCACCGGCGGCTCCACCAGCTCCACCAGCTTCGGATCGCTCGGCAACCTCGGCAGCACCGCCAACTCGGCGTTCTGAGCGGACGCGACAGGCGTGGTCGAGGGGTGGTAGTCTGGCGCCCGCATCCCGCTCGGCAGGCAGCCGAGCGATCATTGCTGTTGGAAGTCAGATGTTTCGTACTGTTACCGCTTTGCTGTTGCTGATCCTGACCGCGGGCACCGCCGCCGCGCAGGAGACGCGGATCGCCGCCGTGGTCAACGATGACGTGATCTCGATCAACGACCTCGAGGCGCGCATCAAGCTCGTGCTGCTGTCCTCGCAACTGCCCGACAATCCGCAGGTGCGCCAGCGGGTGACGCCACAGGTGCTGCGCTCGCTGATCGATGAGCGGCTCGAGCTGCAGGAGGCCAAGCGCTTCAACGTCGCGGTCAGCGATGAGGACGTGAACCGGGCCTTCGAGCGCCTGGAGCGGCAGAACAACATGCCGAAGGGCGGTCTCGATCAGCTGCTGACCCAGCGCGGCATTCCACGCTCGACCCTGGTGAACCAGATCACCGCGACCCTCGCCTGGAGCAAGCTGGTGGAAGGACGCCTCGCGCCCAACGTCACCGTCTCCGACGAGGAGATCAACGAGGCGATGGCGCGGATCAAGGACAGCATCGGCAAGCCGCAGAGCCGCGTCGGCGAGATCTTCCTTGCCGTCGACAATCCCACCCAGGAGCCCGAAGTGAAGGCGCTCGCGGACCGGCTGGTCGAGCAGATCCGCAACGGCGCCAATTTCGCCGCGGTGGCGCAGCAGTTCTCGCAGTCCGCCACCGCCGCGGTCGGCGGCGATCTCGGCTGGGTGCTGCCGGACGAGCTGCCGCCGGAGGTGGAGCAGACCGTGGCGCGCATGCAGCCCGGCCAGCTGGCGCCGCCGATCCGCGGCCCGGGCGGATTCTATCTCGTCTATCTTGCGGATCGCCGCACCCTCGGAAAACCCTCGCCGAACGACGCGGTCATCACCCTGACCCGCGTCGCCTTTCCGCTCCCCTTGAACGCCACCGAGGCCGAGCGGCAGAAGGCGCTCGTCGCCGCCCAGCAGGTGACTGACACCGCCAAGAGCTGCGGCGAGATGCTGAAGATCGGCCAGCAGGTCTCGCCGCAGATCTCCGGCGAGCTGCGTGACGTGAAGATCGGCAGCCTGCCGGCGGAGCTGCGTCCCACCATCGAGGCGCTGAAGATCGCCGAGCCCAGCAAGCCGCTGGTGCTGAAGGACGGCGTCGGCGTGCTGATGGTGTGCGAGCGCAAGGACCCGCCCTCGCCGATCGCGACGCGCGAGCAGGTGCAGGACTCCCTGATGCGCCAGCGCCTCGACACTCTCGCCCGCCGCTATCTGCGGGATCTTCGTCGCGCCGCCTACGTGGATATGCGCGTATGACCGCACCGATCGCCCTCACCATGGGGGAACCGGCGGGAATCGGCGGCGAGATCACTCTCAAGGCATGGCTTCGCCGGCACGACGGAGTGCCGCCCTTCTTCGCCATCGACGATCCCGACCGCCTCGCCCGGCTTGCCGCAACCCTGGGCTGGGACGTCCCGCTGCGCGCGGTCGCCGGCCCCGAAGAGGCGGCGCACTGCTTCGGCGAGGCGCTCGGCGTGCTGCCGCGGCGGATCGCGCATCCCGTGCTGATGGGCCGGCCGGATCCCGCCAACGCGCGCGCGGTTACCGGCGCCATTGTCGCCGCGGTCGATCTGGTGCGTACCGGTCGCGCCGCTGCCGTCGTCACCAATCCGATCCAGAAGGAGACCCTCTACGCCGCCGGCTTCCGCCATCCGGGCCACACCGAATTCCTGGAGGAGCTCGCCGGCAACGACGTGAAGGCGATCATGATGCTGGCCTGCAGCGAGCTTCGCGTCGTGCCGGTGACCGTGCATCTCGCTCTCAGGGACGCGCTGCAGCGTCTCACGCGCGAAGCCATAATCACCGCCGGCCGCATCACCGCCCGCTCGCTGATCAGCGATTTCGGCATTCCCCGGCCGCGGCTCGCCGTCGCCGGCCTCAATCCCCATGCCGGCGAGAACGGCGCCATGGGCCGCGAGGAGATCGAGATCGTCGGCCCCGCGATCGAGGCGCTGCGCGCCGAGGGCTATGCGGTGGGGGGACCCTACCCGGCCGACACCATGTTCCATGCCGCCGCCCGCGCGCGTTATGACGCCGCGCTCTGCATGTACCATGACCAGGCGCTGATCCCGATCAAGACCATCGACTTCGACCGCGGCGTCAATGTCACCCTGGGCCTCCCCTTCATCCGCACCTCGCCGGATCACGGCACGGCCTGCGACATCGCCGGCAAGGGCATCGCCAATCCCGATAGCCTGATCGCCGCCCTCAGGCTCGCCGGCGAGATGGCGTCGCGGCGCACCGCACGGCGCTCGGTCGCCTGAGCCAAGACTCCGAGATGATCGCGACGGCACCCGATCTGCCGGCGCTGCGCGAGGTGATCCGCCGGCACGGCCTCGCCGCCCGCAAATCCCTCGGCCAGAATTTCCTTCTCGACCTCAACCTGATCGCCCGCATCGCGCGCGCGGCGGGCGCGCTCAAGGGCGTCAACGTGATCGAGATCGGCCCCGGGCCCGGCGGCCTGACCCGGGCGCTCCTCGCCGCCGGTGCCGCCACCGTGACCGCCATCGAGCGCGACGACCGCTGCGTCGCGGCCCTGGTCGAGCTCGCCCAGGCCTATCCTGATCGACTGCGGATCATCGCCGGCGACGCTCTGGAGATCGACCCCGCGAGCCTCGTGGCGCCGCCGCGCCGGATCGTCGCCAACCTCCCCTATAACGTCGCCACCGCCCTGCTGCTGCGCTGGCTGCCGAGCCTCGCCGACTACGAGAGCCTCACCCTGATGTTTCAGAAGGAGGTGGCTCAGCGGCTCGCCGCCAGACCGCGCAGCAAGGATTACGGCCGGCTCTCGGTGCTGGTGCAGTGGATCGCCGAGGTGACGCCGCTCTTCGACATCGCGCCCACCGCCTTCGTGCCACCGCCGAAAGTGACCTCGTCCCTGCTGCGCATCGTCGCGCGCGACAGACCGCTGTCGCCCTGCCGTCGGGAGGATCTTGAGCGCGTCACCGCCGCCGCTTTCGGCCAGCGCCGCAAGATGCTGCGCCAGAGCCTGCGCAGCCTTGGGCTGCCGCCGGAGCCGCTGCTCGCCGGCACCGGCATCGCGCCCACCGCGCGGGCCGAGGAGCTGAGCGTCGAGGAATTCTGCGCGCTCGCCCGTGCCCTCGCGGCAACGGCTCAGGCTTTCTGATCAGCTTTCGCCGCGCCGTAGACGTGCTCGGGGCCCGGAAACCGCCGTGCCTTCACATCCTCGGCATAGGCGGCGGCCGCCCCCGCAATCGCCTGGCCGATCTCGCCGTATCGCCTGACGAAACGCGGTGTGAATTCGGCGAAGATCCCGAGCAGATCCTCGGTCACCAGGATCTGGCCGTCGCAGGCGGAGGACGCGCCGATGCCGATGGTGGGCACGGCGATCGCCTCGGTGACGGCGCGCGCCAGCGGCTCGACCGTGCCCTCGATCACCAGGGCGAAGGCGCCCGCCGCCGCCGCCGCGCGCGCATCCGCCATGATGCGCGTCGCCTCCCGCTCGCCGCGGCCCTGGGCGCGGAAGCCGGTGGCATGCACCGACTGCGGCTGCAGGCCGATGTGGCCGAGCACCGGCACGCCCCGCTCGACCAGGAAACGGATGGTCTCCGCCATCGCGGCGCCGCCCTCGAGCTTGACGCCCGCGGCACCGGTCTCCGCCATGACGCGCGCCGCGCTGCGGAACGCCTGCGCCGGTGATTCCTGATAGCTGCCGAACGGCAGGTCGACGATGACGCAGCTTTGCTTCGCGCCGCGCACCACCGCCGCGCCATGGGCGATCATCATCTCGAGCGTCACCGGCAGCGTGCTGGCGAAGCCGTAGACCACCATGCCGAGGCTGTCGCCGACCAGCAGCAGATCCGCCACCGGATCGAGGAGACGCGCCATCGGCGTCGTATAAGCGGTGAGGCAGACCAGCGGCACGCCGCCCTTGCGAGCGCCGATCTCGGCCGGGGTGCGCTGCTTTGCTGAGGTCTGGACGCTCATCGCGTCACCTTCGGTCTACTGGCCGCCTCTGAGGCGGTTGACGAACTCGGCGAGGCCGATCTGACGCTCGCGCTTCAGCCGCTCGGCGGTGAGGATCGCCTGCACCTGCCGGACGCTGGTCTCCAGGTCGTGGTTGACGATGACATAGTCGTATTCCGGCCAATGGCTCATCTCGTCGGCGGATTTCGCCATCCGCTGCGCCACCACCTCGGCGCTGTCCTGAGCGCGGCGCTTCAGGCGGTCCTCGAGCGCCTCCGTGCTCGGCGGCAGGATGAAGACCGCCACCACGTCGTTCCGCACGCTTTGCTTCAGCTGCTGGGTCCCCTGCCAGTCGATGTCGCTGACGATGTCGCGGCCGGAGCGCAGCACCGCCTCCACCGGCCCCCGCGGCGTGCCGTAGCGGTTGCCGAAAACGGTGGCGTGCTCCAGCAGCTCGTCCTTCGCGATCATCTCGTCGAAGCGCTGGGCGCTCACGAAGTGATAGTGCTCGCCATCCGTCTCGCCCGCCCGCGGCTTCCGCGTCGTGACCGAGACCGAGATGCCGAGCTCAGGCTCGCGCTCCACCAGCATCCGCGTGATCGTGGTCTTGCCGGCGCCGGAGGGCGAGGACAGCACCAGCAGCAGGCCGCGGCGTCCGATCTCGGTCGAGCTCATGGAGCTACTCGATGTTCTGCACTTGCTCGCGAAGCTGCTCGATCGCCGCCTTGAGGGCGAGCCCGATGCGCGTCAACTCCACATCGGCCGATTTCGAGCAGAGCGTGTTCGCCTCGCGATGAAATTCCTGGCAGAGGAAGTCGAGGCGGCGGCCGATGACCGCGCCCTCCACCAGGAGCTCGCGCGCCGCGGCGATGTGGGCGCCGAGCCGATCGAGCTCCTCGCGCACGTCCGCCTTGGCGACCAGCAGCGCCGCCTCCTGCGCCAGCCGCTCCTCGGCAACCGCCGGCACCGCCTCCTTGAGCGCGTCGACGAGGCTCCGGAGCCGCGCCCGCACCGCGTCGGGCTGCGCCGCCGCGCTCCGCTCGGCCTGCGACACCAGCCCGGCGATCTCCTCGAGGCGCTCCTCGAGCACGCCGGCCATCCGGATTCCCTCGGCGCGGCGCATGCCGGCGAGCTCCTCGGCGGCGCGGCGGCAGCCGGTCAGCACCGCCGCCTCGCGGCGCTGGCGCAGCTCCGGATCGAGCCCGTCCTCCTCGCCGCTCTCCAGCACGCCCTTGAGGGCGAGGAGTCCGTCGGTGCTCGGCGGCGTCGCCCCCACCTCGCGCTGCAGCTCGCGCGCGAGCGCCAGCACCTGCTCCAGCGCCGCGCGGTTGACGCGGAGAGTGCCGCCGCTGCCCGAGCGCAGGATGGAGAGATTGGCGCTCACGGAGCCGCGCCGCAGCCGCTCGCCGAGCAGCGCCCGCAGCGGCAGCTCGAGCGCATCGTAGCCGGGCGGCAGGCGGAAACGGAGATCGAGGGATTTGCCGTTGACGCTCTTGATCTCCCAGGCCCAGGCGATGCCGTCGCCTTCGCCCTCGCTGCGGGCGAATCCGGTCATGCTGGCGACGGCGCCAGTCTTCTGCGCGGCGGCGGCGGATCGGGCCAAGAGCACTCCGCTCATCGGGTCGGACTCGACGGGGTTCTCGACCCCGCCGTGCCGAGGGTTATAGCCTTGGGCGCGCCCTCCAACAACGGTTGCCGCCATGCCAGCGCCGCGCCACATCCTGATCACCGGTGCCTCGAGCGGGATCGGCGCGGCGCTGGCGCGGCACTACGCGGCGCCGGGGGTGCGCCTCGGCCTCGGCGGACGCGACGGCGCGCGACTCGACGCCGTAGCCGCCGATTGCAGGGCGAAGGGCGCCGCGGTGGCCAGTGCCGCCCTCGACGTCACTGATCGCGCGGCGATGCGCGGCTGGATCCTGGCGGCGGACGACGTCCGCCCGCTCGATCTCGTGATCGCCAATGCCGGGATCGGCGGCATGGGCGTCGACGAGGACCACGCCCGCGCGATCTTCGCCATCAATGTCGAGGGCGTGCTCAACACCGCCTACCCGGCGCTGGAGCGAATGGCTGCGCGCGGCGGCGGCCAGCTCGCCCTCATGAGCTCGCTCGCGGGCTATCGCGGCCTGCCGGACGCGCCCGCCTACAGCGCCTCGAAGGCGGCGGTGAAGTCGCTGGCCGAGGCCTGGCGCGGCGCCTATGCCGCGGCGGGTGTCCGCGTCTCGGTGATCTGCCCCGGCTTCGTCGCGACGCCGATGACCGAGGGCGGGCGCTTCCCGCAGCCGTTCCTAATCGATGCTGATCGCGCCGCTGGGATCATCGCTCGTGGGCTCTCGGCCAACCGGCCGCGGATCGCTTTTCCCTGGCAGCTTGCGCTCGCCACCTGGCTGCTGGCGGCGCTGCCGCCGCGCCTCGGCGACCGGATCGTGCGGCCGCGCCGTCGCCGCTGATCAGCGCGCGGCACCGGGCGGCGCCGCGTGGCCGGGCGCGCCGGCGGGCGGCGCTGGCGTCGCCGCCTGGCTCTGCGCGCGGCGCAGATCCGCCACGTGATCGTTGTGCTCGGCCAGCGTCTTGGCGAAGACGTGCCGCCCGGAGCCGTCGCCGATGGCGACGAAATAGAGATCCTCCGAAGCCATCGGGTGCAGCACCGCGCGCAGCGCGGCGAGGCCGGGATTGGCGATCGGGCCCGGCGGCAATCCCTTGACGATATAGGTGTTGTAGGGCGAGTCGACGCTGAGATCCTCGTGGGTGAGCGGACGGTCGAGCGGGCCCTTGCCCTGGGTCAGCGCGTAGACGACGGTCGGATCCGCCTGCAGGCGGATACCGAGGCGGAGGCGGTTCAGGAACACGCCGGCGATATGGGCGCGCTCATCCTCGCGGGCGGTCTCCTTCTCGACGATCGAGGCGAGGATCACCGCATCGCGGGAATTGGCGAGCGGCAGGTTGGAATTGCGCTTGTTCCAGTTCTCCGCCACCGCGACGGCCATCGAGCGCTCCATGCGCTCGATCAGTGCCGAGCGCCTGTCGCCGAGCAAGAAGAAATAGGTCTGCGGCAGCAGGCTGCCTTCCGGCGGCACTTTCGCGATCGACCCATCGAGAGCGGGCTCGCCGTTCACCAGCGCGACGATCTCCTCGCTGGTGAGCCCCTCGGGAATGGTGAGCCGGTGCTGCACCATCTTGCCGCTCGCCAGCAGCTCGGCGACCTCGCTCGGCGTGATGGCGGCCGGAAACTCGAATTCGCCGGCGCGGAGATGGGATGCCTTGCCCGACACCTCGGCGCCGAGCAGGAACACCCAGGAATGAGAGATGATGCCGCCGCGCTGCAGCGCCAGGGTGATGCTCACGAGGCCGCCGCCTTTCGGCAGCACCAGCACGGTGCTTTCCGGCAACGGGCCCGGGCTCGTCCAATCCCGCCAGACCGACAGCGCGAAGCTCGCGATCGAGGCCGCCAGGAGAAACACCGCTGGAACGAGCCGGGCCCGCGACGGCCAGGTCATCGCGGCGCCTAGCTCGCGCGGGCGAAGATGAGGGAGGCGTTGGTGCCGCCGAATCCGAAGGAGTTCGACAGCGCGTAGCGCACCGGCCGCTCCTTGGCGCGATGCGGCACCAGATCGATGTCGCAGCTCGGCGAGGGGTTGTCGAGGTTGAGCGTCGGCGGGACGATGCTGTCGCGCAGCGCCAGGATTGAGAAGATCGCCTCCACGCTGCCGGCGGCGCCCAGCAGATGGCCGATCGCCGACTTGGTGGAGGACATCGAGAGCTTGTAGGAATGCTCGCCGAAGAGCCGCTTCACCGCGCCGAGCTCGATCTCGTCGCCGAGCGGCGTCGACGTGCCGTGGGCGTTGATGTAGTCGATGCTGTCGGCGGAGAGCTGCGCGCGCTTCAGCGCGTTGCGCATGGCGCGGAAGGCCCCGTTGCCATCCTCGGCGGGCGCGGTGATGTGATGGGCGTCGCCCGACATGCCATAGCCGATCACTTCGGCGTAGATCTTGGCGCCACGGGCCTTCGCGTGCTCGTACTCCTCCAGCACCAGGATGCCGGCGCCCTCGCCCATGACGAAGCCGTCGCGCGCCTGGTCCCAGGGCCGGGACGCCTTGGGCGGGTCGTCGTTGAAGGCGGTGGAGAGCGCGCGCGCCGAGGCGAAGCCGGCAATGCCGAGCCGACACACCGCGGCCTCGGCGCCGCCGCAGACCATGACGTCGGCGTCGTCCCACATGATGATCCGCGCCGCATCGCCGATGGCGTGCGCGCCGGTCGAGCAGGCGGTCACCACCGCATGGTTCGGCCCGGAGAAGCCGTACTTGATCGACGCGTGCCCGGAGGCCAGGTTGATCAGGTTCGACGGAATGAAGAACGGCGAGATGCGGCGGGGGCCCTTCTCGTGAAGGGTGATCGCGCCCTCCATGATGCCCGGGAGGCCGCCGATGCCGGAGCCGATCAGCACGCCCGTGCGCTCGCGCCCCTCGGGATCCTGCGGCTTCCAGCCGGAATCCTCGACCGCCTGGGTCGCCGCGGCCAGCGCATAGACGATGAACTCGTCCATCTTGCGCTGCTCTTTCGGCGGCACCCACTCATCGGCGTTGAAGAGGCCGGAGGAGGTCTCGCCGCGCGGCACCTGCGCCGCGATCTTGGCGGGAAGATCGGAGACGTCGAAATCCTGGATCGCGCGGATGCCCGACTGCCCTTCCAGCAGCCGGCGCCACGTGACCTCAACTCCGCATCCGAGCGGAGTGACCATGCCCAGGCCGGTGACGACAACGCGTCTCATGCCGATTCGGACCTATCGCCCTGACGACGGTGCGCGCAGCTCTGCCGCCGCGACGCCATCCGCGTCAGCTGTGCGCCTCGATGAAATTGATCGCGTCCTTGACGGTCACGATCTTCTCGGCGGCATCGTCTGGAATCTCGCAGCCGAATTCCTCCTCGAAAGCCATCACGAGCTCGACCGTGTCGAGGCTGTCGGCCCCGAGATCGTCGATGAAGCTCGCATTATCCGTCACCTTGGTCTCATCGACGCCAAGATGCTCCACGACGATTTTCTTAACTCGCTCGGCGACATCGCTCATAACTTTTACCTCGACCGCTGGATTGATTGCGCTGATTGGGACAGCTCGCTTCGGCTCTCCTCTGTCGGCCGCGCGCTGGTCCGATGGCCGCGCGGCGGCGTCCCCCCGCCGAAGGTGCCGTCACATAACATAGTTCCCGGCCATTGCCAATTGGCGCGGCGCGCCCACCGAGAAGCTCGGAAGAGCGCGTCGGCGCCGCTCAAATCATCGCCATTCCGCCATTCACATGAAGGGTTTGCCCGGTGACATAGGCCGCCTCGTCGCTGGCGAGGAAGACGACGCAGGCCGCCACTTCCTCCGGCGCGCCGATGCGGCCCATGGGGATCGCGGTGGTGATCCGCTCGCGCTGCTCCGGCGTCAGCGCGTCGGTCATCGCCGAGACGATGAAGCCCGGCGCCACGCAGTTGACAGTGATGCCGCGGGAGGCGACCTCGGCCGCCATCGCCTTCGACATGCCGATCATGCCCGCCTTGGATGCCGCGTAGTTTGCCTGCCCTGGATTGCCGGTGACGCCCACCACCGAGGTGATCCCGATGATGCGGCCGGCGCGCCGACGCATCATGCCGCGCATCGCCGCCCGTGCCAGGCGGAAGCCGGCGGTCAGGTTGACGTCGAGCACCCTCTGCCAGTCCTCGTCCTTCATCCGCAGCGTGAGCCCGTCGCGCGTCAGGCCGGCATTGTTGACGAGGATGTCGAGCTTGCCCATCGCCTCTTCGGCGCGCTTCACCGCCGCATCCGGGGCGGCAGGCTCGGCAAGATCGGCGGCGAACACATGGGCGCGCTCGCCAAGCTCCCGGGCAAGCCCCTCCAGCACCGGCTCGCGGGTGCCGGCGAGCATCACCGTCGCGCCCTGGCGATAGAGCGCCCGGGCGATCGCGCCGCCAATGCCGCCGGAGGCGCCGGTGACCAGCGCCGCCTTGCCGCTGAGATCGAACATCGCCGCCTTTCCCGCTCAGAGCGCCTTGAGGAACGTCTCGATCTCGGCGGGAGTTCCCACCGAGGCGGTGGCGATCTCGCGGTCGATGCGCTTCACCAGCCCCGACAGCACGCGGCCGGCGCCCAGCTCGACCACGGCGTCGACGCCCTCGCGCTTCATATATAGGACGCTCTCCCGCCAGCGCACGAGGCCGGTGACCTGCCGCACCAACAGGTGGCGGATCGTCTCGGGATCGTCAACCGAGGCCGCGGTGACATTGGCGACCAGCGGCACCGTCGGCGGCGCCATCGCCACCGTGGCAAGCGCCTCCTCCATCTCGCGCGCCGCCGGCTCCATCAGCGCGCAATGGAAGGGTGCGCTCACCGGCAGCATGATGGCGCGCCGGGCGCCGCGCTCGGCGGCGATCTTCAGCGCCCGCTCCACCGCCGCCGTGCTGCCGCTCACCACCACCTGGCCGGGACCGTTGTCGTTGGCGGTATCGCAGACCTCGCCCTCGCGGGCCGCCTCCGCCACCTCGCGGGCCGCCTCGAGCTCGAGCCCGAGGAGCGCCGCCATGGTCCCCGCGCCCACCGGCACCGCGCGCTGCATCGCCTGGCCGCGCCGCTTCAGGAGCCGCGCCGCGTCGCTCAGCGAGAACGTCCCGGCGGCGCAGAGCGCCGAATATTCGCCCAGCGAATGCCCGGCGACGAAGGCGGCGTGCCGCGGCAGGTCGAAGCCGCCTTCCTGGACGAGGACTCGGATGACCGCGAGGCTCACCGCCATCAGTGCCGGCTGCGCATTCTCGGTGAGGGTGAGATCGCTCTCCGGGCCCTCGAACATGAGCTTCGAGAGCCGCTGACGGAGCGCCTCGTCGACCTCCTCGAAAGTATGCCGCGCGACCGGGAAGGCCTCGGCGAGCTCCCGCCCCATGCCCACCGCCTGCGATCCCTGCCCCGGAAATACCGCTGCCCGCGCCATTCTCGCGCCTGCTCCCCATCCCCGATCGATGCCCAGAAACAGAGGCGAAAGTCGGCACAGCGACCGGCCAAGTCAAGCGCTTGCGCGAGGGGGACCTTCGTGTATAGTGCGCCGCCTCCTTGCCGGGCGGGTCCCGGCTAGGTCTGGGCGGCTTGTGCCGGATATCGGCCGGCTCCGGACCGTGAACATCCAGAAGGAGAACGTGACACGATGTCGTTCTACGAGACCGTCTTCATTGCGCGCCAGGATATTTCCGCCGCCCAGGTGGAAGCGCTGGCCGATGGCTTTACCCAGGTCATCCAGGACAACGGCGGCAAGGTCGCCAATCGCGAATACTGGGGCCTGCGCAACATCTCCTACCGCATCAAGAAGAACCGCAAGGGCCACTACGTGCTCCTCAACATCGAGGCGGCGGGCCCGGCGATCTCCGAGATGGAGCGCACCATGCGCATCAACGAGGATGTGCTGCGCTATCTGACCGTGCGTGTCGAGGCGCTGGAGAGCGGCCCATCCGTGATGATGCAGGCGCGGGCCCGCGGCGAGGAGCGCGAGCGCGGCCGGCGCGGCGGCTATGGCGGCGATCGCTACGGTGATCGCGAGCCGCGCGAGAGCGAGGCCCCGGCGGCCGCGGGAGGTGAGGCATGAGCGACGATCGCAGAGAAGGTGGCCGCGACGGCGGCCGGGATGGTGGTCGCGAGGGCGGCCGTGGCGGCGGCGGCGCGCGCCGGCCGTTCTTCCGGCGGCGCAAATCCTGCCCGTTCTCCGGTCCGCATGCGCCCAAGATCGACTACAAGGACGTGAAGCTGCTGCAGCGCTTCGTCTCCGAGCGCGGCAAGATCGTGCCGAGCCGCATCACGGCGGTCTCGGCGAAGAAGCAGCGCGAGCTCTCGCAGGCAATCAAGCGCGCGCGCTACCTGGGCCTCTTGCCCTACGCGCTGCGCTGAAGGAGGTCCCGCCATGGTGCAAGTGATCCTGCTGGAGCGGGTCGAGAAGCTCGGCCAGATGGGCCAGGTGGTCGACGTCAAGCCCGGCTATGCGCGGAACTTCCTGCTGCCGCAGAAGAAGGCGCTGCGCGCAACCAAGGACAACCTCGCCTACTTCGACAAGCAGCGCGCCCAGCTCGAGGCGCAGAACCTCGCGCGCAAGGGCGACGCCGAGCAGGTGGCGCAGAAGCTCGACGGCCTGTCGGTGGTCATCATCCGCCAGGCCGGCGAGAGCGGCCAGCTCTACGGCTCCGTCACCGCCCGCGACATCGCGACCGCGGTGACCGAGGCGGGCTTCACCATCTCCCGCGGCCAGGTGGTGCAGGAGAAGGCGATCAAGACCCTCGGCCTCTACAAGCAGCGCGTCGTGCTGCACCCCGAGGTCTCCGTCACCGTCACCATCAACGTGGCGCAATCGCCGGAAGAGGCGGAGATGCAGGCGAAGGGGGTCGACCCCCTGAAGCTCGCCCAGGAGGCAGCCGCCCGCGAGGCGGCCCAGGCAGCGGCGGACATCGCCGAAGCCAGCGCCGCCGAAGAGGCGCCCGCCAAGAGCTGAGGCGGGCGCGGCGCGCTCAGCCTTCCTGCAGCCGCGACTGGATCGAGATCTCAGAGGTGAGTGTCCGGTGCACCGGGCACTTGCCGGCGATCTCGAACAGCCGGGCGCGCTGCTCCCCGTCGAGCGCGCCCGCGAGCTCGATCACGCAGTCGATGCGGTCGAGCATCCCCTCCTTCGTCTCGCAGTCAGCGCAGTCCTGCGCATGGATGCGCCGATGGCGGAGCCGCACGCTCACCTGCTCCAGGGGCCACTGCTTGCGCTCGGCGTAGAGCCGGACCGTCATCGTCTTGCAGGCGCCGAGCGCCATCAGTAGGAGCTCGTAGGGTCCGGGCCCCAGGTCGCTGCCGCCGACCTCTTTGGGCTCGTCCGCCACCAGCTGGTGCCGGCCGTCAAGCAGCCGTGCCGCGAAGCGGCCGGTCCGCGCCTCCACCACCTTGACCCAGCCCGGCTCGACCGGCGGATCCTCTGTAACAATTTCTGTCATCGCCCGCTCCCTCCTCGCATCGGCAATCAATCAGATATTTGTCACGTGATAAACGATCACATTCACTAGAAATGCGGGCAAGAGGGCTAGCACAGCACGACCTGGTCGCGCAGAATTCGCCCGACGCAGGCTTGGGAACCTTCGCATGCGCTACCTGCATCTGCCTTCCGGTGCTCCGATGCCGGTGCTGGGCCTCGGCACTTGGCGCATGGGGGAGGCAGGCTCCTCTGGCGCCGACGTCGTCAAGGCGCTCCGCCTCGGCATCGATCTCGGCATGACCCTGATCGACACCGCGGAGATGTATGGCGAGGGTGGTGCGGAGGAGCTGGTCGGCAAGGCGATCGCCGGCCGCCGCAGCGAGGTGTTTCTGGTCAGCAAGGTCTATCCCCATAACGCCAGCCGCAAGGGGGTGGTCGCCGCCTGCGAGCGCAGCCTGCGGCGGCTCAAGACGGATCATCTCGACATCTATCTCCTGCATTGGATCGGCAACGCGCCGTTCGAGGAGACGCTGGCGGGGTTTCAGGATCTGCAGCGCGCCGGCAAGATCCGCAATCACGGCGTCAGCAACTTCGACACCGCCGACATGGAAGCCTGGGTCAAGCTGCAAGGGGGCGCTTCGGTCGCGACCAACCAGGTGCTCTATAACCTGGCGCGCCGCGGGATCGAATGGGACCTGCTCCCGTGGTGCCGCAAGCGCGGGATTCCGGTCATGGCCTATTCGCCGATCGACCAGGGCGGCCTGCTGGGCAAGCGCATTCTGAAACGGGTGGCGACGCACCGCGGGGTCACCGCGGCGCAGGTCGCGCTGGCCTGGCTCCTGCACCAGGAAGGCGTCGTCGCCATCCCGAAAGCGGCGCACCTCGACCATGTCCGGGACAACCGAGCCGCCCTGGACCTCGAGCTGACGCCGGAAGAGCTGCGGGAGATCGACCGCGCCTTTCCCGCACCGACGGAACGACGACCCCTCGACATGCTTTAAGGGATCAGGTGCCTTTCCGCCCGACCGGCGCCGGCGGTACCGAAGCGCGGTCTGGCGCCTGTGGCTCCGGCATTTTTGCGGGCCTGCCTAGCACGGCCGGGGCTTGTGAATGCCGGAGTATTGTCCAATAGTAGACGAGTCTTATCGGCCAAGCTCCAGGAGGAAGCGATGCTGGCGTCGCTCATACTCCGCCGCCTGATCCGGCGGGGCAAACTGACGGTGGTGGATGCTCATGGCACCGCCCATGTATTTGCCGGGACGCCAGGCCCAGCGATCACCATCCGCCTGCATGATCCAGCGCTGCATTGGAAGCTGGCGGTAAACCCGAGCCTCTACGCGGGCGAGGCGTTCATGGACGGCACGCTCACGGTCGAGAATGCGTCGATTGCCGACTTCCTCAATCTCGCCTGCGAGAATCTGGGCGTGGTGACGCCCGACTGGAGGATCCGCCTCCAGGAGCGGTGCCGCCACATGTTCCGCTATCTGCAGCAGTACAATCCGGTCTCCCGCTCGCATCGCAACGTCGCCCATCACTACGACCTCTCCGCCACGCTCTACGACCTCTTCCTCGATGCCGACCGGCAGTACTCCTGCGCCTATTTCCCAACGCCGGGCATCACCATCGAGGAGGCGCAGGCGAACAAGAAGCGCCACATCGCCTCGAAGCTGCTGCTGAAGCCCGGCCAGAAGGTGCTCGACATCGGCTGCGGCTGGGGCGGCATGGCGCTCTACCTGGCGCGCGAATGCGGCGTCGAGGTCACCGGCCTCACCCTCTCCACCGAGCAGCTCAAAGTGGCGCAGAGCCGCGCCCAGGCCGCCGGGCTGGCCGACCGCGTGACGTTCGAGCTCTGCGACTATCGCGTCCATCAGGGCAGCTACGACCGCATCGTCTCGGTCGGCATGTTCGAGCATGTGGGGGTGCCGCAATATCCCGTCTTCTTCGCCAAGGTGCAGGAGCTGCTGAAGCCCGACGGCGTCGCGCTGCTGCACTCGATCGGTCGCATGGACGGGCCCGCCGGCACCAATCCGTGGATCCGCAAGTACATCTTCCCCGGCGGCTATTCGCCGGCGCTCTCCGAAGTGCTGCCGGTAACGGAGCAGCTGAAGCTCTGGGTCACCGACATCGAGGTGCTGCGCCTCCACTATGCAGAGACGCTGAAGGCGTGGCGCCAGCGCTTCAACGCCAACCGCGAGCGCATCCGCGCGCTCTACGACGAGCGCTTCTGCCGCATGTGGGAGTTCTATCTCGCGGGCTCCGAGATGGCGTTCCGCCACCAGGGCCATCTGGTGTTCCAGATGCAGCTCGCGAAGGCGGTCGACGCCGTTCCGATGACCCGCGACTACATGATCGACTGGGAGCGCAGCCACCGCGCGCCGCTGGCGGACGAGCGGGCGGCCTAGCTCCCAGCCCGCGCCCGCTGGCGCAGCGCGGCCTTCTGTACCTTGCCGTTGGCGTTGCGCGGCAGCGGCTCGCTGCTGAACGCGATCACTTCCGGCACCTTGTAGTCCGCCATGCGCTGGGCGCAGAAGGCGCGGATCGCCTCGGCGGTGACGCCGGGATCGCGCGGCACCACGAAGGCCTGCACGCGCTCGCCCAGCACCGGATCGGGCCGCCCCACCACGGCGCACTCCACGACGCCCGGGCAATAGCTCATGACGTTCTCGACCTCGGCGCTGTAGACCTTGTAGCCGGCACGGTTGATCATGTCCTTGACGCGATCGTAGAGGCGGACGAAGCCCTCGGCATCGATCGACCCGACGTCTCCCGACCGCCAGTAGCCGTCGACGAAATTGGCCGCGGTCGCCTCGGGCTTCCCCCAATACCCCGGCACCACCATCGGCCCCTTGATCCAGATCTCGCCGGTGCTGCCGGGCGGCAGCGGCCTCCCCTCAGCATCGACCACCAGCATGTCGGCGTAGGGCACCACCTGCCCGATGCTGTCGAGATGGGCGGCATTCTCGCCGGGCGGCATGATGGTGGTGGGCGAGGTGGTCTCGGTGGCGCCATAGGCGTTGATGAGCGTGAGGTCCGGCAGGCGCTCGGCGAGCGCCTCGATGGTGGCCGCCGGCATCGGCGCGCCACCGAAGGCGCCGATCCGCCAGGACCTGAGATCGAAGCGGTCGAAGTCCGGATCCATCAGGCAGAGAATGTACTGTGCGGGCACCATCAGCGCATAGGTGAGCCGCTCGCGTGCCGCGAGCTCCAGGAATTCCCGCGCCTTGAAGGCGCGCATCAGGACGTTGGTGCCGCCGACATTCACCACCGCGAGCAGGATCGCGACGAGACCGGTGACGTGAGAGGCGGGCACGGCAAGGATCGTCCGCTCGCCATCGCTCAATCCCATGCAGCGGGCAAACGCCATCGCCGAATGCACCAGCCCGAGATGGGTCAGCATGGCGCCCTTCGGCTGGCCGGTGGTGCCGGAGGTATAGAGGATGACCGCCGTCTCCTCCTCGCCGATCGCCGGCTGCGGCGGCGGGGGCGCTCCGGTCAGCAGGGTCTCCGCCGGCTCCGCGCCGGCGCTCGCCCCGCCGGCGGCAAAGTGCAGCCGCAGCGCCGGCGTGCGCTCGGCGGGCGGCAGGTTGCCGGCGAGCTCCGCCTCGAAGATCAACGCCACCGCGCCGCAATCGGCGAGCAGGTAGGCGAGCTCGGGCCCGCGCTGGCGGACCCCGAGCGGCACCGCAATGATGCCGAGCCGCGCACAGGCGAGAAGGAAGACAAGAAACTCCGGGCAATTGTCGAGCAGCAGCGCCAGCCGGTCGCCCTTGCGGAGTCCGTGCCGCGCCAGGTTGCCGGCAGCGTTGGCGACGAGCCCATCGAGCTCGGCGTAGCTGAGCCGCTTGCCATCCCCCACCACCGCTTCGCGCCCGCCATGACGCGCGGCCACCGCACGAAAAAGTGCGTCGAGATGGGGCGGCCGCTCGCTGAAGCAGCGGACCTCCCGATCACCGAAATGCCGCTCGACCCGGAGCACACCGCCCGGCCCGGAAGCGGTCCAGTATTTTCGCTGTCCCTCGTTCATCGCCTCGTCGCCCGCCTCCCGACGTGCTTGGTCGCACCCATCATACTCCGGGGATCTGCCGCGCTTTCCAGGTGTCGCGCAGCCGTTCGCGAGCACGCCAAATTCGGCGATTATCCCGTAACGGAATAATCGCCCCAAATTCCGCTTGTTCCTGATTTGTTCCGATGATAAAGTCGCCTTCCAAGCTCAGGGAGGTTCCCCCGATGTGCACCAAGCGCAGCGCCACCAGCCGTTCCCCAGCCTGGCCATGGCTCGACCGGGAGACCGGTCTCGTGCTGATGGTCGGTTGGCTGGTGGCTCTGGCGGTCACACTCACCTGAGCTGGCCCCCGCGCGGCGCCGCCGGCCCCCCGACCGGCGGCGCCGATTTTCTTGCGTCCAGGCACATCCGCTGATCGCGCGAGCATTGCGCGCGGCGGGCTGCTAAACCAGATGTTCAGGGCTTCGGTTTAGCGAACGGGAGCTTGCCCCCACCGGCAGCGCACCACTGGACGTCATGAAGGTTCTGGTCATCGAGGACGATCGCGAGGCCGCCGCCTATCTCGTCAAGGGATTGGGAGAGAGCGGCTACGTGGTCGACCACGCGCCGGATGGCCGGGAGGGGCTGTTCCTTGCCACCTCCGGCTCCTATGACGCGCTCATCGTCGATCGCATGCTGCCGGGGATGGACGGACTCTCGGTGATCGGCGCACTCCGGGCGGCGGAAATGCGCACTCCGGTGCTGATCCTGAGCGCGCTCGGCGCGGTGGACGACCGGGTCAAGGGGCTGCGCGCCGGCGGCGACGATTATCTCGTCAAGCCCTTCGCCTTCTCGGAACTGCTGGCGCGCCTCGAGGCGCTGCTGCGCCGGGGCGGCGCCCCTGCCGCCAACACCAAGCTCAGGGTGGACGATCTCGAGATGGATCTGCTGACCCGCAGCGTCCGGCGCGGCGGCCAGACCATCGACCTGCTGCCGCGGGAGTTCCGCCTGCTGGAGTATCTCCTGCGCCACGCCGGCCAGGTGGTGACGCGGACGATGCTGCTGGAGAACGTCTGGGACTATCACTTCGACCCGCAGACCAACGTGATCGACGTCCATATCAGCCGGCTTCGCCAGAAGATCGACAAGGGCTTCCCCCATGCGCTGCTGCAGACCGTGCGCGGCGCCGGCTACGTCCTGCGGGGGAGAGAGTGATGCCGACGCAGCGCCCGCTTTCCCGGCTGCTGCGCACCAACGCCTTCCGGCTGGCGGCGCTCTACCTGGCGCTGTTCGCCACCTCGGTGCTGTCGCTGCTGGCCTTCATCTATTTCTCCACCGCCGACCTCATCGAGCGGCAGACCGAGGCGACCCTCGACGCCGAGCTCACCGGCCTCTCGGAACAATATGAGCAGCGCGGCCTCACCGGGCTGGTGCAGATCATCGCCGAGCGCAGCGTCGGCGAGCGGCGCAGCGACGAGACGCTCTACCTGATCGTCAATTCGGATTATCAGCCGATCGCCGGCAATCTCTCGCAATGGCCGGAGGCGAAGAACGTCCGGCCGGGCTGGATCAGCTTTCCGATCGAGGTGAAGGAGAAGGGCATCACCGAGCGCCATCCCGCCCGCGCCACCACCTTCGACCTGCCGGGCGGATATCACCTGCTGATCGGTCGCGATCTGGAAAACGCCATCCTGTTCCGCGCCAGCATCCTGCGCACCTTGTCCTGGGCATCGCTGCTGACCCTGGGCCTCGGCGTGGTGGGCGGCCTCTTCATGACCCACAACATGCTGCGGCGCGTCGACCAGGTGAACCGCACCAGCGAGCGCATCATCCACGGCGATCTCGCCCAGCGCGTCCCCCTCACCGGCTCCGGCGACGAGTTCGACCAGCTCGCCACCAACCTCAACGCCATGCTGGACCAGATCGAGCGGCTGATGGTGGGCATGCGCCAGGTCACCGACAACATCGCCCACGACCTGCGCACGCCGCTGGCGCGGCTCCGCGCCCGCCTGGAAGTGACGCTGCTGGAGAAGCCGGACGCCCAGCGCTATGGCGAGGCGCTGCGGCAGACCATCACCGAGGCGGACACGCTGCTCGGTACCTTCAACGCGCTCCTCAGCATCGCCGAGGCGGAGGCGGGCTCCCGGCGCGAGACGATGGCGGTGGTCAGTCTCGAGGAGATCGCGCGCTCGGTCGCCGAGCTCTACGAGCCGGTCGCCGACGAGAAGGGCCTGGAGCTCGCCGTCGATCTCGACAGCGGCGTCCTGGTGCGCGGCGACCGCCACCTGCTCTCCCAGGCGATCGCAAACCTGCTCGACAACGCGCTCAAGTACACGCCCTCAGGCGGCGTCTCCCTCATCGCCCGCAAGGGCGACGAGTGGGCGACGATCGAGGTCGCCGACAGCGGCCCCGGCGTGCCGCCGGAGAAGCGCGACGCCGTCTTCGACCGCTTCGTCCGCCTGGAGGGCAGCCGCAGCTCGCCCGGCAACGGGCTCGGCCTCAGCCTGGTGCGCGCGGTGGCGCGGCTCCACGGCGGCACGGTGCGGCTCGACGAGAGCCAGCCTGGCCAGCCGAGCCCCGGCCTCAAGGTGATCCTCACCTTGCCGATCAGCCAGCCGGTGGCGCTCCCCGCCCCCGCCGTCGAGCCGGCGCTCGGGGATTGATCAGCCGCCCGGGTTCGCGGCGGCGGTCTCCACCAGCCCATGCATGATCGAGAGCCGGATCAGGTCGGCGGTACGGCCGACGCCGAGCTTGGTCTTGAGCTGGCTGCAGTTGTTGGCGACGGTCTTGTAGCTGACGCCGATCGCTTCGGCGATGTCCGGCAGGCTGGCACCGCCGCCGAGCAGGCGCAGGATCTCGAGGTCGCGGCGCGAGAGACCTTCGAGCGCGTGCGAACGCTCGTGGACGCTCATCAGCGCCAGCTCCTGGGCGATCGCACTCTCGATGTAGCTCTGGCCGGCAGCGACGCGCCCGATCGCCTCCAGCACCTCGTCGGGTGGCGCGCTCTTGCTCAGATATCCCGCCGCTCCCGCCTGCAGCGCGCGGGTCACATAGATCAGGTCGTCATGCATGCTGAGGACGAGGATGCGCGCGGCCGCATCCTCCGCCTTGAGCCGCGCGATCACCTCGAGCCCGCCGATGCCCGGCAGGTTGAGATCGAGCAGCACGAGCTCGGGCCGGAACTCCCGGAAGAGGACGAGCGCTTCGCGACCGGACGCGGCCTCCCGTACCTCGTTCTCGCCGTCGCCGGCAAGCAGGCGCTGCAGCCCGGCGCGGCAGATCGGGTGGTCATCGACGATCAGGATTCTCATGTGACACCTGCTTGCGCCGCCTCCGGCGCTTCTTCCCGTTGCCGTGAACACGGCACCACCGCGGTCACGGTGAGGCCGCCGCCGGAGCGATTGGCGAGCGCCAGGCGGCCGCCTCTCGCCCTGACGCGCTCGCTCATGCCGAGCAGGCCGAGACCGTGGACCGAAGTCTCCTTCAGGCCACGCCCGTCGTCGCTCACCTGCACGGTCACCTCCGCGCGATCCGGTCCCCGCTCGGCGCGCTCGATGGCGACGCCGATGGTGCTTGGCCGGCCGTGGCGCACCGCATTGCTCAGGCATTCCTGCACCACGCGATAGACCGTGATATCGGTCGCCTCGCCGAGATCCGCGCAGCCGGGCGCCATGCTGATGCGGTAGTCGATGTCGGGATGCCGTCGCCGCCAGAACTCGACGAGGTTGTCGAGCGCCGCCGTGAGGCCGAACTCCGTCAGCCCCACCGGGCGCAGACGACCGAGCATGCTCCGCACCTGCCGCTGCATCCGGCCGACCGCCTCGGCGATCCCCTGGACATGCCGGGCCGCCTCGCCCGCGCGACCCTCTCGCAGCAGGCGCGACAGGTTGGCGACGTCCAGGTTGATGGCGAAGAGGAAGGGGCCGACCTCGTCGTGGAGATCCCGGGCGAGATCCTTGCGCTCCTGCTCCTGCAGGATGAGCAGCTGCTCATTGAGGCGGCGGTTGTCGGCATCGACCTCGGCGAGCTGCGCCACCATGCGATTGAAGCTGTCGCGCAGGCGCGCCAGCTCCGGCGTCAGGCGCTCCTCGATCCGCGTCCCGTAGTCGCCGCGGCCGACCCGCTCAAGCGCCGCACCCATGCGCTCGAGCGGGCGCAGCGCGCGGCCGGTGAAGAAGTAGATCAGCAGCACGGTCAGGCCGGAGAAAAGACCCAGCACCATCAGGCTGTCGCCGAGCTGATCCCAGACCTCGAGAATCTCGTTGTGGGGATCGGTCTCGAGCACGACCGAGCCATAGGATCGTCCGGCGACAGTGACCGGCACGCGCTCGATCGCCGGCGCCACGCCCACGACATCGATGAACCAGCGAGGCAGGCGGCCGAACGGCGCGCTTTCCACCGGCGGCAGCGCGATGGCGCTTGCATCCTCCGTCAGGGTAACGCGCAAGTGCCGATTGCCCCGGAAGGAGGCAACGAGGCGCTCGAGATCGCGACGGGGATCGGCGGCGCCCGGCAGATCCCGGACGCCATTCTCGATCGTCTGCCGGCCCACGATCAGCGCCGAGCGCATCTCGTTTCGCACCGAGCGCGACGCGTTGACGGCGGCGATCAAGCCGCCGAAAGCGAGGCTGACGGCGAGAACCGTCGCCACCAGACCGATCAGCCGAACGCGCAGGGACACTGTCAGACCCTCGCCTCAGTCGCCGCCAGGACTCCGACCCAGCATGCCACGCCCGTTTGGCCTCTGCCAATCAAGCGCGGGATCGGCGGGCCCACTGCGAATTCGGGAAATTTTCCCGAAGAAATCGGGCATTCCAGACATAGCCAAGCGCGACACTTGGCGTCGTAATAGCTGAAACAAAGAGTGTCCCGACAAGCAAGACGGGAGGGGGAATGGCCGGACGACGGATCTGGCTCGCCGGGGGAGTAGGCCTCGCGCTCGCCTGCTCTGCCGCAAGGGCGCAGACTGCGCCCCCGGCCGATGAGGCCACAACCACGCTCCCTACCGTCGAGGTGATCGGCACCACGCCGCTGCCGGGCACCGGCATCGATCGCGACAAGGTGCCCGCCAACGTCCAGAGCGTCACCCACTCCGACCTGACCCGCGAGGGCACGCCGAGCCTGACGAATGCGCTCAAGGATCAGACCGGCAGCGTCAACACCAACGACAACCTGGTCGACCAGTTCCAGCCGGATATCCTCTATCGCGGCTTCGAGGCCTCCCCGGTGCTGGGCACGCCGCAGGGGATCGCGGTCTACCAGAACGGCGTCCGCGTCAATGAGGCCTTCGGCGACGCCGTCAACTGGGACCTGATCCCCGATTTCGCCATCGATCGCCTCGACATCGTCAGCTCCAATCCCGTCTATGGCCTGAACGCCCTCGGCGGTGCCGCCGTGGTGACCATGAAGAACGGCTTCACCTACCAGGGCTTCGAGAGCGAGCTCGCCGGCGGCTCCTTCAATCAGTTCAGCTCCACCTTCCAGTACGGCAAGCAGGTCGAGGGCATCGGCGCCTATATCGGCGGTCGCTACTACGATTCCGACGGCTGGCGCCAGTTCTCGCCGGACAACGTGAAGCAGATCTATGCCGATGTCGGCGGCCGCAACGACCGCTTCTCGCTCGACATCAATTTCACCGGCGCCAACAACCGCCTCTTCGGGCAGGGCACCACGCCGATCCAGACGCTGGCGGTCGACCGGTCCCTCGACTTCACCACGCCGCAGAACAATTTCGACGAGCTCTATTTCGTGACGCTGAACGGCTCCTACCAGGCAACCGACGACTTGTCCTTCCAGGCCAATGCCTATCGGCGCGAATTCCACCAGACGGTTTCCAACGGCGACACCAGCGACTTCACCGCCTGCGACCCGGCGAACGGCTTCCTCTGCCAGTCGGACGCGGCGACGCCGCTGACGCAAGCGAACGGCAGCGGCATCCCCGATGTCACCAACGGCGGTGCCTCCATTCTCGGCCAGAACGACAGCGAGACGATCCACGCCGTCGGCATCGGCGGAACCCTGCAGACCACCTACACTGGGGACGTCTTCGGTCACGAGAACAACTTCGTGTTCGGCGGCAGCCTCGATCACTCCGACGTCGATTTCCAGTCCACCACCGAGATCGGCCTCATCAACGGCGCACTGCAGGTGATCCCCTCCGGGTTCTTCGTCTCGACCGCCGAGAATACGGGTTTCCTCGCAACGCCGGTGAGCCTCGGCGCCTCGAACACCTACTACGGCGTCTTCCTGACCGACACCTTCACCGTGACGCCGAAGTTCGCGGTCACCGCCAGCGGCCGCTACAACCTCGCCCAGATCGATCTGGTGGACCGGCTGGGGCCGAACCTGACCGGCCAGAGCCGCTACAGCCGCTTCAATCCGGCGATCGGCGGCACCTACAAGTTCTTGCCGAACCTCACCGGCTACTTCGGCTATTCCGAGGGCAACCGGGCGCCGACACCAAGCGAGATCGAGTGCTCCAACCCGGCACAGCCCTGCGTCCTGCCCTCCTCGCTCTCCTCCGATCCGCCCACGCTGAAGCAGGTGGTCTCGCATACCTACGAAGGAGGGCTGCGCGGCTCCTTCGGCCTCAAGGACCTGCTGCCGGGCCGCTTCAAGTGGAACGCCGGGCTGTTCCGCACCGATCTCGACGACGACATCTATGCCGTCGCCACGTCGATCAGCACCGGCTTCTTCCAGAACATCGGGTCGACGCGTCGGCAGGGCATCGAGACCGGTCTCGGCTATGTCGACGAGAGTTGGTCGGTCTACGGCAGCTACAGTCTCGTCGACGCGACCTTCCAGTCGCCGCTCACGCTGCCCTCGCCGAGCAACCCCCTCGCCGACGCCAGTGGCAACATCAGCGTCGTGCCCGGCGACCATCTGCCGGGCATTCCCATGCACCAGCTCAAGGTGGGTGCCGACTATCACGTTACCGACCACTGGACCGTCGGCGCGGTCTTCACCTATTTCAGCGACCAGTATTACCGCGGCGACGAATCAAACCAGAATCCGAAGCTGCCCGGCTACGAGGTGGTCAATCTCCACAGCTCCTACACCGTCACCAAGAATCTCGAGATCTTCGCGAACCTCCAGAACGCCTTCGACACCCACTACGCGACGGTCGGGGCCTTTGGCGATCCGACCGGCGTGGGCGCCCCTGGCGTGCCGACCAATGGCACCGGCGTCGACAACCGCTTCGTCGGGCCGGCGCCGCCCATCTCCGTCTTCGGCGGCATTCGCATCCGGTTCTAGGCGGCGTGACCCCCGGAGGCGGCTCTGGCCCCGGAATCGCTGCGCCGCGCCCGGACGGCCCGGGCGCGGCGCTGGTAGGCTCCTGGGGTAGAGGGGCTGGAGGAAAGCCGGCGGCTTCCTCAATGGGCCTGGCAGCAGGCGCTGTGCTCGGCGCCGGCCTGCTGGCGGTGCGCGAGATCGCAGGCCATCCGGCGGATCTGCAGCCGAAACTCCTCGGCGCTGAGCCCGGCGCTGCGCATCACCGGCACCATGATCTCGTCGCCGAGCAGGTCATCGATGCTGGGCTCCACCACCTCGATCTTCCACTTGTGCATCGGGTCCCTCCTCCGTTTTCGACCCTCCTACGATCCCGGCGAAGAATGACTAAATCGTGGCGAGGCAGCGGTCATTTGACGGCTTTTGAGCTATCTCGGCCGGCTCTTTTGCGAAGTGTGACCGAGCGTTGCATGCTGCGTCGCAACGCATCTCGCCACCGCGATCCGCGACCGCCCGCGGCGGCACGCGAGAACGTTCAGCGCAGCGCCTTAACCAAGCGCCGGTAGTCGGCCTCGGGGAAAGCGCGCAGGGTGACGGTGGAGACCGCCCCGGTTCGGCCGATGATCAGCGCGAAGTTTGCCGCCGCCTCGTCGTCCGGCATGTCATAGATGGCGATCACGTCGTAGGAGCCCATGGTGAGATAGAACTCGCGCATGCGGCCGCCCAGCTTGCGCGCCAGCGCCTTCGCCTTGTCGAGGCGCTTGGGCGCATCCTTAACCGACTTGATGCCCTCGGGCGTGTATTTGCAGAGCGCGATATAGGTGGCCATGGCAACCTCCTGCCGCTTGCAGAGGCAGAGAGTGCCAGAAACCTCGCTCGGATTGAAGAGAGCCGGCTCGGCCTATGGCCGGTCCGAGCGGCGGTGATAGATGGTGATCGCCAGCAGCATGTCGACGCCCTGGCCGTCCCGGGCCAGCGGCAGCATCAGCCGCTCGATCTCGCGGACGTCATCGCTGATCGGGAAGACCGGCTGGCCTCTCCGGTAGGAGGGTACCGCGCGATCGGCCAGCGCGATGAATTCGGGATAGCTGGCGAAGCTCTCGAAATTGGGATGCAGCTCATGCATCCATTGGCCGGTCGCGTCGCGGCCGGAGACCCGGCGATGCTCGGTACCGGTGACCCGGTAGCGGAATCGCAGGGGATTGCGATGGATGTCAAGCAGCCAGACCCAGGGGAGCAGCGCTGGAATATGGAGCGGGTCGAAATGCTGACGACCGGGCAGCCGGCCGCCGCCCGGCGCGATCGACAGCCAGTACTCGTGGAACTGACGGAGACGCCGGTCACAGTCCGGCGGCAGGACTTCCGTCATTCTGGTATCCAAGTCTTGCATCCACCCAGATCCAAGCCGTGCAGGCCCAGGGTCCGAGGATGCGCCGGAGGTGTTAAGCCGAGGTGAAAATTGGCGAGCACTCTCTAGCCATAATGGTGCTGGCCGCCTCTACTCTCTCGGGTCAAACCCCGCCGGAACGGCATAAAACCGCAACGCTTTTCCGCAAAGGAGCCGCCGATGGCCGAATTCACGGTGAACCCGACCCGCCATGACCCCTACAAGAATTTCAAGTTCCGCTTGAAATGGGATGGCCAGTACATCGCCGGCATCAGCAAGGTGAGCCCGCTGGTCCGACGCACCGAGGTGATCATGCACCGCGAGGGCGGCGATCCCTCCACCAGCCGGAAATCGCCGGGCCGCACCGAGTTCGATGCCATCACCCTGGAGCGCGGCATCACCTACGATCCGGCTTTCGAGAATTGGGCCAACAAGGTCTGGCAATTCAGCGGCAGCCCCGAGGTGGCGCTCGCCGACTTCCGCAAGAACATCACCCTCGAGATCTACAACGAGGCGGGCCAGCTCATCTTCGCCTACCAGATCTTCCGCTGCTGGGTTTCCGAGTTCCAGGCGCTCCCCGAACTCGACGCCAACGCCACCGCGGTCGCGATCCAATACATCAAGCTCGAGAACGAGGGCTGGATGCGCGACACCTCCGTGGTCGAGCAGCCGGAGCCGAGCTAACCCGCCCGCGTCGGGATCTGGAGACCGCGCTGCACCGCAGGCCGGGCAAGCCCGCGCTCGAGCCAGTCCGGCACCCGCCTCAGCGCGTCGAAGGCGACGAGCTCGCGGGCGCCATAGAAGCCCACGAGGTTGCGCACCCAGCCGAGATGAGCGACGTCGGCGACGGTGTACTCGTCGCCCATGATCCAGCTCCGGCCCTCGAGCCGCGTCTCCAACACGCCGAGCAGCCGCTTCGATTCCGCCACATACCGCTCCAGCGGCCGCTTGTCGGCGATCTCGCGGCCGGCGAATTTGTGGAAGTAGCCTACCTGTCCGAACATCGGCCCGACATTCGCCATCTGGAAGAAGACCCACTGGATGGTCTCCCAGCGCGCCGCCGCGCCCGTCGGCAGCAGCTTGCCGGTCTTCTCGCCGAGATAGAGCAGGATGGCGCCGGATTCGAAGAGGCCGAACGGCACGCCCTCCGGCCCATCGGGATCGATGATGGCCGGGATCTTGCCGTTGGGATTGAGCGACAGGAATTCCGGCGTCGAGCTCTCGTTCCTGCCGATTTCGATGGCGTGCGGCTCATAGGGAAGACCAATCTCCTCCAGCATGACCGAGACCTTGACGCCGTTCGGCGTCGGCAGCGAGTAGAGCTGCAGCCGGTCGGGATGCTGCGCCGGCCAGCGCCGGGTGATCGGGAACAGGGAGAGATCAGCCATTCGAGACTCCGAACCGGAATGCGGGCTCGCCGAGGGCATCATCTCATGCCCGGGCGTCGCGCAGGAACGCGTTGAATTGAAGCGCCGCGCTCCCGGCAGAAAGGCCGGCGGGAACGATCGAATAGAGCGGCTTCGCGAGCGGGGTCTCGCGCACCCGGAGCGCCCGCAGGCTCCCCGCCCTCACCTCGTCGCGGACCGCGCTCGCCAGGGTGACGGAGATGCCGAGGCCGGCGCGCACCGCCTGCTTCACCGCCTCGGTGCTGCCGAGCTCGAGCCCGATGCGCAAGGTGCCGGCCGCGACGCCGAAGGCCTGCTGCAGGAGCCGCGCGGTGCCGGTGCCGGGTTCGCCGCCGATCATCGGCTCGCGCAGCAGCAGCGCCTTCTCGACCGATTTCCGGCCGGCCCAGGGATGCTCGGGCGACACGATCACCACCAGCTTCTCGCGGCGCCAGATCGCCGCCTCGAAGCCCTGCCGGTCGTCCCACCATTCCATGAGGCCGATATCGATCTCGCCATCCTCCAGGCGACGGGCAGTCTCGAGATTGGTGCCGATCCGGATCTCGAGCGGTCCCAGTGACGGCTGCGCCGCGCGAAAGGCGCGCAGCAGCGGCTGCAGCAGATAGACGCCGATGTTGCTGCTGGCGCCGATGGCGAGGCTGCCGCGATCGAGAACGGCCGCAGCCCGCTCGGCAAGCCGCAGCAGCGTGCGCGCCAAAGGCAGGAAGCGCGAGCCAGCCGGGGTCGTGACGGCGCGGGCGCGGCTGCGCTCGATCAGCAGATGACCGACCGCTGCCTCGAGCTTCTGGACATGCTGCGAGACCGTGGGCTGCGCGATATCAAGGCGCCCGGCGGCGTCGCGAAAGCTGCCGGCGTCGATCACCGCGACGAAGCTCCGGACCTGGTCGAGATCGATCATGGCGCGGCGCCGCCCCGCGGCCGCCGCGGCCGGTTCACCGCGCCGGAGGGCAGCTCGCCGCGCAGCGCCTCCAGAATGCTGGTGGCTGCCGCGAGCGCGATCTCGCGGCGCACGCCGTCGACGGCGGAACCCAGATGCGGCGTCAGCACTGTCCTGCCGCTCGCCAGCAGCCGCGCCGAGACCTCTCGCGGCCGCTCCGGCAGCGCCCAGTCCTCCATGGCGAAGACGTCGGCGGCGTAGCCGCCGAGATGGCCGCTCTCGAGCGCATCGGCGACCGCCGCCTCGTCCACCAGCGACCCGCGCGCGGTGTTGACGAGAAAGGCGCTTGGCTGCATGCGCGCGAGGAACTCCGCATTCACGAGATGGCGGGTGGCGGGCAGCAGCGGCAGGCAGAGCACGACGAAATCGCTCTGCGCCAGCAACGCGTCGCGCGAAAGGCGGCGCAGCCTGAGCGCGTCCTCCTCGTCTGGCGCGAGCGGCTGCGTGTCGGTATAAAGCAGCGTCGCGCGAAAGCCGGCGAGGCGCCGCGCGAGCGCCTTCCCCACCGCCCCCGCGCCCACCAGCCCGACTGTGCCGCCGTCGAGCCCTTCCCCGTAGAGGATCGGACGCCAGCCTCGGAACGCGCCATCGCGCAGCAGCCGGTCGCCCGGCAGGATGTTGCGGGCGAGCGCGATCATCAGCCCGATGGTGAGCTCCGCGGTAGGCGCCGTCAGCAGATCCGGCACGATGGTGAGCCAGACGCCTCGCCGCGTGCACGCCTCGACATCGAAATTGTCATAGCCCTTGAGCGCGCAGGCGACGATGCGGAGATCGGGGCAGGTGGCGAGAAGATCATCGTCGATGCGTTCCGGCATGAAGGCCATCAGCGCCTGCGCCTTGCGGCAGCGCCGCCCGAGCTCTTCCGATGTCAGCGCCTCGGTGCTGTCGTTGGGCAGCACGTCGCAGGTCTCGCCGAGCCGGTCGAGGACCTCCGGATGGACGCGGCAGGAAACGACGACGGTCGGCCGCTTATATTTCATTTCGCGATCTAACACGTTTTGACATTACATTTCTCAATGTATAAACTGGCCGTCCATCCGTCAAACGGAGACTGCGATGGAGTTGCGGTTCCTGGGCTCGGGCGATGCGTTCGGCAGCGGCGGGCGCTTCAACACCTGCTTTCACGTCCGCGACGGGCGCGGCGCGTTCCTGATCGACTGCGGCGCCTCCTCGATGATCGCGATCCGCAAATTCGCCGTCGATCCCAATGCTGTCCGCGCCATCCTGATCACCCATCTGCACGGCGATCACTTCGGTGGCCTGCCCTTCTTCATCCTGGATGCCCAGCTCGTGAGCCGTCGCAGCGCGCCGCTCGTCATCGCCGGGCCGCCGGGCCTGCGCGAGCGGCTCGACACCGCGATGGAGAATTTCTTTCCCGGCTCGACCAAGGTAGAGCGCCGCTTCGCCGTCGAGATCCGCGAGCTGGCACCAGGCACCAGCCACGACGTCGAGGGGATCGAGGTCACGCCTTACCTCATGCGGCATCCCTGCGGCGCGCCGCCCTTCGCTCTGCGGATCTCCGTCGACGGCAGGACGCTCTGCTATTCCGGCGACACGGAGTGGGTCGATGACCTCCGCGAGGCGGCGACCGGCGCCGATCTCTTCATCGCCGAGACCTATTTCTTCGAGAAGGCGATCAAGTTCCACCTCGACTTCGCGACCCTCGCCCGCCATCTGCCGGAGATCGGCGCCAAGCGCGTGGTGCTTACCCACATGAGCCCCGACATGCTGGCCCGCGCCGGCGAGAGCGGCTGCGAGGCCGCCGCCGACGGCATGGTGATCACGCTCTGAGGAGCGGCGGTCAAAGGCGCAAGCCTCTCTGATCGGCAGCAGTACCGATCAATCGGCGGCCGGCCGCCTGCGGTAGGTGTGCGCTCGCGCGGCCGTCGCGCGATCGACCTCGGAGCGACCCCTTGACCCAGACCTTGCGCCTCGCCGTGTCCCTCGCCTTCGTGACGGGACTGCTCGCCGCGGCGGCAGGCGACGCCGAAGCCGCGCCGGCCAGGAACATCGTGCTCATCCACGGCGCCTTCGTCGACGGCTCGGGCTGGCGACCGGTCTACGACATCCTCTCCCGCGACGGCTACAACGTGACGATCGTACAGCAGCCGCTCACCGGCCTCGCCGAGGATGTGGCGGCGACCAAGCGCATGCTCGACCGGCAGACCGGCCCCGTCATCCTGGTGGCGCACAGCTACGGCGGCGCCATCATCACCGAGGCCGGCACCGATCCGAAGGTCGTCGGTCTCGTCTATATCGCGGCGCATGCCCCCGACGAGGGCGAGACCGAGAGCGGCAATGCCGGCCGCTTCCCGGCGCTCGGCCGCGACGCGATCGAGAAGACGCCGGACGGCTACGCCTATATCGACCCCAAGCGATACCATGCCGAGTTCGCGGCGGATCTGCCTGCAGCCGAGGCGGAGTTCGAGGCGCGCTCGCAGTTCTTCACGCGGGCGAGCGTCTTCACCACTCCCATCACCAACCCGGCCTGGAAGCTGAAGCCGAGCTGGTACATGGTGGCGAAGGCCGATCACATCATCAGCCCGGATCTCGAGCGGATGTACGCCGCCCGCGCCCACAGCCACAAGGTCGAGATCGCGGGCGCGAGCCACTCCGTCTATCGCTCACACCCCAAGGAAGTCGCCGCGCTCATAGAAGAGGCAGCAAGGCACGCGGAAGATAATCAATAGAGGCGCGAGGCACCGCTGTCTCTCCGCGCGGTTCCGTGCGCGCGGAGCACCACGGCAAGCGCGGCCAAAACGAGCCAAGATCGATTGAGAACCGGCAACTCCGGCATGCGAGAAGAGTTATCTCTCCTCGAAGCACGCGGAGGATGCCGATGGCGCAAGCGAGCACGACGGGCCGATCCGGCCCGGAGGCAATGCCGATGCCGGAGAAGATCCCGGTCACCCTCACGATCAACGGTGTCGAGAGGCGGATCGAAATCGCGCCATGGACGAGTTTGCTCGACCTGCTGCGCGACCGCCTCGACCTCACCGGCACCAAGAAGGGCTGCGATCACGGCCAGTGCGGCGCCTGCACCGTGCTGCTGGACGGGCGGCGCATCAATTCCTGCCTGACGCTCGCCGTCATGCATGACGGCGCCGCGATCACCACCATCGAGGGACTGGAGCGGGACGGCGCGCTGCACCCGCTGCAGCAGGCCTTCATCGATCACGACGCCTTCCAGTGCGGCTACTGTACGCCCGGACAGATCTGTTCTGCGGCCGGCCTCATCGCCGAGGGCAAGGCTCGCACCGCCGACGAGATCCGCGAGCTCATGAGCGGCAACATCTGCCGCTGCGCCGCCTATCCCAACATCGTCGCCGCGATCCAGCAGGCGATGGACGCGATGGGAGGCAAGCCATGATCAATTTCGCCTACGCCCGCGCCGGCGATGCCACCGAGGCCATCAGGCTGATGGCCGCCGCCCCCGGCGCGAAATTCATCGCCGGCGGGACCAACCTGATCGACCTCATGAAGGTGAATGTCGAGCGCCCGGCGCGGCTCATCGACATCTCGCGCCTGCCGCTGAAATCCGTGGAGGAGACCGCCGGCGGCGGGCTCCGCATCGGCGCCCTGGTGCCGAACAGCGACCTCGCCTACCACCCGCTGATCCAGAAACGCTATCCACTCGTCGGCAGCGCCATCCTCGCCGGCGCCTCGCAGCAGCTCCGCAACATGGCTACGACCGGCGGCAACCTGCTGCAGCGGACGCGCTGCGCCTACTTCTATGACACGGCGACGCCCTGCAACAAGCGCCAGCCCGGCAGCGGCTGCGCCGCCCGCGAGGGCCTCAACCGCGGGCACGCGATCCTCGGCACCAGCGAGCATTGCATCGCGGTGCATCCCTCGGACATGTGCGTGGCGCTGGCGGCGCTCGCCGCCGAGGTGCATGTGCTGGGCCCCAAGGGCGAGCGGCGGATCGCCTTTGCCGATTTCCATCGCCTCGCCGGCAGCACGCCCGAGCGCGACAGCAATCTCGATCCCGGCGAGATCATCACCGCGGTGGAACTCCCCGCCAAGGGCTTCGCGGCCAACTACAGCTATCTCAAGATCCGCGACCGGCTCTCCTACGCCTTCGCGCTGATCTCGGTGGCGGCGGCGCTCGAGGTGGAGAACGGCACGATCAAGGACGCGCGCCTGGCCTTGGGCGGCGTCGCCCACAAGCCCTGGCGCAGGCCGGAGGCGGAAGCCGCGCTGAAAGGCGAGCGCGCCGACGAAACCGTCTTCGCGCGTGCCGCGGACCTGCTGCTGCACGATGCCAGGGGCTTCGGCCACAACGACTTCAAGATCGACCTCGCCCGACGCGCCATCCTCCGCACCTTGGGCCAGGCGGCGCGCGGCGAGCCGCAATCGCAATCCGACAAGAAGATCCGGTGAGCGCCATGGCAGCCTATATCGGCACCCCCACCTCCCGCGTCGACGGCCGCGCCAAGGTCACCGGAGCGGCGAAATATGCCGGCGAGTTCGCCCGGCCCGGCCTCGCCCACGGCAGCCTGGTGACCTCGACCGTCGCCCGGGGCCGCATCCGCCGCATCGACAGCGGCGCCGCGCGCCGCGTCCCCGGCGTGATCGCCGTGCTGACTCACGAGAACCGGCCGCCGATGGCGGACAACGACGCGGCGCACAAGGACGACGTGGCACCCGATGGCGCGCCGTTCCGGCCGCTCTACGACGACCGCATCCTGTTCAACGGCCAGCCGGTGGCGCTGGTGCTGGCGGAGGAATGGGAGATCGCCCGCTTCGCTGCCTCTCTCGTTGCCGTCGAGTACGAGGCGGCGCCGCACGCGACCGACCTGCACCAACACCGCGACGAAGGCATTCCGCTTGCCGAGGACACCTTCGCGCTGACGCCGTCGAAGCCGCGCGGCGACGCGGTCAGCGCGCTCGCCGGCGCCGCCATCCGGCACGAGGCCGAGTACTTCACTCCGGCCGAGTACCACAATCCGATGGAGCTCTTTGCCTCCACCGTGATCTGGGAAGGCGGCGGCAGGCTCACGGTCTACGACAAGACCCAGGGCGTGCAGAACGTGCAGCGCTATCTCTGCGGCGTCTTCGGCATGAAGCCGGCGGAGATCCAGGTGATCTCCCCCTTCGTCGGCGGTGCCTTCGGCAGCGGGCTTCGCCCGCAGTACAACGTGGCGCTGGCGGTGCTGGCGGCCCGAGCGCTCGAGCGCTCGGTGCGGCTGGTGCTGACGCGTCGGCAGATGTACTCGCTGGGCTACCGGCCGGCGACGATCCACCGTCTCGCGCTCGGCGCCAGGTCGGACGGGTCCCTCGACGCGATCACCCAGGAGGCGATCGCGATGACCTCGCAATTCGAGTCCTTCGCCCGCAAGGACACGATCTGGTCGGGCGCGCTCTATCGGAGCGCCGCCGCGAAATACGATCACCGGCTGGTGCAGCTCGACGTCGCCACGCCCTGCGACATGCGCGCGCCGGGCGCCGCGAGCGGCGTCTTCGCCCTCGAATGCGCGATGGACGAGCTCGCCGTGGCGCTCAAGCTCGATCCACTGGAGCTCCGCGATCGCGCCTATTCCGAGCGCGACCAGAACGCGGACATGCCCTTCACCAGCAAGGAGCTGCGGCAATGCTACCGGCGGGGCGCCGAGGCATTCGGCTGGCGGCGGCGCAATCCCGAGCCGCGCTCGATGCGCGACGGCCGCGACCTCGTCGGCTGGGGGATGGCGACCGGCATCTGGGAGGCGCTCGAGATCAACATGGCGACCCGCATCGTGCTCACCGCCAACGGGCACGCCGAGGTCGCCTGCGCCACGATGGACATCGGCACCGGCACCTACACGATCATGGCCCAGGTCACCGCCGACATGCTGGGGCTGCCGCTGGAGAACATCAGCGTGAAGCTCGGCGACAGCTCGCTGCCGCCGGCACCGGTCGAGGGCGGATCCTGGACCGCAGCCTCGGTCGCGAGCGCGATCCAGCTCACTGCCGCCGCGCTTCGCGACGATCTGCTGCGCCTTGCGAAGGATATGCCGGCCTCGCCGCTCGCCGAACTCCGGGCGGAGGATGTCGTCCTCCGAGAGGGCAGCGTCGCGAGCCGGCGCGATCCCCGCCGCGCCGTCTCCATTGCCGACGCAATGCGCCACGGCGGCACCGACCGCCTGGAGCAGCAGAAATCCTTCGAGCCGAAGCCGGGCAACCATGCGCAGAACGTGCATTCGGCGGTCTTCGCTGACGTGCGGGTGGACGAGGAGATCGGCGTCATCCGCGTCGCCCGCCTGGTTACCGCGGTCGCCGCCGGCCGCATCCTCAACACTAAGACCGCGCGCAGCCAGATGATCGGCGGCATGGTCTGGGGCATCGGCATGGCGCTCCATGAGGAGGCGCAGTACGACCATCGCTTCGGCCGCATCATGAACGCCGATTTCGCCGAGTACCACGTGCCGGTGAACGCCGACGTGCACGACATCGAGGTGATCTTCGTCGACGAGCCCGACGACAAGATCAATCCGCTCGGCATCAAGGGCGTGGGCGAGATCGGCATCGTCGGCGTCGCCTCGGCGATCGCCAACGCGGTCTATCACGCGACCGGCAAGCGCGTGCGCGACCTGCCGATCACCCTCGACAAGCTGCGACGCTGAGGCTTCGCCGCCCCGCCCGGGGCCGGTCACCAGCGCTCAATAGATCTCCGGGATCCAGCGCTGGCTCGACTTCTTCGGACGGACGTAGCCGCCGTCGGGCTGGCGCGGCGAGAGCTCGAGCTGCACCGGACGCAGGTCCTTGTAGGGGATCTGGCGCAAGAGATGGGCAATGCAGTTGAGCCGCGCCTTCTTCTTGCTGTCGGCGTTGACGATGTGCCAGGGCGTGAGCTTGCGGTCGGTGTATTTCAGCATCCGGTCCTTGGCGCGGGAATATTCCACCCAGCGCTCGCGCGACTGGATGTCCATGGGGCTGAGCTTCCAGCGCTTGATCGGGTTCTTCATGCGCTCGCGGAAGCGGCGCTCCTGCTCCTCGTCGTTGACCGAGAACCAGTACTTGATGAGGAGGATGCCGGAGCGCACCAGCATCTCCTCGAAGAGCGGACAGGCGCGCAGGAACTCGCGGTATTCCTCCTCGGTGCAGAAGCCCATGACGTGCTCGACGCCGGCGCGGTTGTACCAGCTGCGGTCGAACAGCACGATCTCGCCACGCGCCGGCAACTGCTCCACGTAGCGCTGGAAATACCACTGGCCGCGCTCGCGCTCGGTCGGCGTGGCGAGGGCCACGATGCGGCAGAAGCGCGGGTTTAGGCTCTCGGCGATCCGCTTGATGACGCCGCCCTTGCCGGCGGCGTCGCGACCCTCGAACACCACCACCACCTTGAGACCCTGGAGGCGCACCCATTCCTGCAGCTTCAGCAGCTCGAACTGCAGCCGCGCGAGCTCGTCGATATAGCCGTAGTTCTTGCGCGACCGACGCGGCGGGCGGCCGTCGCCGACGATGTGCCAGCGCCGCTCCACCCGCGCCTTCTCCTGCACGTCCCGCAGCACCTCGCCGCTCATCCGCAAGGCCCGGTGCAGCAGTTTCTTCCGCTTGCCCACCACGCGCTCCTGCATATCGCCCGATCGTGGGTGATATGCTCGCGCAACATTGCTACCAGTCGCTGAAGATCGCGGCGCTCCGACCGAAAGTCCTGCGCCCGTATTCAGACTCCGCGGGGCCGGCCGGCGCCGCCGTCAATCCATCTCGACAACCAGTTTGCCGTGGGCGCCGCGCTCGCCGAGAACGCGATGGGCCTCGCCCACCGTCTCCAGGGTGAAGCGCCGGGGATCGACGATCGGCGCGAGCTGCCCGCTCTCCGCCAGCCGCATCGCCGCGCGGAGGATCTCGCCATGATGCCGGCGCCCCTCGCCGGTGAGCAGCGGCAGCAGGGTGAAGACGCCCGAGTAGGTCCCGCCGCGAAACGACAGCGGCGCCAGGGCATGGGTGCCCCAGCCCAGCGCGCTTACCACGTGTCCGAAGCGGCGGATCGCCAGGAAGGACGCATCGAGGGTCGCGCCGCCGACGGTGTCGTAGACGAGATCGAAGCCCGCGCCGCCGGTGCAACGCCTGACATAGTCCTCGACGGCCTCGGCGCGATGGTCGATGAAGGCGGCACCGAGCCGCTCGATCGCGGCGCGCTGCGGCGCGGACCCGGTGGCGAAGACTTCCGCGCCCCGCGCCTTGGCGAGCTGGATGGCGACATGGCCGACGCCGCCTGCGCCGCCATGGATCAGCACTTTCTGGCCGGCGCCGACGGCAGCGCGGTCGACGAGCCCTTCCCAGGCGGTGATGAAGACGAGCGGCAGCGCCGCCGCTTCACGCATCGAGAGCCCGGCCGGCTTCGGCGCCAGCAGATCGGCGTCGACGGCGGCAAACTCGGCGAGCGTGCCCTGGTGGCCGCCGACGCCGCCCACCATGCCGTAAACCGCGTCCCCGGGCCGGAACCCGCCGACGCCGGGCCCCACCGCCGCCACGACGCCGGCAGCGTCGAGCCCGAGTATCGCCGGCAACGGATGGCGCGCGTGCGGTGCCGCCGCGGCGGCGATCTTGAGGTCGAGCGGGTTGATCCCGCTCGCCGCGATCCGCAGCAGCACCTGGCCCGGTCCCGGACCAGGCTTGGGCAGCCGGGCGAGGCGGAACGCCGCGCCGGGCGCGTCGAGAACGGCGGCGGTCATGGTGTCGGCATCGGTCACGGTGCTGCTCCCGGCTGGTCTTGCTTGCGGCTTCGATGTGCGCAATGTGGCCCCTTCTTCCGTGCATGAAAAGCCAAGATCCTATACGCTTGCCATGCAGATTTGTTTGGAGAAGGCACCGATGGAATGGAGCGATCTCCGCATCTTCCTGGCGATCGCCCGCGAGGGCACGCTCGGCGCCGCGGCCCGCAAGCTCGGCCAGACCCAGCCCACCATGGGACGCCGCCTGCGCGCCCTGGAGAGCGCGGTCGGACAGACGCTGTTCCAGCGGACACCCGCGGGTTTCGTGCTGACCGACGAGGGCGATTCGGTGCTGGCCCATGCCGAGCGCATCGAAGAGGAAGCCCTCGCTCTGGAGCGGCAGCTCGCGGGCCAGGGCGCCGAGCTCCAGGGCATGCTGCGCCTGTCCTCCTCCGACTGGTTCGGCATCCACGTGCTGGCGCCGGTGCTGGCGGAGTTCGGCCGGGCGCATCCGAGAGTCTGCGTCGAGCTGCTGACCGATGCGCGCTTCTACAGCCTGGCGCGGCGCGAGGCGGACATCGTCCTCCGCATCAGCCGCTTCGACGAGACCGACGTGATCGCGCGCCGGCTGCTCCGCGTGTCCTACGGTCTCTATGGCGCCAAAGGGACGAAACGGCCGCGACCAGGCGACGGCACCGGCATGCGGGTCGTCACCATGGATGTTGCCTTCGCCGAGATGCCCGATGCGCTCTGGCTGAAGCGCATCCTGCCCAAGGCGGAGGTGGCCTTCCGCAGCAACAATCGCGATGTCCAGGCGCGTCTCTGCGCGGCAGGCGCCGGGCTCGCCGTGCTGCCGCGGCCGCTCGGCGATGCGATGCCGGGCCTCGTCCACCTCGACATCGGCGAGGCGCCGCCGGGACGGGATACTTTCCTTGGCTACCATCGCGACCTCCGCCGGCTGCCGCGGCTGCGGGCGCTGATCGATCTCCTGACCGAGCGTCTGGCCGATTGAGGCACCCTCTCGCATCCACGCGACTGCCGAAAGCTGACAGCGGCCGCTGCCGTGGTTGTGGACGTTTGTCGGTATCTCCTCGTCCCGCCGAGCGCGCAACGCTGCGGAGGATCGCTTTCCAGGGATCGCGCTGCCGCCCTATCATCGACGGCTATATAGGCTCGGGAGGAGCACGTGGCGACGCTGATCCGCAAGGCGCTGGAATACATCCCCAAGGAGCAGCTGGTCATCAGCACCGATTGCGGCTTCGGCCGCGAGGGGCTGTCGCGGCGGATCGCCTTCTACAAATGCGTGGCGCTGGTGGAAGGCACCAACATCGTCCGCCGCGAGCTCGGATTGCCGGAAGCGCGCGTCCGCGCCGCCGATCCGAAACTGTGGTTCACGGGGCAGTGATACCGAGCCATCAAGCAGAAGGAGAGGTCCAGAACATGCACTACGATCCGCGTGCCCCCGAGCGTCCGCTGCCCTTCGATCCCTTCAAGAGCTGCACCGTGCCGCGGCCGATCGGCTGGATCTCCACCATCTCGCGCGACGGGCGGCCGAACCTCGCGCCCTTCAGCCAGTGGCAGAACATCACCTACGATCCGCCGATCGTCATGTTCTCGGCCGACCAGCATGTGGACGGACGCAAGAAGGACACCGTCGCCAATGCCGAGGAGACCGGCTATTTCGTCTGGAACATGGCGACCTACGCCCTGCGCGACGCGGTGAACATCACCGCGATGCCGGTCGCCCGGGATGTGGACGAATTCGAGCTCGCGGGGCTGACCAAGGCGGCCTGCATCGAGGCGCCGGGGCCCCGCGTCGCCGAGAGCCCTTGTCACTTCGAGTGCAAGTATCTCACGACCCTGCGCTTCCGCGGCACCACGAGGTTGTCCGACGCCGACGTGGTGTTCGGGCAGGTGGTGCGCGTCCACATCCGCGAGGACGTCGTGCTCCCCTCCGGCAAGCTCGACATCGTCAAGATCAGGCCGCTGGCGCGGCTCGGCTATTACGACTACACGAGCGTCACCGATAGCTTCGAGATGCGCATACCCGGCGCCGACGTGGCGGAGTTGGCGGGGCTGGAAGGACGGCCGAGACCGCGTCCGACAATGACCGCGGGCGATGAGCAGTCGACGTGAGGTTTGGTGGCGCGCTGACCGCCAGGTTGACGGCGGCGGCGCAAGGCCGTCGCTGATCGCGACGCTCGCGACCGCGAAAAAACGCGATCGCCTCTGTCGGCGTGGCGGGACGCTGTTCGTCCTTTGGCCAGCGAAACCCATTCGAACAGGAGACCGAGATGCGCAGAATAGTCGTTTCAGCCTTCACCAGCCTCGACGGCATCATGCAGGCGCCGGGCGGCCCGCAGGAGGATCCGACCGGCGGCTTCACCTTCGGCGGCTGGACCTTCCCTCATTTCGACCCGGCGCTTGGCGGCGCCATGGGCGAGATCTTCGGCCGGCCCTTCGATCTCCTGCTCGGCCGAAAGACCTATGACATCTTCGCGGCGTATTGGCCATACGTTGCCGATCCCAACGACCCGATCGCCGGCCTCTTCAACAAGGTGACCAAATACGTGGCCTCGCGCTCGAGCCCGACGCTCGCCTGGCAGAACAGCCGTCTTCTCGGTCAGGACGCCGTCGCCGCGCTGAAGCAGCTCAAGAGCGCGGACGGCCCCGACCTCCTCGTCCAGGGCTCGAGCGACTTCCTGCAGACGCTGTGGCAGCACGATCTCGTCGACGAGCTCACCGTGCTGACCTTCCCGCTGCTGCTCGGCAAGGGCAAGCGCCTGTTCGGCGACGGCGCGGCGCCAGCGGGGCTGAAGCTGGTCAAGTCGAAGTCCTACCCGACCGGGGTCATCGTCGCGACCTACCAGCCCGACGGTGCGGTCAAGACTGGCAGCTTCCCGCCCGTCGAGCCGAACGCTGCCGAGCTCGAACGGCGGCGCAATCTCACCTGAAGAGCGCGCGCGATCGCCGCAAGCGGGCGCCGGCCGGGGTCACCTCGGCCGGTGGCGCGGCAGAAGATCTCGCGGAATCGCCTTCAGCCGGCTCCGCGAATTCCCCTGTCGGCGCGCCTCCGCTCGCGCCGACAGCCATGCCCGCGTCTCCTCGAGCACCTCGGCGGAGAGCGCGGGGTCGCTGCTGGCGCGCGCCAGGATCATCGCGCCCACCATCGCAGCCCAGCTGCCGATCGCCGCTTGCCGCTTTTGCGCGGGCGTGCGGCCCGGCGCAAGAGGGCTCAGCCGCTCGATCTGCTGCCGGACACCCGCCGTCATCTTCGCGCGGATGCCGTCCGTCTCTCGGATCGTCTCGGCGGCGAGCGCCGCGGTGGGGCAGCCGCGCGCCCGATTCTCGCGATGGGACCGCGAGAGATATCCCTCGATATAGGTCGCGAGATCGCTGAGCGGCCGCGCCGCAGTCCGCGTCAGCGCCTCGGCGAGCGCCGCCGCGGCAAGCTCGTCCTTGGAGCCGAAGTAGCCGTAGAAGCCGCCATGGGTGAGCCCGGCCGCCTGCATCACCTCGGCGACCGTGACCGCCGCGAAGCCCCGCTCCTTGAACAGGAGGCCGGCGGCCTCGAGGATCCGCTGGCGGTTCGCCGCCACCTGCTCCCTGCTCACTTTCATGTGATCGCCTCCGAACCCCGTAGCCGACAAACATGATCATCATCATGTTTACTGTTACATGATGACTGTCATTAATAGGACAAGCAGGAGAATCGATCAATGAGCGCGAAATCCACCGTCCTCATCACCGGCGCCTCCGCCGGCATCGGCGCGGTCTATGCCGACCGCTTCGCCCGCCGCGGCCACGACCTCGTGCTGGTGGCGCGAGACGGATCCCGCCTGAATGAGCTCGCCGCCCGCCTTCGCCACGAGGCAGGCGTCGAGGTCGACGCGCTGCGCGCCGACCTCATCGATGAGCAGGATCTCGGGCGCGTCGAGCAGCGGCTGCGCGATGACGGCCGCATCGGCATTCTCGTCAACAACGCCGGCGCTCTCCTGCGCGGCGATTTCCTCGGCCAGAGCGACGGCGAGATCGCCGGGCTGATCGCGCTCAACATCACTGCCCTCACCCGGCTCGCCCACGCGGCGGCATCGCGCTTCGCGGCCAAGGGCGGCGGCGCGATCATCAACCTGGGCTCGATCGTCGGGCTCGCCCCCGAGTACAAGCTCACGCTCTATGGCGCCACCAAGGCCTTCGTGCATTTCCTGACTCAGGGCCTGAATCTGGAGTTGGGCGCCAAGGGCGTCTATGTGCAGGCGGTGCTGCCCTCCGCCACGCGCACCGAGTTGTGGAAGCGCTCGGGGCGCGACGTCGATGCGCTGCCGGCGGCGGTGACGACCGAGGAGATGGTGGACGCCGCGCTCGTCGGCTTCGACCGGCACGAGACCGTGACGATCCCGTCGCTCCCCGATGCCGAGCAGTGGGGCGCCTACGAGGCCGCTCGCGGCGCCATGGTGCCGAACCTCATGCAGAGCCATACCGCCGAGCGCTACCGCGCCGCGCGCTGACGCAGCAGAAAGTCACGATGATGAAGAGGATCCTGCTCCTGGCGGCCCTGGCAGCTCTCTCGATGGGCGCAGCGGCCGCCGCGCCGGCGCCCCACGGAGATCCGCTCGACGCCCGGACGCTCGACACCCTCCGCTCGCAGTTCGGCACGCTGATGGAGCTCGCGAACCGGCACGACCTCAAGGCGATCCACCAGATGTTCTGGCAGTCGCCCTCGGCCCTGCTGGTCGCCAAGGGCGCCAGTCCCGCCGAGGGCAACTGGGCCGGCTACTGGGGCAACGAGGCGATCGACCGGAAGCTCCACGACATCGCCGTCTCGGGTCCCGTCGTGCTCGCGCCCGATCTCGGCAAGCTCAAGGTCGTGGGCCTGACCCGCGATCTCGCGGAATCCTACGCGCCCGTCACCATCACCGTCTCCTACGCCGGCCAGGACGGCACACCCAAACCGTTCCTGATCATCATCGACTGGATCCGGGTGAGAAAGGAATGGAAGATCGCCTCGGAGATCATCCTGCCGGTGCCGCCGGCGCCCGCCGCCAAGGGTTAGGCACGGACACGATCGGCGGCGACCGGTCCGAGCTTGCTGTCTTTATGCGCGGATTGCGCGATCTCTTCCTCGACATCAAGCTGCCAGAGTCACACCCGGCCGCCGAGCAGCTGTTCGGCGCCGCCTGGTCGGCCTGCTTCATCGGCGCGATCGAGGTCGCCGCCGTCCAGAAGAAGGTCAAGCTGCCGGCGACCCCGGAGATCGACGCCCTGATCGATCTGAACACCACTGGCGGCGCCAACTTCTTCCTCCGGGCACACCTCAGCATCAAGGTGCCGGGGCTCGACAGGGAGGCGGCGCAGGCGCTGGTCGACGCGGCGCAGGGGATCTGCCCCTACTCCAAGGCGATCCACGGCAACATCGAGATGAAGACCACCCTGCTCTAAACCGCCCGGGTCCGGAACCCGGCCTGCGGGTGCCATGCAAATTTGCTCTTCGCACCGGGCGGCGTCGAGATAGACTGTCGCGAGCAGAGCAGTCGGGAGCGACGAGTGCCATCCGAGAGTCCCCAGCCGATCGTCGCTCCGCTCACGCGCGCCGCCATTTTCCTCGTCGTAACGGTGAATGCCGGAGCGGAATGCGACACCGCGGTGCGCGCGCTCTGCGGCGATCTCTCCGCGCTTCTGCGCTCCGTGGGGTTCCGAAACCCCGATGGCCGGCTGTCCTGCGTCATGGCGTTCGGCTCCGACGCGTGGGACCGGCTCTTCGGAGCGCCGAAGCCCGGGGAACTGCACCCGTTCCGGGAGATCAACGGCCGCCACCACGCCGTCGCGACGCCTGGCGATATCCTCTTTCACATCCGCTCCGCGCGCATGGATCTGTGCTTCGAGCTGGCAACGCAGATCCTGTCGCGGCTCGACGGCGCCGTCTCCGTGGCAGACGAAGTGCACGGCTTCAAGTACTTCGACGATCGCGACCTGCTCGGCTTCGTCGATGGCACCGAGAATCCCGCGGACCAGGCGGCGATCGACGCCACCATCATCGGCGGCGAGGATGCGGCGTTTGCCGGCGGGAGCTACGTGATCGTCCAGAAGTATCTCCATGACCTCAAGGCATGGAACAGGCTCCCGGTCGAGGCACAGGAGAAGATCATCGGCAGAACCAAGCTGTCCGACATCGAGCTGGACGACGCCGTGAAACCGAGCTCGGCGCACAACGCCCTGACCACGATCGTCGAGAACGGCGAGGAGCTGCAGATCCTGCGCGACAACATGCCGTTCGGCGAAGTGGGCAAGGGAGAGTTCGGCACCTATTTCATCGGCTACGCCCGGTCTCCGCGCAGGATCGAGCAGATGCTGGTGAACATGTTTGTCGGGAAGCCGCCCGGCAACTACGATCGGCTGCTGGACTTCAGCCGCGCTGTCACCGGCTCGCTGTTTTTCGTGCCTTCGGCTACGTTCCTTGAGACCGCCGCGGCCGGGACGCCAGCGTCGCCGGTCGCCGACCCGCCCCCGAGCGGCGCCGAGAGCGCGGCCAGATCGAAATCGCAATCGTCTCCGTCCGATGGCTCACTCGGCATCGGCTCACTGAAAAAAGAGGCAGGACGTGAATAATCTTCATCGGGAACTCGCCCCCATCTCCGACCTCGCTTGGGCTCAGATCGAGGAGGAGGCGTCTCGCACCCTGAAGCGCCATCTCGCGGCGCGGCGCGTCGTCGACGTGCAGGGGCCGAAGGGCACCGACTTCCCGGCGGTCGGCACCGGTCATCTGAAGCAGCTGGCATCGCCCGGCGACGGCATCCAGGCCGCGCAGCGCGAGACGCAGGCTCTGGTGGAGCTGCGCGTTCCCTTCGAGCTGGCGCGCCAGGCGATCGATGACGTGGAGCGCGGCGCGCTGGATTCGGACTGGTCGCCCCTGAAGGACGCGACGCGCAAGATCGCCTTCGCCGAGGATCGCGCTGTTTTCGAAGGCTACGCTCCGGCAGGGATCCAGGGGGTCGGTCCCGGCGCCAGCAACCCGGTACTGCCGCTCCCTGCCAATGCGCGCGGCTATCCCGAGACAGTTGCGCGGGCCGTCAGTCAGCTGCGCCTCGCCGGCGTCAATGGCCCCTATACGCTGCTGCTCGGCGCGGACGCCTACACCGCCATTGGCGGCGCCAGCGACGACGGATACCCGATTCTGCGGCACGTCCAGCCTCTCGTGGATGGAGAGATCATCTGGGCGCCGGCGATCAAGGGAGGCCTGGTGCTGACCACGCGAGGCGGCGACTTCGCGCTGCACATCGGGCAGGACATCTCCATCGGCTACCTCGGCCACTCCGAGACCGCGGTCCGGCTGTACCTGCAGGAGACCTTCACCTTCCTGATGCTGACGGCGGAGGCCGCCGTGGTGCTGGCATCGCCGGGAAAATGAACGGAGCGCCCCGATGCCGAGCAGTGGGGCGCCTACGAGGCCGCTCGCGGCGCCATGGTGCCGAACCTCATGCAGAGCCATACCGCCAGGCGCTACCGCGCCGCCATCTGACACAGCAGGACCGAGGGAGATCGACCATGAAGCTGCTCGCGGCGGCGCTGGCGCCGCTTTCCGCGTCCCGGCGGCCGCCGCGCCAGCGCCTCACAAGGATCCGCTCGACGCCCGGACGCTGGGCACGATCGGCGCGCGTTTCAGCGCGCTGATGGAGCTGGCGAACCGGCACGATCTGAGGGCGATCCATGAGATGTTCTGGCAGTCTCCCTCGGCCCTGCTGGTCGCCAAGAGCGCCGTTCCCGCCGATGGCAACCGGGCGGGCTACTGGGGCAATGACGCGATCGACCGCAAGCTCCACGACATCGCCGCCTCCGGCCCGTGGTGCTCACCCCCGACCTCTCCCGGCTCAAGGTCGTGGGCTTGACCCGCGACCTCGCGGAATCCTACGCGCCGCTCCCATCACCGTGTCCTATGCCGGCCAGGACGGCACGCCGAAGCCGTTCCTGATGATCATCAACTGGATCAGGGTGAAGCGGCACTGGAAGATCGGCTCGGAGATCATCCTCCCGGTCCCGCCGACGCCGGCGGCCAAGGGATAGGAGACAAGACCGACGCCTGCCGCATGCACACTCATGCGACGAGTGAACAGCGTGGGCCTCCGATGCGATCGACTACTCGTTGGCCCCGCCAGTCTGCTCGTTGCTCGCGCGCACCGACTTGGATTCAGGTGATCGTT
>DATJOK010000127.1:0-15305 GCA_035507155.1 Allostellaceae bacterium
CCTCGATCTTGTTCTTCTGTCCCCAGTCCTTGGCGAACTGGTCGAACCACTTGTCGTAGGCCGGGACGAAATGACTCCACTGCACGATCGTCAGCGTCTTGGTGTCGGCCATGGCGCGCGACACGAAGGGCGCGGAGAGCAGTGGAGCAGCAGCGCTGGCGGTGGCGAGCGTGAAGCCGGTCTCCTTCAGGAACCGGCGTCTAGTGACACGCGCCAGTTTGTTCGCGTCCATTTCCGTTTCCTCCTCTGTTCGTTGGAAGAGGGAGGTTCTGAGCGACGAGCCTCTTCCTGGTTTTATGTTCTTGAGGCCATCACCATAGCGCGCGAGTCGCGCCATAAGTAGTATTATCCGTGTAATTTTCCGGGGCGCGCGACCCTCGGGAAAGCAATGGAGAAATCAACAATCGAGGCAACCTGCCCCTTATTTGTCGCGGCTTTGCAGGCGATCGGTAACGGTCACTGACCTGTTTGGCAGTGTTCATAAATTATTTTTAACGAGCGCCATCAACTTGATCGGAGCGAGACCGACGCTCTGGTGGATCAAGGCCAGCTCCTTCGGGCCGGGCGGCGAAATCCGCGATCACCGCCTGCGTAGCAGTATCGAAGCCGACGACATCGGGCATTCCGGCGTCGCTCGGATCGAACGACGATCCCGCTCTATAGCAGCGCGTACTGCACGCGCTCCCGTTTCGCCAGCAGCGGCAGGGCCTTGCCGAGGATCTCTGTCTTGAAATGCTCGGTCGCCTGATGCGCGGCGAACGCGTCCTCATTCTCGAAGAGCTCGTAGAACAGATACTGCGCGGGGTTCTCTTTGCCGCGGCCGATCAGAAAGAGCTTCACCCCGGGCTCCTTCTGGGCGCTCGGGACGAAGTGGCGCAGTATCTCCGCTATCCGGTCCGCTTCACCGGGCTTCGCTTCCCACTGCGCGACGATCAGAAGTCCGGGACCACCGACAGCGGCATTCACGGCGCTATTTTGCATGGGGCATGCTCCATCAGGGAACGCTCGGGCGATCAGTCGCATCGCCCTTACGACCTCGTGTTAGCACACCGATCTCGATGGACGCTTCGCCCGCGGCCGAAGCGACAAGGCGCTCGCTTGGCTCCTCTGGGCACCTCACACGTCGAGGTTCGCCACCTGGAGCGCGTTCTGCTGGATGAAGTCGCGGCGGGGCTCGACGAGATCGCCCATCAGGGTCGAGAAGGTTTCCTCGGCGAGGTCGGCGTGCGCCACTTTGACCTGCAGGAGGGCGCGGACGTCCGGATTAAGCGTCGTCTCCCAGAGCTGCTCCGGGTTCATCTCGCCGAGGCCCTTGTAGCGCTGGATCTCGCCCTTCTTGGGGCCGAGATCGATCACCGCCTCGACGAGCGCGGTGGGGCCGGAGACCGGGAATTCCTTCTCCTTGGCGATGAGCTTGCCGGGGCGCGCATAGGTCTCCTGCAGTTCCGCCGCGCGCTCATCGAGGCGGCGCGCTTCGGCGCTCTTGATGAGGTCGGCATCGAGCGGGTGCTTCTCGGTGACGCCATGGCGGGTGCGGGTGAAGAGGAAGCCGTTGCCGGGGATCGCCTCGCCGCGCCAGCCCCGCTCGGTGGGGGCCGCCAGATGGTCGAGGCGCTGCGCCACGTAGCGCGCGGTCACCACCGCCTTCTCCCGGTCGCCGAGCAGCATCGGCGTCAGCGCGCCGGAGATCGCCGCCTGCTCCACCACCTCCCGGCTGCCGGCCTTGCGCGCCATCGGCTCCAGCAGGTGGCGATAGAGCCGCGCCCGCTCGATCAGGTCGCGGAGATCGTTGCCGGCGCGCTGCACGCCGTCATGCTGCTGGAACACCGCGTCCTTGAGGCCGGCGGAGATGCGGTACTCCTCCAGCGCCGCGTCGTCCTTGAGATAGATCGCCTTGCCGGCGCCGCGCTTCACCTGATAGAGCGGCGGCTGGGCGATGTAGAGGAAGCCCTTCTCGATCAGCGGCCGCATCTGCCGGAAGAAGAAGGTGAGCAGCAGCGTGCGGATATGGCTGCCGTCCACGTCGGCGTCGGTCATGATGATGATGCGGTGGTAGCGCGCCTTCTCGGGATCGAAATCCTCGGGGCCGATGCCGGTGCCGAGGGCCGCGATGAGGGTGCCGAGCTCGGCCGAGCTCAGCATCTTGTCGAAGCGGGCGCGCTCCACGTTGAGGATCTTGCCCTTCAAGGGCAGGATCGCCTGGAAGCGCCGGTTGCGCCCCTGCTTCGCGGAGCCGCCGGCGCTGTCGCCCTCGACGATGAAGAGCTCGGACTGGGCGGGATCACGCTCCTGGCAGTCGGCGAGCTTGCCGGGAAGGCTGGCGAGATCGAGGGCGCCCTTGCGCCGCGTCAGGTCGCGCGCCTTCCGGGCCGCCTCGCGGGCGACCGCCGCCTCGACGATCTTCGCCACCACCTTGCGCGCCTCGGGCGGATGCTCCTCGAACCACTGCTGCAGCTTGTCGCCGACGATGCCCTCGACCACTGGTCGCACCTCGGAGGAGACCAGCTTGTCCTTGGTCTGGGAGGAGAATTTGGGATCCGGCACCTTGACCGAGAGGATGCAGGTCAGCCCCTCGCGCATGTCCTCGCCGACCAGCGCCACCTTGTCCTTCTTGGCGATGCCGCCGGAGACCGCGTAGTTGTTGATGGTGCGTGTCAGCGCGGCGCGGAAGCCGGCCAGATGCGTGCCGCCGTCCCGCTGCGGGATGTTGTTGGTGAAGCACAGCATCGTCTCGTGATAGCTGTCGGTCCACTCCATCGCCACCTCGACGGTGATGCCCTCGCGCTCGCCCAGCACCGCGATCGGCGCCGCGTGCACCACCTGCTTTGAACGGTCGAGGTATTTGACGAAGGCCTCGAGGCCGCCCTCGTAATGCATGGTGACGGATTTGGGCTCGACGCCGCGGGCGTCGGTGAGCGTGAGCGTCACGCCGGAATTGAGGAAGGCGAGCTCGCGCAAGCGGTGCTCCAGGGTGGCGAAATCGAACTCGGTCTTGGTGAAGGTGCGCGGGCTCGGCAGGAAGGTGATCTCGGTGCCGGTCTTGCTGGACGATTTGCCGTTGCCTTCCTTCTGCGGCGCGTCGCCCGCCCTCGCCAGCGGCGCCTCGGGATCGCCGTCGTGGAAGCGCATGAAATACTCTTTGCCGTCGCGGAAGATCCGGAGTTCCAGCTTCGCCGAGAGCGCGTTCACCACCGAGACGCCGACGCCGTGCAACCCGCCCGACACTTTGTAGGAGTTCTGGTCGAATTTTCCGCCGGCGTGCAGCTGGGTCATGATGACCTCGGCGGCGGAAACGCCCTCCTCGTGATGAATGTCGACGGGGATGCCACGACCGTTGTCGGTGATGGTGGCGGAGCCGTCGCCGTTCAGCGTTACCGTGATGGTGTCGCAATAGCCGGCGAGCGCCTCGTCGATGGCATTGTCCACTACCTCATAGACCATGTGATGGAGGCCCGAGCCGTCGTCGGTGTCGCCGATATACATGCCCGGGCGCTTGCGCACGGCGTCGAGGCCGCGCAGCACCTTGATCGAGTCGGCGGTATACTCCTCCGCGCCGTTGCCGTTCCCGGCGATCGGAATATCACTCATCTGTCAATCGTCCCTACCAAGGCCGTCAGGCCGGTGCGAGGCTCGCATCGGCGACGGCGAAAAACTGGGCGGCGCCGCGCAGGCCCTCGAAAAGCTCCGCGTCGGTGCCGGTGAGCCACGCCTGAGCCCTGAGCCGGCGAAGCTCGCCGTAAAGCGCGTGGCGGCGCTGGGGATCGAGATGCGCCACCACCTCGTCCAGCAGCATCAGCGGCGTGCGGCCGCGGAGATCGAGCTGGAGGCGCGCATGGGCGAGCACGATGGCGATCAGCAGCGCCTTCTGCTCGCCGGTCGACCCCTCCGCCGCCGGCATGCCGGTCGCGGCATGGCGAACGCGAAGGTCGCTCCGGTGCGGCCCCAACTGGGTCATGCCGCTCTCGCGGTCGAGACCGCGAAGCTCGGCAAGCCGCGCGCGGAAGCGGTCCTCGGCGGCAAGCGCCGGCAGGCTCTCCAGCGATGTCTCCACCTCGCCGGCGAGTGCCAGGCGCGCGGCCGGGAAGGGTCCCACCGCCTCGGCGCAGGCCTGGTCGAGCCGCGCCACCACCTCGCGCCGCGCCGCGGCGAGGGCAACGCCGGTCGTCGCCATGGTCTCCTCGAGGGCGGCGAGCCAACTCGGGTCCATCGGCCCGTCGCGCAGGAGGCGCGCCCGCTCCCGCATCGCCTGCTCATAGGCGGTGAGCCGGCTCGCGTGCTCGCCGTCGAAGCCGTGCACCAGGCGGTCGAGGAAGCGCCGCCGCCCCGAGCTTCCTTCGACGAAGAGCCGGTCCATCGAGGGCGTGAGCCAGACCACCGCGAGATGGTCGGAGAGCGCGCCTTGGCTCCTCGCCGGCATGCCGTCGATGCGAAGATGGCGCCGCTCGCTGCCTTCGAGGGACTCGCGGCCGGTGCCGATCTCCACCTCGCCCGCTGTCGTCGCGAGCCGCGCATGGACCGCCCAGGGCCCCGCCGCCGGCACGCCGAGCGCGCCGGTCTCGTCACGGAGCCGCCGGTCGACCTCGCTGAGCCGCGCTCGGCGCAACCCGCGGCCTGGCGCCAGGAAGGAGATCGCCTCCAGCAGATTGGTCTTGCCCGCGCCGTTCGGACCCGTCAGCACCACGCTTGCCGCTGTCGTCGCGAGCCGCGCCGCGCCGTAGCCGCGGAAATCGGTCAGCGTCAAACGGCGCACTGCCACCGTGTGCGCGGCATCGTTACGCGCGTACTCACCGCCGCTCGCCGGCTCGCCGCCGGCTTGATCGAAAGCCGTTGGGGCTGCCGCGAGGATGCCGAGATCGCCTCTCACAGTCCTCAGACGCGCATCGGCATCAGCACGTAGAGCGCGCTGGCATCGGCGCTGTCGCGCACCAGGGTGGGCGAGGCGGCGTCCGCGATGGCAAATCGCGCGCCCTCGCCCTCGATCTGCTCGGCGATGTCCAGGAGATAGCGAGAGTTGAAGCCGATTTCGATGGGCGAGGCGGAATACCTGACCTCGATTTCCTCGCTGGCGGTGCCGTTCTCCGGGCTGGTTGCCGAGAGCGTCAGATTGCCGCGCTCGACCGAGAGCTTCACCGCCCGGCTCTTCTCGGTGGAGATGGTGGAAACGCGATCGACCGCGGCGGCGAATTCCTGGCAATTCACTTCCAGGATCTTGTCGTTGCCGGTGGGAATGACGCGGTCATAATCGGGGAAGGTGCCATCGATCAGCTTCGAGGTGAGGACGGTATCGCCCAGCACGAAGCGGATCTTGGTGTCGGAGAGCGAGACGGTGACATCCTCGTTGGCCTCGTCGAGGAGCTTGCGCAGCTCCATCACGGTCTTGCGCGGCACGATGACGCCGGGCATGCCGGCCGCGCCTTCGGGGAGCGCGATCTCCATCCGCGCCAGCCGGTGGCCGTCGGTCGCCACCGCTCTGAGCATGGCGATGCCGTCGCTCTTGGCGGCGTGGAGGTAGATGCCGTTCAGGTAGTAGCGCGTCTCCTCGGTGGAGATCGCAAAGCGCGTGCGGTCGATGAGGCGACGGAGATCCGCCGCCTGCAGCGTGAAGGCGTAGGGGAGATCGCCGCTCGCCATCAGGGGATAATCCTCCGGCGGCAGGCAGGCCAGCGAGAAGACCGAGCGGCCGGCACGCACGGCCATCGACCCTTTGTCGCCGCTGGCGGCGAGCTCGATCTGCGATCCGTCCGGCAGCTTGCGCACGATGTCGTAGAGGGTGTGGGCCGGTGCCGTCGTTGTGCCGCCGCCGGAGATGTCCGCCGCCACCGCGTCGACGATCTCCAGGTCCATGTCGGTGGCGGAGAGCGCCAGCCGGCCGTCGGCGGCGCGCAGCAGCACGTTCGACAGGATCGCGATGGTGTTGCGGCGCTCGACGACGCTCTGCACATGGCCCAGGGCGCGGAGCAGCTGGGCACGTTCAATGGTCAGCTTCATGGCGGGTGGTGTGGCCCTGTTCTCGGTTCTTTTTCGGACAGTCCCTCGGCGAGAAGGTGCCCCTGGGCACCGCCGCGGCGGTCCGGATCCGGGCCGGCAGGCACGGCAATTAAGTATATCACAAAAGCGGGTGGAGCCTAGCGTTTCGGCAGTGCGGAAGGCGGAGAAACGCTAAATAGAATCAATGCTTTGTCGGCGCGGCCGGAAGCCTGGGCAAGCGCTCGCGGCGGCGCCGGATCGCGCCGCTTCGACTCGCGGGATCCGTCCCTTTCAGGCGGCCGAAGCGCAGCCCTGCGGCTTCACTTTCCGCGTGGTCCCGGCCGGGAATTTCGCCAGCTTTGCCGCCGGGCGGATCGGCCGGCGCACCAGCTCGCCGCCGCAGTTGGGACAGCGTCCGCCCAGCACCCCTTCGGCGCAGCCGCGGCAGAAGGTGCATTCGAAAGAGCAAATCATCGCGTCGCTGGCGTCCGCCGGCAGATCGCGGTCGCAGCACTCGCAATTGGGGCGCAGCTCAAGCATCGGCGGGTCCTCTCGCGGATCGCAGCGGAAAAAAGCCTAGCATGCTTTTGCAGCTTCCTCAGCCGTCATGGCCGGGCTTGACCCGGCCATCCACGAGCCGGTGCTCGGGGACGCGGATGCCCGGCTCGAGGCCGGGCATGACGGTGGAGCAGCGGAGGAGGAGAGCGAGAGGCGAGCCGCCCCCTCAGGTCTCCAGCATGCGGCGGAGGAGCTCGACGTCCTCGGCGATGGCGCGGTCGGCGACCCGGAGCTCCTCGATCTTGCGCACCGCATGCATGACCGTGGTGTGGTCGCGGCCACCGAACTTGCGGCCGATCTCGGGGAGCGAGCGGGGCGTCAGCTGCTTGCAGAGATACATGGCGACCTGGCGCGGCCGGGCCACCGCCCGGGCGCGGCGGGCGGAGTGCATGTCGGCAAGCCGAATGTTGTAGTGCTCGGCGACGCGCTTCTGGATCTCGTCGATGGTGACCCGGCGGTCGTTGGCGCGCAGCAGATCGTGCAGAACCTCCTGCGCCATCTCGATGGTGATGCCACGGCCCACCAGCTGGGCGTGGGCGGTGATGCGGTTCAAGGCGCCCTCGAGCTCGCGGACATTCGAGGTGATTTTATGAGCGAGGAACTCCAGCACCTTGGCCGGCACCTGGCCGCCGAGCTTCTCGGCCTTCGCCTGCAGGATGCCGAGGCGAAGCTCGTAGGTGGTGGGATGGAGATCCGCCACCAAGCCCCAGCCGAGGCGGGAGCGCATGCGCTCCTCGAGCCCCTCCATTTCCGAGGGCGACTTGTCGGCGGAGATGATGATCTGCCGGTTCTGGTCAACGAGAGCATTAAAGGTATGGAAGAACTCCTCCTGGGTGGAGTCCTTGCCGCTGATGAACTGCACGTCGTCGATCATCAGCACGTCGACCGAGCGGAACTGCTCCTTGAATGCGACGGTATCCTTGAAGCGGAGCGCGCGGATGAACTGGTACATGAATTTCTCGGCCGAGAGGTAGGTCACCTTCCGGCGCGGATTCTGGGTGCGGATGTGCCAGGCGATGGCGTGCATCAGATGGGTCTTGCCGAGCCCGACGCCGCCATAGAGAAAGAGCGGATTGAAGGGCACCGTCTGCGCCTCGCTGACGCAGCTCTCGGCGCAGCGCCGGGCCGCCGCATGGGCGAGCTCGTTGGGCTTGCCGACGATGAAGTTCTCGAAGGTGAAGCGCGGATCGAGCGGCGCGCCAAATTCGCTCTTTTCCTCGCCGGGCTCGGCAGGGCTGGCGCGACCGTGACTGTGCCCGTTCTTGGCCGCGGGCTCGCCGACAGGCGCCGGCGGCTCCTCGGCGGGCTGGGCGCTGGCGCCCACCGCCACCTCGACGGAGATGATCGCACTGTTCTCGCCGGCCCAGAGCGCGCGGATGCGGTCCGCGTAGTGGCTGGCGATCCAGTCGCGCAGGAAGCGCGTCGGCACCGAGATGCGCACGCGGCCGCCGGTCACCTCGGTCAATGTCATCTGCATGAGCCAGCTGCGGAAGGCGGCGTCGCCGAATTCCTGGCGCAACCGACCGCGGATGCGCGCCCACTGACCCTGAATCTCGTTCCTGAGCACTGGTCTGTCCGCCATCGCTCACCGTCCCCCCGAATTCGCGACGGTAGCCACCGGGGACAACACCACTGACCAAATCCCCCGGCTCGTCATCCTACGCTTGCCATCCCCTCGTTACGATGCAGACGCGAACGCATTCTTGCGCCGGGAAATCAATCCCTGGCCTGCTTCCGCAGCATCGCACGTATTTTAGAAGCCTCGGTTCCCGCGAGTAGTTCAGGCTTTACTTGTTTTGGTGCTACTAAACGGTTGTCAGCATTCGCGAGCGCAATCGACGTGCATCGTTTGATGATGGGCATCGCTCCGCCGCGCGAGCAGGCACTCTAGCGAAGCGCCGTTGTCACATGCAACAGATTCGAAGGGGGGCGCCTGGATGTTTTTTGCGGACCGTGGCGCCGCTGCATCGCGTGTGCAAGTCGCGCAAGAAAAAACCGCGCTCGATGCCGAGCGCGGTTTCCATTCCGGCTTTGATTCCGGATGAGTGACGGCTCAGAGCGCCTTGATGCGAGCCGAAAGCCGCGACAGTTTGCGCGCGACCATGTTCTTGTGCAGCACGCCCTTCGTCACGCCGCTGTGCAGCGCGGGCTGCGCTTCCGTGAACGCGGCGCGCGCCGCCGCTTTGTCGCCGCTGGCGATCGCGGCCTCGACTTTCTTGACGACGGTGCGGATGCTCGAGACCCGCGCGCGATTGACGGCGGTGCGACGGACGGTCTGCCGCGCGCGCTTCTTGGACGATTTGATATTGGCCATGGCTCTTGCCTCGGGCGGTCGCCGGAAAGTGAAGGGAGAGCGGCGTGTATAACGAGGTGCCGGGAGCCCGTCAAGGGCGAGGAAAAGCCCGGATTTGCGGCCCCGTTAACACTTGCCGGAACGCCCGCGGCTCAGCGGTTCTTGAACACCGGCTTGCGCTTCTCCACGAAGGCCGCCATGCCTTCCTTCTGGTCCGCGGTCGAGAACAGCGAATGGAAGAGCCGCCGCTCGAAGCGCACGCCCTCGGCCAGCGTGGTCTCGTAGGCGCGGTTCACCGCCTCCTTCGCCATCAGCGCCGCCGGCCGCGACATCTCGGCGATCTTGCCCGCCATCTTGATCGCCTCCTCCAGGAGCTGCGCTGCCGGCACCACGCGGGAGACGAGGCCGCTGCGCTCCGCCTCCGCCGCGTCCATCATGCGGCCGGTCAGCACCATGTCCATCGCCTTCGCCTTGCCGACGAAGCGCGTCAGCCGCTGCGTGCCGCCGGAGCCGGGGATGACGCCGAGATTGATCTCGGGCTGGCCGAACTTGGCGCTGTCGGCGGCGATGATGGTGTCGCACATCATCGCGATCTCGCAGCCGCCGCCGAGGGCGAAGCCGGCCACCGCCGCGACGATCGGCTTGCGGCAGGTCGAGATGCGCTCCCAGCCGTCGGTGATGAAATCGCCGAGATAGGCGTCCATGTAGGTCTTGCCGGACATCTCCTTGATGTCGGCGCCGGCCGCGAAGGCTTTCTCGCTGCCGGTGATCACCACGGCGCCGATCGCCGGATCCGCCTCGAAGGCATCGAGGGCTTGGCCCAGCTCGCGGATCAAGGCGTCGCAGAGCGCGTTCAGCGCCTGCGGCCGATTGAGGACGACGAGGCCGACCTTGCCGCGGGTCTCGACGAGGATGTTGCTGTAAGCCATGGGAACTCTCTCCAGGTAAGGCGGCCGCTATTTCGGCGACAGGGTGAAGGTCACCCAGAGGTCACCGTCATGGCCGCTGAAATCGAGATGCAGCGTCTCCGTCTCCCGCGTCCAGGTGTCCGAGGAGAGCGCGTTTGCCCAGCCGAGCTGCGGCAGCGTCTGGGAATAGAAGTCGTGCACGGCGATCCGCGTCACCTTGCCGCGCGCGGTCGCTTCGACGATGCGCCCCTCCGGCTTGTCGAAGACGAGATCGCTGCCCTTGACCGGTGCCAGCTCCTTCATCAGGGGCACGTCCTCGGTGCCCGGCACAAACTGTTGAGCCCGCGCGCTCGCCGCGCCGAGCAGCAACAGCAGGGCGATCGCGAAACCAAGACGCAGCCGGGCGAGAGGCATGAGGGGCAGCCTAATGTCGCCTCGCATGGGAGGCAATGGCAGGTGGCCGCCGTCTATCGCTGCCGTTTGGCGCAGTAGAAGGTCGATCTGCCGCTCTGAACGATGCGGCGGATGCCGCTCTTGCAGTCGCAGCCGGGGCAACGCTCGCCTTCGCGGCCATAGACCGCCCACTCATGCTGGAAATACCCCAGCTCGCCGGACGCCTGCACGTAGTCGCGCAGCGACGAGCCGCCGGCGGCGATGGCACGCTGCAGCACCGACTTGATCGCCGCCACCAGGCGCTCGGCGCGCTCCGGCGTCACCGTGCGCGCCAGGCGCCGCGGCGACAGGCCCGCGTGGTAGAGCGCCTCCGACACATAGATATTGCCGAGCCCGGCCACCACCTGCTGATCGAGGAGCGCCGCCTTGAGGGGCGTGCGCTTGCCTTTGAGCGCCGCATAGAGGTGGGCCGCGGTAAATTCCGGCCCAAGCGGCTCCGGCCCGAGGCCGGCGAGCAGCTTGTGCTGGCCGAGCGCTTCCCGCCTCACATAGTCCAGCATGCCGAAGCGGCGCGGGTCGTTGAAGCGGATGCTGGTGCCGTCGTCCAGCGTGAAGACCACGTGATCGTGCGGCTCGGGCGGCTGGTTGCTGCCGCGCTCGAAGATCATCATCCGGCCGGACATGCCGAGATGCATCAGCAGCGCGCCGCCGTCATCCAGATGGATGACTATATACTTGGCGCGCCGGGTCAGCGCGTCGATGGTGCGGCCCTCCGTCTTGGCCTTGAGGCCGGGCGGGATCGGCCAGCGCAGGTCGCCGCGGTTGAGATCGAGGCGCTCCAGGCGGTGCCGGGTCATGCGGGCGGCAAGGCCGCGGACCACCGTCTCGACTTCGGGAAGCTCGGGCATGCCGCCGGTGGTAAGGCGCCTGCCTTGGCGATTCAAGGTCTAAGGCATTATGGTGCCGCCCATGCAGAGCCAGGATGGCGGGGACGAGGCGGATTTCGGCTTCCAGCAGGTGCCGCTGGGGGAGAAGCGGCATCTGGTTCGCCGGGTCTTCGAGGCGGTGGCGCCGCGCTACGATCTCATGAACGACCTCATGAGCGGCGGTGTCCATCGGCTCTGGAAGGCGGAGGCGATCCGCTGGCTCAATCCGCGGCCCGGCCAGACCCTGCTCGACGTCGCCGGCGGCACCGGGGATATCGCCGAGCGATTCCTTAACGCCGCCGGCACTGGCGCGAGCGCATTCCTCTGCGACATCAACCGCGCCATGCTGGAGACCGGTCGCGACCGCGCCATCGATCGCGGCCGCGTCGCCGACATCTACTGGATCTGCGGCGATGCGGAGGCGTTGCCGATAAAGAGCGCCAGCGTCGACGCCGTCACCATCGCCTTCGGCCTCAGGAACGTGACCCGCATCGACGCGGCGCTCCGGGAGATGCGCCGCGTGCTGAAGCCCGGCGGGCGCTTCCTCTGCCTGGAGTTCAGTCATGTCAGCGAGCCGATGCTGGCGCGCTTCTATGATCTCTACTCATTCAACGTGCTGCCACGGCTCGGCCAGATGGTGGCGGGCGATCGCGAGGCCTACCAGTATCTCGTCGAGAGCATCCGCCGCTTCCCGAAGCAGGAGGAGCTCGCCGCTCGCATGGCGTCCGCCGGCTTCGAGCAGGTGAAATACCGCAATCTCTCCGGCGGCATCGCGGCGCTGCATTCGGGCTGGCGGCTCTGAGGCGGCGATGCTCAAGCCCCTGCGCGCCGGCCGCAACATCGCCCGGCTTTGCCGGATCGCGCTGACGCTGGCGCGCCACGACGCGCTCTTTCCCCTGGAAGGCGTGCCCGGTGCCTGGCCGCTGCTGATGCTGGCGCGGCTGGTGCCGAAGCGGGCGCAGCGGAGGGCGTTGCGGCCGGGACAACGGCTTACCAACGCGCTCCATGCGCTCGGGCCCAGCTTCATCAAGCTCGGCCAGATGCTGTCGACCCGCGCCGACCTCGTCGGCGAAGAGATCGCCGGCGACCTTTCCTCGCTGCAGGACCGCCTGCCGCCGTTTCCGGCCGAGGCGGCGCGCGTGGCCATCGCAAACGGGCTCGGCCATCCGGTGGAAGCGCTCTATCAGAGCTTCGAGACGATCCCGGTCGCCGCCGCCTCGATCGCCCAGGTGCACTACGCCGTCACCACCGAGGGTGCCGACGTCGCGGTCAAGATCCTGCGGCCCGGCATCGCCGAGGCCTTCGCCCACGATCTCGATCTCTTCCTCTGGGTCGCCGGCGTCGTCGAGCGGGCGCAGCCGGCGCTCCGGCGGCTGAAGCCGGTGGCGGTCGTCAATACCCTGGCGGAGAGCGTGCGGCTGGAGATGGATTTCCGCTTCGAGGCGGCGGCCGCCTCGGAGCTCAGGGAGAATCTCGGCGAGGATCCGGATTTCCGCGTCCCCGCCGTCGACTGGCAGCGCACCAGCCGCGAGGTGATGACGCTGGAGCGCGTCGCCGGCATCCCGATCGACGAGCGCCAGGTGCTGATCGATGCGGGATTCGAGCCGCGGGCGATACTCGAGAAGGCGGCGCGCGCCTTCTTCAAGCAGGTGTTCCGCGACGGCTTCTTTCACGCCGATCTCCATCCCGGCAATCTCTTCGTGGCGCCGGACGGCGTCATCGTGGCGGTGGATTTCGGCATCATGGGTCGGCTCGATCGCAGGACGCGCTTCTATCTCGCGGACATGCTGCTGGGCTTTCTCACCGGCGACTACCGCCGCGTCGCCGAGGTGCATTTCGATGCGGGCTACGTGCCGGCGCGACAGTCGATCGACGCCTTCACCCAGGCCTGCCGCTCGATCGGCGAGCCGATCTTCGGCCGGCCCATGCACGAGATCTCGCTGGCGCGCTTGCTGGCGCAGCTCTTCGAGATCACCGAGCAGTTCGAGATGGAGACGCAGCCGCAGCTGCTGCTGCTGCAGAAGACCATGCTGGTGGCGGAGGGGGTGGGGCGGATCCTAGACCCCACCGTCAACATGTGGGCGCTGGCGCAGCCCCTCATCGAGGAGTGGATGCGGGAGAACCGCGGCATCGAGGCGCGTCTCGCCGACGCCGCGATCAATCTCGTCGACACCATCGAGCGGCTGCCGACCCTGGTGCGCAATTTCGAGAAGGTGGTGGCCGACATCGCCGAGGAGGGGGTGCGCCTCGAGACCGAGACCAGAGCGGCGCTCGGCGAGGGCCGCCGCAGCGTCATCTGGCTCGAATTGCCGCTCTGGCTCGCCGCCCTGGCCTTGCTGGCGATAGCGGCGGCGATGTGGTAGGGGTGGATTTTACAGATCGCTCACGGAGGTCCTGGTGACACTCCACAGCCGTCGCATCCTCCTGATCATTTCCGGCGGGATCGCGGCCTTCAAGAGCCTGGAGCTGATCCGCCGCCTGCGCGAGCGCGGGGCGGAGCTTCGTTGCATCCTGACCGAAGGTGCCAAGCAGTTCGTGACGCCGCTCTCGGTCTCCGCCTTGAGCGGCCAGAAAGTCTATTCCGACCTCTTCTCGCTCACCGAGGAGAGCGAGATGGGGCATCTCCGCCTCGCCAAGGAGGCGGATCTGGTGCTGGTGGCGCCGGCGACCGCCGATCTTCTCGCCAAGATGGCGATGGGGCTCGCCGACGATCTCGCCTCGGCGAGTTTGCTGGCGAGCGACCGGCCGGTGCTGGTGGCGCCCGCGATGAATACGCGCATGTGGGAGAGCCCGGCGACACGCGCCAACCTGGCGCTGCTGGAGGCGCGCGGCGTGCGCCGCGTCGGCCCCAACGCCGGGCCTCTCGCCGAGGGCGAGGTGGGACTGGGCCGCGTCGCCGAGCCGCTGGAGATCGTGGCGGCGGTGGAGGCGCTCTTCGTCGCCAACGCGCGGCTCGCCGGGCGGCGCGCGCTGGTGACCAGCGGGCCCACCCACGAGGCGATCGATCCCGTCCGCTACATCGCCAATCACTCCTCGGGCAAGCAGGGCCACGCCATCGCGGCGGCGCTGGCGCGCCTCGGCGCGGAGACCACGCTGGTATCGGGGCCGACCCGCGAGCCCGATCCGCCGGGCGTCCGCGTCGTCCATGTGGTGAGCGCGCGGGAGATGCTGAGCGCCTGCGAAGCCGCGCTGCCGGTGGATGTGGCGGTCTGCGCGGCGGCGGTCGCCGACTGGCGCGTCGATGCGGCAGCGCAAAAGATCAAGAAGCAGAAAGGGGCGATCCCCAGCCTGAAGCTGGTGGAGAACCCCGACATCCTGGCGACGCTCTCCAACGCCGGCAATCGGCGGCCGCGGCTGATGGTGGGCTTCGCCGCCGAGACCGAGAACCTGATCGAGAACGCCAAGGCGAAGCGTCTCAAGAAGGGCTGCGACTGGATCCTCGCCAATGATGTGGCAACCGGCGGCGCTTTCGGCGCCGACGCCAACACCATCCATTTGGTCGATGCTGCCGGCATCGAGCACTGGCCGCCGCTCTCCAAGCGCGACGTTGCCGACCGCCTGGCGTCCCGCATCGCCGACTTCCTCGCCGGCAAGGAAGCGGCGGAATGACCGCACTCCCGCTGCCGGTGACCGTGCTGCCTCATGGCGATGACCTGCCGTTGCCGGAATACGCCACATCGGCGGCAGCCGGGCTCGATCTGGTGGCGGCGCTCACGGCGCCCGTGACGCTGAAGCCCGGCGAGCGCGCGCTGGTGCCGACGGGGATCGCGCTGGCGCTCCCCGAAGGTTTCGAGGCGCAGGTGCGGCCGCGCTCCGGCCTCGCGCTCAATCACGGCATCACCGTCCTCAACAGCCCCGGCACCATCGATGCCGACTATCGTGGCGAGATCCGGGTGATCCTCGCCAATCTCGGCAGCGAGCCGATGACAATTCGTCGTGGCGATCGCATCGCGCAGCTGGTGGTGGCGCCGGTGACGCGGATCGCCTGGTCGCCGGTAGCGGCGCTCCCGGACAGCGCGCGGGGTGCCGGCGGCTTCGGCTCCACCGGGCGTTGAGGCAAGGCTCATGCTGCGTCTCAGCAAGAAGCTGCTCTTTGCGATCGAGGCGGTGCTCGACATCGCCTACAACGCCGGGACGCTGCCGGTGCAGTCGACGGAGATCACCGGGCGGCAGGGCATTCCGCGCCGCTACCTGGAGCCGGTGCTGCAGCAGCTGGTGCGCGCCGGGATCCTGACCGGCGTGCGCGGTCCGCGCGGCGGC
>DATJOK010000128.1:0-3950 GCA_035507155.1 Allostellaceae bacterium
CGGTCTATCGCAACACTGAAGCGGTTGTTTGCGTGCCCATTGCGTGCCCAACACGCTGCGATGGGACTGAGACGGAAACCCAAGTTATTGAGAACATTGGTGGGCCCGGCAGGACTCGAACCTGCGACAACACCGTTATGAGCGGCGCGTTCTGACCAGCTGAACTACGGGCCCGGACTCGGAGGACGGAGAACGGAAAACAGGGGACAGAAAAGCAAAGCGGCCGACTTGCCGCAATCCTTCTGTCCTCTGTCTTTTGATCTCGGTCCTCCGGCTAGGTATCGAGGAAGCTGCGCAGGCGCCGGCTGCGGCTGGGATGCTTCAGCTTGCGCAGCGCCTTGGCCTCGATCTGGCGTATGCGCTCGCGGGTGACCGAGAACTGCTGGCCGACCTCTTCCAGGGTGTGATCGGTGTTCATGCCGATGCCGAATCGCATGCGCAGCACGCGCTCCTCGCGGGGGGTCAGGCTCGCCAGCACCCGGGTCGTGGTCTCGCGCAGGTTGGCCTGGATGGCGGCGTCGAGCGGCAGGACGGCGTTCTTGTCCTCGATGAAGTCGCCCAGGTGGCTATCCTCCTCGTCGCCGATGGGCGTCTCGAGGCTGATCGGCTCCTTGGCGATCTTCAGCACCTTGCGCACCTTTTCCAGCGGCATGGCGAGCTTCTCGGCCAGTTCCTCGGGCGTCGGCTCGCGGCCGATCTCGTGCAGCATCTGGCGCGAGGTGCGCACCAGCTTGTTGATGGTCTCGATCATATGCACGGGGATGCGGATGGTCCGCGCCTGGTCGGCGATAGAGCGGGTGATCGCCTGGCGGATCCACCAGGTGGCGTAGGTCGAGAACTTGTAGCCGCGCCGGTACTCGAACTTGTCCACCGCCTTCATCAGGCCGATGTTGCCTTCCTGGATCAGATCGAGGAACTGCAGGCCCCGGTTGGTGTATTTCTTGGCAATGGAGATGACCAGGCGCAGGTTCGCCTCCACCATCTCCTTCTTGGCCCGGCTCGCTTCGCGCTCGCCCTTCTGGATGATGCCCACGACCCGGCGGAAGTCGGGAATGGGCAGCAAGGCCTGCTCGCCGATGGTGAGGATCTGGCCGCGCAGGTTCTTGGCATCCTCGCGGTGCTTGCCGGCGAAGTCGCGCCAGCCCTTGCCGGTGAGCTTCGCGAGGTTTCCCATCCATCGTGGATTGTGCTCGGTGCCGCTGTAACGGGCGATGAAGTCCTCGCGCTTGACGCCGGACTTCTGGGCCAGGCGCAGAAGCTGGCCCTCAAGGCCGATGAGGCGCCGGTTCAGGTTGTAGACCCGCTCCACCAGCTGCTCGATGCGCCCGTTGTTGAGCCGGATCGAGCGCATATGCTGGCTGAGATCGGCGAGGATCGAGGCGATCTTCTTCTCGCTTTGGGGCGTGGGCTTGGCGCCCTCGTTCACCGTCTCCAGGCGCTTGGCCAAGAGCTTCTCCAGCTTCTTGAAGTCGCCCGCGATCTTGTCGAGGGTCTCGATGATGCTCGGCAGCAGCTCCTGCTCCATGGCCGCCAACGACATGTTGGCCTCTTCCTCCGCCGCCTCCACCTCGGCCTCGGTCGGCACTTCTTCGGCAACCTCCACCTCGGCCTCGCTTCCGGGAGCAGCGGGGAGCACGCCGGCTTCGGCGCTCAAGGCCGCGCCGGCCGCCGGGTCGGGCGTGCCGCCATAGGCGGCATCGAGATCGATGATGTCGCGCAGCAGCATCTCGCCGCGGCCGAGCTTCTCGCGCCACTCCATGAGGGCGCGGTAGGTCAGCGGGTTCTCGGCGATGCCGCCGATCATCATGTCGCGTCCGGCCTCGATGCGCTTGGCGATCGCGATCTCGCCCTCGCGGGAAAGCAGCTCCACGGACCCCATCTCGCGCAGGTACATGCGCACGGGATCGTCCGTGCGGCCGATGTCGTCGTCGTCGACGTTGCCGCGCGCCTCGGCCTCTTCCTCGGCTTCCGCCTCGGCGGTGGCGGCGACTTCCTCGCCGTCCTCGCTCTCGACGACGTTGATGCCCATCTCCGAGAGCGTGGTCATGGTGTCCTCGATCTGCTCGATCGAGACCTGCTCCGGCGGCAGCGCCGCGTTCACCTCGGTGTAGGTGACGTAGCCGCGCTCCTTGCCCTTGGCGATCATCTTCTTGATCGCCGCGGCGACGCTGTCGAGCAACGGCGCTTCCGCCGCCTCCTCGCGCGCCTCGGGTGCTTCCGTCGTGCTCGCTGCCGCTGCTTTTGCCATTGCGCCTCAGTCCCCGCGAAAAATAAATCAAACGGTACAGAGCACCCGCTGGCGCCCTCGTCCGTCACGAAGCCGTCCCTGTTTTGCCCGCGGCATGGTTGCCAGCGGGTTATTCCCTCACTCGATCAAGCCCCCGGTCGCCTTGTCCTCGTCTTCGCGCTCCTCGTGGAGCGCCTTCAGGCGCGCCCAGCCCGCCTCCGTCATCCCGTCCGCCAGCGCGCGCTCGGCCTCCGCGACCTGTCCCGAATGCCGCCGCCGCAGGAACTGGGTCCGTGCGTGGCGCCATCCCACAAGGACGACATCGACCTCCGCATCCCTCCTGGCGAAGGACGCGTGGTTAAGGACCTGCGGTTTTAAAAGGCTTTCCACGGCCGCCGCGTATCCGTTCTCGGAAAGGTGGAGTTGTAGGGCCTCCGCGTCAAGGTCCGGACGCAGCCCGTGCAGGTGTAAAATTTCCTGGCAAAGCTTGTCAAGATCGGCGGCGGAAAACTCAAGGCTGGCAAGCTCTTCCGCCACCTCGCCGAGGAGGTGTGGGTGGTTCAGGACAGCCGCCAGGAGCACCTCTTCCTGCCGCCGGCCGAGCGGAACGGGCGGCTGCGGCGGGGCCTCAACCATGGGTGGTAGAGCCCCACTCCGACGACCCCCAAAACGTCCTGCCGTGACGGGTTGTACACGAGGCCGGTTGTATTTTGGCCTGAAGTATTCGAATAGGCGCTCGCGAAGAAACCGCTGGTAATGGCTCTGGACGGTCCGATCGGCGATTTCCCGGCAGCGATCCTCGAGGCGCCGCTCGAAGGCGGCCCGGCGCTCCGGGGTGTCCACCGGGCCGGCCTGGAGCTCCAGGGTCCAGAGGAACTCCGCCAGCGGCCGGGCGCGGTCCAGCACCTCCCGCATCGCCGGGACGCCATGGTGAAGAATGAGCGTATCGGGGTCCTCGCCTTCCGGCAGGGTGGCGAAGCGGAGGGTGACCCCGGGCTTGAGGAGCGGCAGCGCCCGCCCGACCGCCCGGCCTGCCGCCCGGAGCCCCGCGCTGTCGCCGTCGAAGCAGAGGATCGGCTCCGGGGCGATCCGCCAGAGCTCCTCGATCTGCTTCTCGGTGAGCGCGGTGCCGAGCGGCGCCACCGCGCCGACGAACCCCGCCTTCTGGAGCGCGATCACGTCCATGTAGCCTTCGACCACGATCACCGGCCCGCGCCCGCCGCCCGCCGCGGCACGCGCCTGCGCCCAGCCATAGAGCACGCGGCCCTTCTCGAAGAGCGGCGTCTCCGGCGAATTGAGGTACTTTGGCTGCCCGTCCCCCAAGACGCGGCCGCCGAAGGCGATGATGCGGCCGCCACGATCGCCGATCGGGAAGATGACGCGGTTGCGGAAATAGTCGTAGCTCTCGCGCCCGTCCTCGCTCTTGCGCACGAGACCGGCTTCGATGAGGAGCGGCTCGGGAAATTCCTTGGCAAGGGCGCGCTTGAGGCCATCGCGGCGGTCGGGCGCGTAGCCGAGGCGGAAGCGGCTGACGGTGTCGGCGTCGACGCCGCGCTTCCCGAGATAGGCCAGCGCCTCGCGGCCGGCGGGACCGTGCAGCTGCTCCTCGAAATACTTCGTCGCGGCGTCGAGGGCGCCGCGCAGCGTCGCCTGGCGCTGAGCGCGCTGGCGCTCCTCCGGCGAGGCGCGCGGCACTTCGAGCCCCGCCTCCTTCGCCAGCTGC
>DATJOK010000129.1:0-4010 GCA_035507155.1 Allostellaceae bacterium
GCAGATCCGTCTCGATCGCTGCCGCGTGCTCGGGCCGCGAGCGCTCGCGGTCGGTGTCGTCGAGGCGCAGCAGGAAACGGCCGCCGGTCTTGCGCGCGAAGAGCCAGTTGACCAGCGCCGTCCGTGCGTTGCCGAGATGCAGCCGCCCGGTCGGGCTCGGCGCGAAGCGGACCCTGGTCACGAAAGACGATAGCTCACGACGCCACCGGCGCCTTGGTCGAGGCGGGCGCGGCCGGTGCCTGGAAGCGGTTGGTGATCGGGTAGCGCCGGTCACGGCCGAAGGCGCGGCGGGTGATCTTGACGCCGGGCGGCGCCTGCCGGCGCTTGTATTCCGCGCGGTCGAGCATGGTCCAGACGCGGCGCACCGTCGCCTCGTCATGGCCGCGCGCCACGATCTCCGGCACCGTCATCTCGTGCTCGATCAGGCATTCCAGGATGGCGTCCAGCACCTCGTAGGGCGGCAGCGAATCCTGGTCGGTCTGGTTCGGCTTCAGCTCCGCCGAGGGCGGCTTGGTGATGACGCGCTCGGGCATCACGCGGCTCGCGGGTCCGAGCAGACCCGCGGGCCGGGCCTGGTTGCGCCAGCGCGAGAGCGCGAACACCGTCATCTTGTAGACGTCCTTCAGCACCGAATAGCCGCCGCACATGTCGCCGTAGAGGGTGGCATAGCCCACCGACATCTCCGACTTGTTGCCGGTGGAGACCACCATCCAGCCGAACTTGTTGGAAAGGCCCATCAGCGTTATGCCGCGCAGACGGGACTGGATGTTCTCCTCGGTGATGTCGGCCTCGCGGCCGGCGAAGGCGCCCTTGAACATGGCATTGAACGCCTGCATGCCCGGCTCGATGCTGATGGTCTGGTAGTCGATACCAAGGAACTTCGCCACCGCCTCGGCATCCTCCAGGCTCTCGCGAGAGGTATAGGGCGACGGCATCATCACGCAGTGCACCTTGTCGGCGCCCAGCGCATCGACGGCAACCGCGGCGGTGAGTGCGGAATCGATGCCGCCGGAGAGGCCGAGCACGATCCCCGGAAATCGGTTCTTGGTCACGTAATCGCGGAGGCCGAGCACCATCGCGTGATAGATCGCCTCGAGACCGTCGCTCGACGGCACCATCGGGCCGGCTTCCACGGTCCAGCCGCCGTCCGGCTTGCGGCGCCAGTCCGTCAGCAGCACCGCCTCGCGCCAGTCCGGCGCCTGGACGCGAAGATGGCAATCGGCATCGAGGGCGAAGGAGGCGCCGTCGAAGACCAGCTCGTCCTGGCCGCAGACCTGGTTCACGTAGAGGAGTGGCAGGCCGCTCTCCTTGATGCGGGCGACGGCGAAGGAGAGCCGCTGGTCGCGCTTGTCGCTCTCGAAGGGCGAGCCGTTGATGACGATGAGAAGCTCGGCGCCGGACTCCTGCAGGGTCTCGGTCACGTCCGGGAACCACATGTCCTCGCAGACCATGACGCCGAGCCGCACGCCGCGGAACGCGACCGGGCCGGGCGCCGGGCCGGTGGCGAAGACGCGCTTCTCGTCGAAGACGCCGTAGTTCGGCAGCTCGTGCTTGAAGCGCACGCTCGCCACCCGTCCACCCTCCAGCAGCAGGGCGGCATTATAGACCTTGCCGCCCTCGCGCCAGGGGCAGCCGATGATCAGGCCCGGGCCGTTCCGGGTGATCGGCGCCAGCTCCTGCGCCGCCGCCTCGCAGCCGTCGATGAAGGCGGGCTTCAGGATCAGGTCCTCGGGTGGATATCCCGCGATGCAGAGCTCGGTCGCCACTACGAGATCGGCGCTCTGGCGCGCCGCCTCCGCATGAGCCTCGCGCAGCTTCCGCACGTTTCCCGCGATATCGCCCACCGTCGGGTTGATCTGCGCGATCGCAATCTGCAGCCGGTCGGTCATCGCCTTCCCTTCGCTGGCGCCGGATCGGGCGCCTCAGTGGATATGCTCAAAGTGATTATATATACCAGGACGGCAGCCGGCGCACGAGGAAACCGCCGGCGGCACCGCCAGGCTGCCATGCACAGCCTGCCGAGGGATATCCCGGCGGAGCCAGTCTGGTCCAGGGGTCAGGGCACTGTCGAGGCTCGGCAGAGCCGAGGCCGGCGCGCCCGCTGGTGTCCCCCCTGAAATTCGTATGCGAATGTCAGAGATGAGCGGGCCACTAACCTGTTGAGGCTAGTTTGCGGCCAACCCCGCTCGCACGCCGACGATCCGTCGCGGCGGAAAAATCACCCGCGCGGTGGTCCCGGTGCCGAGGTCGCTCTCGATCCGCAGGGTGGCGCCGTGCAGTTCCGCCAGGGACTTCACCAGCGGCAGGCCGAGGCCGGTGCCGTCATGCTTGCGGGTGAACTCGTTCGCGACCTGGCCGAACGGCGTCAGCGCGATGGCGATGTGCTCCGGCGACATGCCGATGCCGGTATCGCTGACGGCGAAATCGATCCCGTCGGCGGTGCGCCGCGCGCTCACCGAGACGCGGCCGCCGGCGGGGGTGAATTTGACGGCATTGCTCAGCAGATTGAACAGCATGTGGCGGACCGCGCGCCGGTCGGCAGAGAGGCGCGGCAGATCCGGCTGGAGGTCCATCTCGACGGTGACACCGCCCTGCCGCGCGCGAAAGGCGACGAAGCGGACGGCGAGGAAGATCTGCTCCTCGAGTTCCATCTCCTCCTCGAACAGCACCATCTTGCCTTCCTCGATCTTCGCCATGTCGAGGATGTCGTTGATGACCGCCAGCAGGTTGAGGCCACTCAGGTGGATGTCGCGGATGTATTCCTGGTAGCGCGGCGGGCTCACCAGGCCGAAGGTGGCGGTCTGCATGAGATCGGAGAATCCGATGATGGCGTTGAGCGGCGTGCGCAGCTCGTGGCTCATCATGGCGAGGAACTGCGACTTGGATCGGCTGGCGCTCTCGGCGGCGTTGCGCGCGCGCTCCAGCTCGCTGTTGCGCTGCTCGGTGCGGATCAGGTTGAGCTGCAGCAGCGAGAGCGCGGTTCCGACCCCCTGGTAGCGGCCTTCCTCCACCACGATGAAGCCCCGCATCAGCGCGGTCGGCTTCTCGGTGGCGATCACCCATTCGAGAGCATCGGTCTGCACCGAGCTTTCGACGATCAGGGGATGCGCGTCCATGATGCTGGTGATTGGCTTCAGCGCATAGAGCGCGCGGCCGTAGTCGCGGGCGAGGCTCATGGTGAGATCGTGGCGGTTCACCAGCCCGATCGGCCGGGAGCGCTCCACCACCGGCACTGCGATCAAGTCGGGGGTCTGCCGGAAGCGGTCATAGACTTCCGCGCAGCGGGTGTCCGGGGAGACCGGCTCCACGAATTCCGCGATCGCGCCGAGGGAACTCGCGTGCCTGGCATCGGTGCGCGGTTGGGCCTGCCTCGGCGCCGCGTGCATTCCTGCGCCCCTCCGTCTGTTCCGTCCTTGAGCGGCACCGGCGGGTTTAGCAGCGGGTCGGTTAACTTTCAGTTGTCTTGCAACAAATTCCGCAGGAATTCACATCACTTACACGAAGCGGATTCGCTCGATACTTGCATAATTCGCGATCGCACCTGATTGCGGTAGCAGATTGTGACAATCGCGTTTCAAAACACGCCGGTTCGCACGCCGATTCGCCGATCGGTCACACGGCCGCAATATGTGTCGGAGGGGTGACTTCGCCCCGGCGCGTCGGATCCGGCAGCCTGTCAGCCGCCGCGCTTGCGCAGCAGGAACTCGCGGCCGACCTTCACCAAGGGCTCGCCATCATAGGCGACGATATCGGCGGTGGCGTAGGTCTCGGTCCAGAGCTCCGGCAGGTAGGAGCCGGTGCCGACCACATCGATCGGCGCTTCCGCCGCCGCCATCATCCGGCATTTCGCCGGGGTGAAGCCGGAGCTTGCCACGATCTTCACCTTGGGAAATCCCGCCTCGTCGAGGCTGCCGCGCAGATGCCAGATGGCGGCGGCGCTGACGCCGGTGCCGACGAGGTAGCGCAGCTCCGCCTCCGTCCGGTAGCCGCGGATCGCCCTGGGCTTGTGG
>DATJOK010000130.1:0-4082 GCA_035507155.1 Allostellaceae bacterium
CGAGACGGGCGAGGTCGCCCGACAGGCCGAAGGTTCCGTAAAGGTCTCGATGGGCGATACCGTGGTGTTGGTTACCGCGTGCGCCCGGCCAACGGCCACCGCAGGCCGCGATTTCTTTCCCCTCACCGTCAACTACGTGGAAAAGACGTATGCCGCGGGACGCATCCCGGGCGGCTTCTTCAAGCGCGAGGGTCGTCCGACGGAGAAGGAGACGCTGACGTCGCGCCTCATCGACCGGCCGATCCGTCCGCTCTTCCCCGATGGTTTCTACAACGAAGTGCAGGTCGTGGCGACGGTGCTCTCGGTCGATCCCGAGATCGATCCGGACATCGCCTCGCTCCTCGGCGCTTCCGCCGCCTTGACCCTTTCGGGCGTTCCCTTCAACGGGCCGATCGGCGCCGCCCGGGTCGGTTGGAAGGATGGCCAATACACCCTCAATCCCACCGCCAAGCAGCTCGCCGAGTCGCAGCTGCATCTGGTCGTGGCCGCCACGGAGCAGGGCGTCCTCATGGTGGAGTCCGAGGCCAAGGGCCTGTCGGAAGAGGTCATGTTGGGCGCGGTGGTCTTCGGGCATCAGCAGATGCAGACCGCCATTCGCGCGATCCGCGAGCTCGCCGCAGAGGCCGGCAAGCCGCGCTGGAACTGGCAGGCCCCGGCGGAAAATGCCGAGCTGGAGAGTGCGGTCGCGCTGCACGCCCAGGCCGCCCTCGCGCAGGCCTACACCATCACGGAGAAGCAGCAGCGTCATACGCGCATCTCCGAGGTCAAGGCACAGACCACCACCACCCTCACCGCCGGCGAGTCGCCCAAGTGGAAGGCGGAGCAGATCGACGGCGCGCTCTTCAAGCTCGAGAGCAACATCGTGCGCCAGCGGATCCTGAATGGCGAGCCGCGTATCGACGGACGCGACACCAGCACCGTTCGGCCGATCACCGTGAAGGTCGGCGTGCTGCCCCGCACCCATGGCTCCGCGCTCTTCACCCGCGGTGAGACACAGGCACTCGTTGTGACGACGCTCGGCACGACGCGCGATGCGCAGATCATCGACGGGCTGGAGGGGGAGCGCCGCGAGCCCTTCATGCTGCATTACAACTTCCCGCCGTTCTCGGTGGGCGAAACCGGAATGATGGGCTCGCCCAAGCGCCGCGAGATCGGCCACGGCAACCTCGCGCGCCGCGGTGTCAACGCGGTGATGCCCGACATGGCGACATTCCCCTACGTCATCCGCATCGTGTCGGAAATCCTCGAGTCGAACGGCTCCAGCTCCATGGCGAGCGTCTGCGGCAGCTCGCTGTCGCTGATGGATGCGGGCGTGCCGATCAAGGCACCGGTGGCGGGCGTCGCCATGGGCCTCGTGCTCGAGGGCAACCGCTACAAAGTCCTGACCGACATCCTGGGCGACGAGGATCACCTCGGCGACATGGACTTCAAGGTTGCCGGCACGAAGGACGGCGTGACCGCGCTGCAGATGGACATCAAGGTCGAGGGCGTCACGCCCGAGATCATGAAGGTCGCGCTGGAGCAGGCGCGTGCCGGACGCCTGCATATCCTCGGAGAGATGAACAAGGTCATCCACCAGCCGCGTGACCGCATGTCGGAATGGGCTCCGTCGATCATCACCATGAAGATCGATTCGGAGAAGATCCGCGACGTCATCGGCAAGGGCGGAGCGGTGATCCGCCAGATCACCGAGGAGACCGGCACCACCATCGACATCGAGAGCGACGGCACGGTGAAGATCGCGTCAGTGAACGGCACCGCCGGCCGCGAGGCGCAGCGTCGCATCGAGCTGATCACCGCCGACGTCGAAGTCGGCCGCATCTACGAGGGCAAGGTGGCCCGTCTGATGGACTTCGGCGCCTTCGTCACCATCCTGCCGGGACGTGACGGCCTGGTGCACATCTCGCAGATCTCCAACGAGCGTGTCGAGCGCGTGAGCGACAAGCTCAAGGAAGGCGATGTCATCCGCGTGAAGGTGCTGGAGGTCGACCGCCAGGGCCGCATCCGCCTCTCCATGCGGGACGTCGACGCCAACTAGGCGAGCTCTTTCTCCCGGGAAAGCCGCACCGGCTGTTGATTCCAACAGCCGGCGGCCCACCCGAGTATCGCCTCGGGCCGCCCGCCGCCGAGATCGGCGGCGGGATGCAGTCCGAGAAGCTCCAGCACCCGCAGCAACGTTGCACCCGCCCGCGCGGGCTCGAGAGGCGTGGAGCGGCGCGATTTGGCGAGCTTGTCGCCGGTGCGCTCGAGAAGAAGCGGCAGGTGGCCGTAGCGCGGGACCGGCAGGCGCAGCGCGCGCTGCAGGGCGATCTGCCAACCCGTGCTCTCGAGAAGGTCCGAACCCCGCACGACATCGGTGATTCCCTGCAGGGCATCATCGACGACGACCGCGAGTTGGTAAGCGAAGACGCCGTCCCGGCGCCGCACGATCACGTCTCCCAACCTGGCCATCTCGAGCGCAATCGGCCCCTGGAAGCGGTCGTCGACGACGATGGTTTCCGTCTCGTCGACCCTGAAGCGGGTTGCGGTGTCGCCGGGCTTTCGCGGCCCCTCGCGGCAGGTGCCCGGATAGCCTGCCTCCTCGGTGCTCAGCTCCCGGCGGGAGCAGCTGCATTCGAAGGTGCGGCCGGCTGCGCGCAGGGATTCCAGGGCGTCGGAATAGAGATGGGCTCTACGGCTCTGGTACTCGACCTCGCCGTCCCAGAGTAGGCCGAAGGCTTCGAGGGTGCGGAGCATCTCATCCGCGCTGCCGGGCACGACCCGCGCCAGGTCGAGGTCCTCCACCCGGACGAGCCAGCGGCCGCCGCGGGCGCGCGCATCCAGGAAGCTGCCGACGGCAGCGAAGAGAGATCCCAGATGCAGGGACCCCGTGGGAGAAGGCGCAAAGCGCCCTACGTATCGGCCCTTAGCGGTACCTGTCGTCTCTATCGCCGTACTGCCGCTCGCGGCGCTCGCGCCTCTCCTGGGCTTCGATGCTCAGGGTGGCGACCGGCCGCGCCTCCAGCCGCTTGATGCCGATCTCTTCGCCGGTCTCCAGGCAGTAGCCGTAGCTGCCGTCCTCGATGCGCTTCAGCGCCTCGTCGATCTTGCGAATGAGCTTGCGCTCGCGATCGCGCGTCCGCAGCTCCAGGCTGAACTCCTCCTCCTGGGTGGCGCGGTCGTTGGGATCGGGGAAGTTCGCTGCCTCGTCCTTCATGTGGGTGACGGTGCGGTCGACCTCGACCATCAGATCGCGCTTCCAGCTGTTGAGGATGAGGCGGAAGTGCTCGAGCTGCTCCTTGCTCATGTACTGCTCGCCACGCTTGGCGATGTAGGGTTGGACGTTACGCGGTCCGGCGAGGAGGCTTCCCGGCTCCGCGCCTTCGACCTCGTCCCCATCGACGGGCGCGGTGGCGGCGGTTACGGCCGGCGGTACGTGGATGTCGTCCCGGGAATTCGCAACGGGTGGCTTCGCGGCGTGGGACGTCGCCTGGGATGTGGAATGGGCGGCCTTGCGCATCTCGGTGGTTGTTTCCGTAGTCGGTAAGGTGGTGGGCGGCGCTGCCGCGGTGGGGGTCGAAGCCCGAACCGACGCAGCCGCCGTCTTGTGGATGTGGGCGGCGGCTGTCTTGGCGCGCTCGACATCTCGGCCTCGCGGCTCGGCGGGCGGCCGGCGAGCGGCCGCGGACTTCTTGGCCGCGGGCCTCAAGGGTGCCGCCTTCTTACCCTTCGCGGTCTTTGGCGCGGGTTTCTTGGCCGGCATCGGTCACTCCTCAAAAGCATGAGCCTCGTGAAGGACGCGCGATTATACCGGCGTACCGGGGTCTGTACAGTGGTACGGAGACGGGGTTAAAGCGGCTTCAGGGAAGGCTGATCGGGGGCGCAGCCGTCCAGTCCGGCTGCCGCCGTTCGACTACGACGCTGGTGTAGATGCCGCCGCGGACCTTGAAGCGGGCTTGCAGGCGCAGGAAGCGGGGCGCGAGGGTACGGGTGAGGTGATCGGCGATCTCGTTGGTGACCGCCTCATGGAAGGCGCCGCGGTCGCGAAACGACCAGATGTAGAGCTTGAGCGACTTGAGCTCGACGCAGGCGCGGTCGGGCAC
>DATJOK010000131.1:0-53740 GCA_035507155.1 Allostellaceae bacterium
GCATAGACCGGGGCGGCAACGGCGGCAAAGTCTACGGCCCGAACTGGAGTCGCCCTGGCGGGCTCAATCGGCTGGCGGCGGACGCAACGGTGGGCTAGCGTGCGGCGCGATGACGGAAACGATCTACCACATGTGCCGGCGCGACGAGTGGGAAGCGGCCGAGGCGAGCGGCTCCTACCGCGGCTCCTCCCAGGATCAGGCGGATGGATTCATCCATTTCTCCACCGCGACGCAAGTCCGCGAGAGCGCGCGCAAGCACCGGGCCGGGCAGAGCGATCTCGTGCTCCTGACGGTGGACGCGGGCCGGCTGGGCCCGGCGCTCAGATGGGAGCCGTCGCGGGGCGGCGCGCTCTTCCCGCATCTTTATGGCCCGCTGCCGCTCGCCGCAGTGACGCGCACCGATCCGCTGCCGCTTGGCGCCGATGGCACGCATGTCTTTCCGCCGCTTGGCAGCGACGCATGAGCCTCTACGATTTCGCGCCGCCGCTGCTGCGTCTGCTGCCGCCGGAGCCGGCGCATCGCCTGACCATCCGCGCGCTTGCCGCGGGTCTGGCGCCGCGATCGGCGTCGCTTGATCCCGCGAGCCTCGCGATCACGCTCTGGGGCCGGCGCTTCCCCAATCCGATCGGGCTTGCCGCGGGCTTCGACAAGAATGCCGAGGTGCCGGACGCCATGCTGGGCTTGGGCTTCGGCTTCGTCGAATGCGGCACGGTGACGCCGCGGCCGCAGCCGGGCAATCCGCGGCCGCGCCTCTTCCGCCTCACCGAGGATCGCGCCCTCGTCAATCGTCTGGGCTTCAACAACGAGGGCCTCGATGCGGCGCGCGGGCGGCTTGCGGCGAGGCGCGGGCGGCCCGGCCTGGTCGGCGCCAACATCGGCAAGAACAAGGACAGCACCGACGCGATCGTCGATTACGTGGCAGGCGTCGCGGCGCTGGCGCCGCTCGCCGACTACCTCGTCGTCAACGTCTCCTCGCCCAACACGCCGGGGCTGCGGGATCTCCAGCGCAAGGGCATCCTCATCGACCTCATCGGCGCGCTCATGCGCGCGCGTGAAGCGGCCGTCGGCAAAGCCGATCCGCCGCCGCTCCTCCTCAAGATCGCGCCCGACCTCACCGAGGCGGAGCGCGCCGAGATCGCCGAGGCGGCGCTGGAGACCGGCATCGACGGTCTCGTCATCTCCAACACCACGGTGGCGCGCCCATCCTCCTTGCGCAGCCCGCTCGCCCGCGAGACCGGCGGCTTGAGCGGCCCGCCGCTCTTCGCGCCCTCGACGGCGCTCTTGGCGGAGATGCGGCGCCTGACTGGAGGCCGCATCCCCCTCGTCGGCGTCGGAGGCGTCTCGAGCGGTGCCGAGGCCTATGCCAAGATCCGCGCCGGCGCCGGCCTGGTACAGCTCTATACCGCGCTCGCCTATGAGGGACCGGGCCTCATTGCCAGCATCAAGCGCGACCTCGCCGCGCTGCTGGCGCGCGATGGGTTTTCCGGCATCACGGATGCGGTCGGCGCCGACGTGCCGCTGACGCCCTCGACCCTCGGGAGCCAACGCCATGCGGGCTGACGCCATCCGCCATCTCGCGGGCATCGCCGAGGTGGTCGACCGCTATGACGGGCTGCTGCTGGATCTCTGGGGCGTGCTGCATGACGGCAAGGCACCCTTCCCCGGCGTCATCGACTGCCTGACCCGGCTCAAATCCGCCGGCAAGCGGATCGTCGTGCTGTCGAACGCGCCGCGGCGCGCGCCGCTGGTCGAGGCGCGGGTGAGCGAGATTGGCATCCCGCGCTCGCTCTACGATCACCTGATGTCCTCCGGCGAGGCAACCTGGCTGCACCTCAGGCATCGCGACGATCCCTTCTACGCCGCGCTCGGCCATGTCTGCTATCACATCGGGCCGAAGCGCGACGACAACATGCTGGCGGATCTGGGCCTCAGCCGCGTCGACGATATCGCCGCCGCCGAGTTCATCCTCAACACCGGCCCCTGGGAGTGGAACGCCACCGTCGCGATGTATGAGCCGCTGCTGCAGGCCGCGCAGGCCCGCGACCTGCCGATGGTCTGCGCCAATCCCGATCTGGTGGTGGTGCATGGCGGCGATACGGTGATCTGCGCGGGATCCCTTGCCCAGCGCTATGAGACCTTGGGCGGCCGCGTCGCCTGGAACGGCAAGCCCTTCCCTGCGGTCTACGACACCTGCTTCGAGCTGCTGGGGCTCGCCGACCGCCGCCGCATCCTCGCCGTCGGTGACAGCCTCCGCACCGACATCGCCGGCGCCAACGGCGTCGGCCTCGACAGCCTCCTCATCCTCGGCGGCATTCACGGCGAGGAGCTGGGCGTCAGGCCCGGCGTCGAGCCCGACGCGGCAAAGCTCGCCGCCGCCGTGGCCGCGCACGGCCATCGCCCCACCTACACGATGTCGCACCTGGTTTGGTAGGGCGCGCGGCGGAAGCATCCGGCGTCCTTCGAGACGGATGAGGTGCTTTTCTTTGCGGCATTCTCAATCGGCCTCATCCTGACGAGCCTGCCCAGCAGGCGTCTCGAAGGACTCGAAGGACGCACCACCGCCAATCCAGGGCCAGGGCCGTCGAGCGGCCCTCAGTGGTGGCCGCGGTGCAGGATCTGGTCGGCGAGCCCGGTGTCGTAGGCGAGGCCCTCCGGCGTCAGCACGACGCCATCGGGAAGCTCTGGTTTGATGAGACCCTTGCGCTCGAGCGCGGTCCAGACCGCCGGATTGCCGAGGCCGGTGGCGTCCCGCGCCAGCACCACGGCGGCGCCCACATGGAAATGGTCGCCGTGCGGATGCGGCAGCGCCATCACCCGGACCGAGCCGTCGGCGAGCGGGGCGGCATGGTCCGGCGAGCGCGCCAGCTCCTGCATCAGGGTGAGGGTCTTGAGCTGCAGCGGATTGAGGCTGAGGGGGTTCTTCTTTGGCGCCATGGCTCTCGCGGGTCCAGCTTCGGGAGCCATCACATTAGCATGAGTGGCGCCGCCCGCCTTGGTTGAGTCGTGCGGCCATGGCACACTGCCAGGGCAAAGATCGGACGAGTGTGCCGCCGGCACGTCAACGTCCGCAACGAAGGACAAGGGAGGGAACCATGCGTAAGCTCACGCAGGCAATCGCCATTGCCGCGCTCGCGGCGCCGGTCCTGGGGCTCGCGGCCCCAGCCAGCGCGCAGTATCTGATCGTCGGCAACGACGAGAAGCTGGTCTGGGACGATGCCGGCAAGGGGGTGCAGAAGGCGCCCGGCAACGACACCGTGATGATCCTCGACATCGCCAACCGCACCAAGCCGCGCACCGTCGCGACCCTGAAGCTCGAGAACACCGTGGTAGGGCCGCCCACCAACCTCGCCATCACCCCCGACGAGCATCTGGCTCTCGTCGCCAATTCCCTCGATCAGGTCTCCGACGGCAAGGGCGGCTGGAAGCCGCAGCCCGACGACAAGGTCTATGTGATCGACCTCAAGGCATCGCCGCCGGCCCAGGTCGGCACCGTCGAGGTCGGGAAGCAGCCGTCGGGCATGGCGATCAACCACACCGGTGATCTGGCGCTGGTGGCGAACCGGGCCGAGAACACGGTGAGCGTGCTCTCGATCAACGGCAAGGAGGTGAAGCGCATCGATACCGTGGCGGTGGCGCCGCAGGGCGCGCCCAGCGAGCAGGTCTCGGCGGTGGCGATCTCGCCAGACGGCAAGCTCGCCCTTGTCGCCAAGGCCGCCAGCAACAAGGTGGCGCTCCTCAAAATCGACGGGCAGAAGGTCACCTATGACGGCTACGACATGAATGTCGGCGTCTTCCCCTACAACGTCTCGACCGTTCCGGGCGGCGAGATCGCCATCGTCAACAACAACGGCGGCGGCGGTGCCTCCGACGGCGGCGTCGATACCGTCAGCATCATCGACATGAAGGCGACACCGCCGCGCGTCATCGATTATGTGGTGGTGGGTGACGGGCCGGAGGGGCTCGCGGTGAGCCCGACCGGCAAGCTCGCGGTGTCGGTGATCCTGAACGGCGTCGGCAACGTGCCGAAGGCCGCCTTCTTCCATCACGAGCACTCCTATCTCAGCCTCCTCAGGATCGACGGCCGGAAGGTGCACAAGGTCGGCGAGGCGGAGGTCGGCGCGCTGGCCGAGGGCGTGGCGTTCAGCCCCGACGGCAGGTACCTCTACGTCGGCAACTATCTCGACAGCGACATGACCATCTTCAAGGTCGAGGGCACGAAGCTGGTGCGGGCGGCGACCATGAAGCTGCCCGGCCATCCGGCCTCGCTGCGGAGCGCCGTGCCTTAGCCTGAGCGTTCGAACTGAGAACAGCGCGCGGTCGCGATGGCGGCCGCGCTCTTGTCTCCGGAAGTAAGGGAAGCCGCGCCGTCGACGGACGGTGAGTTACTTGTCCTCGTCGTCCGGGCGGTTGCCCAGCTTAGAGATCAGCCGCAGCACGTCGGCCTGGAGCTGCGGATCGCGGATGCCGTAGTAGCCGCGGATCAGCGACATCACCTCGCGGCGGTCGAAGGTCTCGCTCACCGGCGAGACCTCGCTGGCGATGTTCTTGGCGACGAGTCCGTCCGGGTAGCCCTCGAAGAAAAACGCGGGAGAAACTTCCAGAACTTGCGCCACATCATAGAGCCGGCTCGCCGATATGCGGATGTCGCCGGATTCGTATTTCTGCACCGCCTGGAAGGAGACGCCGATCTTGCTGGCGAGCGCGCCCTGGCTGAGCCCGAGCTGGATCCGGCGGAGCCGCATCCGGGCGCCGACATAGACGTCTATTGGGTGGGGATCGTGGTCTTTGCGGGGAATCATGATGGTGCTTCGCGCCTAGTGGAAACGTCCTTGAGGAGCCGAATGGTTAAAGACTTGGCAATGGAAATCGGCCCGGAAATCGATCGCCAGCATATATAGCGTCATAGTTCCTTAGAAATCGCCAAAGTAGAACAAGTCACAGCGCAACAATCTAGAGCCTTCTATCGCGACGTGCAGCAATAAACGCAGCGAGATTCAAATATCTCTAATCGCCTGCACCCGGGAGGGGTGGCCAGGCGCTTCATTAGTCTAGTAGTACTCGACCTGCCCCATCACTTCGATCAGGTGACGTTGATCGTGCGCCTCATCTTGCTCACGGGGGAGAGCCGCCGCGAGCGGCGCCGCCGCTCAGCGGTGGTGGCGCGGCGCGTGCAGCGGCCAGTACCGCTCCATCACGAGATAGGTGAAGGAGGCGGACCAGCCGATCAGCACCAGCCCGTTCAGCGACTCGACGCCGGCGAGGAGCCGCGCGTGCGAGGTCGGGAAGATGTCGCCGAGCCCCAGCGAGGTATAGGTGATGGCGGAGAAATAGAGACAGTCCTGGAAGCCGCCGGTGGTGGCGCCGGAGAAGCCGCCCATTCCCAGATGCACGACCAGCACCCAATAGGCCGCGGCATAGAGCCAGACCGCGCCGGTGTGCGCGGCGAAGGCCGCGCAGACGACGACGATGATCCGCGCGCGCGGCGACACCGGCAGATCGGCAATGTGCTGCGAGGTGAAGCGCAGGACTTCATAATGCAGCAGGATGGTGAGGATCACCATCACCGTCACCGCCATCATCGCGTAGATCATGGCGAGCGGCTCCGACGGCAGGCCGCCGGCACTCCGGTCTCACGTCGCGCGATCGAATGAAGAACAGCGATGATGCGGCAGGCCATGTGCTGCAACTCTTCGAAAGAAAAATTGAATGCAGGACTTCGGTGAAGACCGCCTTGACCTGGATCAAGCATCGCCTCACCTCATGGTAAAGGCGAGGTAAGGCTATCGATGCGGGCGATGCAATTGGCGGCGCCGCGGGCGCCGCTGCGACCGGCAGATCCGACGATCCCCGAGCCCGGCGCGGGCCAGGTGCTCGTCAAGGTGAGCGCCTGCGGCGTCTGCCGCACCGACCTCCACATCCTCGACGGCGAGCTCGTGGCGCCGCGCCTGCCGCTCACGCCGGGCCACGAGATCGTCGGCAGGGTGGTTGCGCTCGGACCCGGCGTCACCACGCTGACACCAGGCGATCGCGTCGGCGTGCCCTGGCTCGGCTGGACCTGCGGCACCTGCGCCTTCTGCCGGAGCGGCCGCGAGAACCTGTGCGACAGCGCGCGCTTCACCGGCTTCCAGATCGATGGCGGCTATGCCGAGTACACCGTTGCCGACGCGCGCTATTGCTTTCGCATTCCCGAGACCTTCGGCGACGTGGCAGCGGCGCCGCTGCTCTGCGCCGGTCTCATCGGCTATCGCACCCTCAGGCTTGCCGGCGAGGCGGAGCGCGTCGGCATCTACGGCTTCGGCGCCGCGGCGCACATCCTGGCCCAGGTAATCCGCTACCAGGGCCGACGGCTCTACGCCTTCACGCGGCCCGGCGACCGCGCGGCGCAGGAATTCGCCCGCGGTCTCGGCGCTTCCTGGGCCGGCGGATCGGACGAGCTGCCGCCGGAGCCGCTCGACGCGGCGCTGCTCTTCGCGCCGGTGGGCGCGCTGATCCCGGCGGCGCTTGCCGCCACAGTCAAAGGCGGCACCGTCGTCAGCGGCGGCATCCACATGAGCGATATCCCGAGCTTTCCCTATCGCCTGCTCTGGGAGGAGCGCGTCGTCCGCTCGGTGGCGAACCTCACGCGGGCCGACGGCGAGGAGCTGCTGGCGCTCGCCGCCCGGATTCCGATCGAGACGCACACCACCGTGTTCCCGCTCGCCGAGGCGAACGATGCCCTCGAGCGGCTCCGTCAGGGCCGCATCGAGGGCGCCGCTGTGCTGGTGCCTTGAGCTCTACTTTGCCCGGCCGCGGCGGAGCAGAAGCGTCCAGTCGCGCAGCGATTCCAGCAGCTGCTTGATGAGGCCGCTCGTCGCCTCGTCGGTGAGCTTGCCCTGGGCGTCGAAGCGGGTCTGCGCCTGGCCGATCATCACTTCGGGCTTGTTCACCGGATACATGTTGAGGAAGACGCAGGTCTGCCGCAGGTGATACTGCGCCCGGGCGGTGCCGAGGATGCCGCCGCTCGCCCCCATGATCGCGACCGGCTTGCCGTCGAAGGGCTGGTTCGGCGGCCGCGAGCCCCAGTCGATCGCGTTCTTCAGCACGCCGGAGACCGAGTAGTTGTATTCCGGCGTGACCATCAGCAGCGCGTCCGCCGCGGCGATCCGGTCACGGAAGGTCTGCACCGCCGGCGGATAGCCCGCCAGGCGGACATCGTCGTTGTAGAGCGGCAGATCACCGAGACCGATCGTCTCGATGGTCATGCCCGCCGGCGCCAGCCCCTGGGCCGCATGCAGCGCCATCGTGTTGAAGGAGGCCTTGCGCAGGCTTCCCGACATGCCCAGGACCTTGACCTCGTCGCTCATCGTCTACTCCCTCGACTGGTTGGCTCTTGCGCCCATTTGGCTGACATCGGCACGCCGAGACAATGGTTTTTCTGCGAGCGGCAGCGCGCCCCTCAGAGCCCCGCAAGATAAGCCGCAAGCCGCTCCTTCTGCGCGGGCCCGAACCGGAGCCCGAGCTTGGTCCGCCGCCAGAGAATGTCCTCCGCGCTCCAGGCCCACTCCTCGCGGCGGAGCCATCCCACCTCTGCCGCGGTGAGGCCGGCGCCCAAGTCGATGCCGAGATCGGCCGCCTGCCTGGCGCCGTCCAGCATCGCTGGCGCCTCGCTGCCGTAGCGGCGGGTCAGGCGGCGCGCCTGCACCGGCTCAAGCCAGGGATAGGCGCGTCGCAGCGCCTCCGTTGCCGGCCCCACGTCGCCACCCACGAGATCGCCGCCCGGCAGCGGCGCGCGATCGGTCCAGCCGCCCGGCATGGTCGGAAAGCACGGCCGGAGCCGATCCAGCGCCGTCTCGGCGAGGCGTCGGTAGGTGGTGATCTTGCCGCCGAGCACCGAGAGCAGCGGCGCCGAGCCCGCCGGCGCGTCGAGGATCAGCACGTAGTCGCGGGTCACCGCCGAGGCGCTGGCGGCGTGATCCTCGTAGAGCGGCCGGACGCCGGCGTAGCGCCAGAGGATCGCCTCCGGCCGCACCGACGCGCGGAACCAGCGGCTCACCGCGCGGCAGAGGTAGGCGGCCTCCGCGTCGCTGCACGCGACCCCAGCGGGATCGCCTTCGAAGGCCTCCTCGGTGGTGCCGATGAGGGTGAAGTCCTCCTCGAAGGGGAGCACGAAGACGATGCGGCGATCGTCGTTCTGCAGGATGAAGGCATGGTCGCCCTCGTAGAGCCGCGGCACCACCACGTGGCTCCCCTTCACCAGGCGAAGCGCGGCATTGCCATGCGCGGCGCCGACGCGGCCGGCGACCTGCATCGCCCAGGGGCCGCCGGCATTCACCAGGGCGCGCGCCGCCACTGCCGTCTCCGTGCCATCGGCGAGCCTGATCCGCGCCTGCCAGGCCTCGCCCTCGCGCCGCGCCTGCAGCAGCTCGGTCCGCGTCAGCACCGTGGTGCCCGCGCGCGCGGCGCCGCGGGCGTTCTCCACCACCAGGCGCGCGTCGTCGTCCCAGCAATCGGCGTAGACGAAGCCGGCGGTGATGTCCGACCGGAGCGGGGCGCCCATGGGATCGCGGCGCGGATCGATGCCGCGGCTCGCCGGCAGCCGCTTGCGGCGGCCGAGGTGATCGTAGAGCAGCAGCCCCAGGCGCAGCATCCAGCGCGGCCTCAGGCTCTGATCGTGCGGCAGCACGAACTCCAGCGGGTGGATCAGATGCGGCGCCACCGCCAGCAACACCTCGCGCTCGACGAGCGCCTCGCGCACCAGCCGGAACTCGCCGAACTCGAGATAGCGCAGGCCGCCATGGATGAGCTTGCTGGAAGCCGAGGAGGTGGCGCCGGCGAGATCGCCTTTCTCCACCAGCATCACCCTGAGACCGCGCCCCGCCGCATCGCGCGCGATGCCCGCGCCGTTGATGCCGCCGCCGACGATCAGCAGATCGACCGAGGAAGGAATCGCCATGCCGCTCCTTGCTCGCGGCATCGATCGGCCGCGCGGCGGAGTTTCGCGACCACCGCGATGGCCGTCAATGCGCTTCGCCGCCCGCCCGCGGCGCGGCGCGCCTCCTCAGTCGCCGCGCGCTTGTGCGAGAGAGAGGCCATGGCGGGGTCGCATCGATGACAATCCCGACCGGCGCCCCGGTCCGCAGCAAGTCGACACAAGCGGCCGCAAGGATGCCCCAGACCGCCCTGCGCGGGCCGACGCAAGCCCGCGGCAACACCCTTGACCTGTGTCAATGTCGCCGCCGCCCATGTGGCGGAACTTGCTTCGCCGTCGAGTGGCTGCAAACTGGCCCCCGCGGCATGGCTGGACGGGGCGCATGGAACGGCAATCGATACCATCCGATCAGGCGGTTGCCGTGGCACTCGGGGATGCGCCGGCAGCCACGGTCACCGCCATCAGGGGATCGGTCGTCGATATCGCGGTCGCCGCCGGCGCGCTGCCCGCGATCGGCGAGACGATCGAGATCCTCTGGGAAGTGCGCTCGCCGCTCCTCGTCGAGGTCCAGAGCCATCTCGATGCCGGCACCGTGCGCACCGTGGCCCTGGCACGCACCGCCGGGCTGAGGCGCGGGACGCCGGCGCGGCTGCTCGGCGCGCCGCTGCGGGTACCGGTCGGCGATGGCGTGCTCGGCCGCCTCCTCGACGTCACGGGGGCGCCCCTCGACGACGGCCCCGCGCTTCAGGCCGACGCGCCGCGCCGACCGATCCATCGGCCCTCGCCGCCGCTGGCGCAGCAGAGCCCGACCCGCGCGGTATTCGAGACCGGCATCAAGGTGATCGACCTGCTGGCGCCCCTGGTGCGTGGCGGCAAGGCCGGCATGTTCGGCGGCGCCGGCGTCGGCAAGACAGTGCTGGTGATGGAGCTCATCCATACCATGGTAGAGCGCTATTCCGGCACCTCGGTCTTCGCCGGCATCGGCGAGCGCACCCGCGAGGGGCACGAGCTCCTGACCGAAATGCGCCGGTCCGGCGTGCTTGACCGCACCACCCTGGTCTTCGGCCAGATGAACGAGCCGCCGGGCTCGCGCTGGCGGGTCGGGCTCACCGCCCTCACCATCGCCGAGCACTTCCGCGACGCGATGCGGCGCGACGTGCTGCTGCTGATGGACAACGTCTTCCGCTTCGTCCAGGCCGGCAGCGAGATCTCCGGCCTGCTCGGCCGCCTGCCGTCGCGGGTGGGATATCAGCCGACGCTGGCGACCGAGGTGGCCGAGCTCGAAGGCCGCATCGTCTCCACCTCCGGCGCCGCGATCACGGCGATCCAGGCGGTCTACGTGCCCGCCGATGATTTCACCGACCCGGCGGTGGCGGAGATCTTCAGCCATCTCGACAGCTCCATCGTGCTGTCGCGCGGCATGGCGGCAGAGGGCTTCTACCCCGCCGTCGATCCGCTGCAGTCGACGTCGGTGTTGCTCGACCCCGCCGTGGTCGGCGCGGCGCATTACCGCCTTGCCCAGGAAGTGCGCGCCACCATCGCCCATTATCGCGAGCTGCAGGACATCATCGCCCTCCTCGGCATCGAGGAGCTGAGCGCCGAGGACCGCCGGGCGGTCGGGCGCGCGCGGCGGCTGCAGCGCTTCCTCTCACAGCCTTTCGCGGTCACCGAGGCCTTCACCGGCAAGCCCGGCCGCGTGGTGCCGCTGGCGAAGACCCTCGAGGGCTGCCGGGCGATCCTGGCCGGCGAGACCGACGGCTGGAGCGAGGCCTCGCTCTACATGGTCGGTGACATCGACGAGGCCCGTGCAAGAGAGAGTCAGCCTGCACGGGGCGCGGCATGAAGCTCGTCATCACGACGCCCACCGCGGTGGTGGCGGAGATCGGCGACGTCGCTGCGCTCCGCGCCGAGGATGCCAGCGGTCTCTTCGGCATCCTGGATGGACACGCCGACTTCCTCACCGTCCTCGCCATCTCCGTGCTGAGCTGGCGCGAGCGTGGCGGCCGCGAGGGGAATTGCGCAGTGCGCGGTGGCGTCCTCACCGTCACCGGAGGAAAGACCGTGGCGGTCGCCACGCGCGAGGCGGTGGTGAGCGACGATCTCGACCGGCTCGAGCACGAGGTGCTCGACCGCTTCCGCCAGACCCGCGAGACCGAGCAGGCGGCGCGCGCCACCTCGCAGCGCCTCCATCTGGCGGCGATCCGGCGCATGCTGGCCTACCTCCGTCCCGAGCGCGTCACCAAGGGCATGGAGGCATCGAGTCCCTACGGCGACACCGGCGGCGAGGCATGACGGCAGCGGTCATGGCGCAGGGAAGAGAACCCGAGAAGCTCCTCGATTCCGTGCGCGAGCGCCGCCAGCGCCGCGATCTCTGGCGGCGCGAGGGTGAGCGCTCCCTCGGCCAGAACCTGGCCTGGATCGGCGTTCTCGGCTGGCTCGTGGTGGTGCCCACCCTCATCGGCATGTTCGCCGGACGCTGGATCGACGCCCGCTGGTCCACCGGCATCTTCTGGACGGTGTCGCTCCTCTTCCTCGGGGTCTGTGTCGGCTGTTACCTCGCGTGGCAAAGGATGCATCAGGATTGACCATGACAACGCTTCTCCCCCTCGGCGGCTATGCAGTGCTCGGCGTGGCGATGGGTGCGCTGCACCTCGGCCTGCTGCGCCTCAACACCGATCTCTATCTCGGCGACCGCGGCTGGTGGCAGCCGGTCGCGCTGCATTTCGCGCGGATGGCGGCGGTCGTCGTCGGCTTCGTGGCGGTGGCTACCGGAGGCGCCGGCGCGGTGCTTGCGGCCTTCGCCGGCTTCCTGCTGGCGCGCGCGCTCCTCATCCGGCCGCTGGCGGGCCGTCATGGCTGAGTCACCGCTGGTCGCCACCGTCGTCTTCCATGTCGGGCCGGTGCCGGTCACCGAGCCGGTGGTGACGACCTGGGGCATCATGGCGGCGCTGGTCCTGATCTCGGTTGCCGCCACCCGCCGCCTCGCAGTGCGCCCGCGCCGCGGCCAGGCGGTGCTGGAGATCGTCGTCAGCACGCTCGAGCAGCAGATCGGCGACGCCATGCGCGCGCCGGCGCGCCGCTTCCTGCCGCTGCTGGGGACGCTTTTCATCTATCTCGCGGTGGCCAATCTCTGCGGCGTGCTCCCCGGCGTGCATCCGCCGACGGCGCACATCGAGACCACCGCGGCGCTGGCGCTCATCGTCTTCCTGTCGACGCAGTATTACGGCGTGCGGAGCCGCGGGCTCGCGGGCTATCTCGGCAGCTTCGCCAGGCCCACCATCCTGATGTTCCCGCTCAACGTGCTGTCGGAGATCACCCGCACTTTCTCGCTGATGGTGCGGCTCTTCGGCAACGTGATGAGCGGCGAGTTCGTGATCGCCATCGTGCTGTCGCTCGCCGGGCTCTTCGTGCCGGTGCCGCTGATGGCGCTGGAGATCCTCACCGGCCTGGTCCAGGCCTACATCTTCACGGTGCTGGCGGCGGTCTTCATCGGCGCCGCCACCGGAAGCATCGAGAAAGCATAGGAGCATCCGATGTCCATCGAGCTGATCAGCATCCTCGCCGCGGCGATCGCGGTCTCGTTCGGCGCCATCGGTCCGGCGCTCGCCGAGGGACGGGCGGTCGCCGCCGCCATGGAGGCGATCGCGCGGCAGCCGGAATCCGCCGGCGTGCTCTCGCGCACCCTCTTCGTCGGCCTGGCGATGATCGAGACGATGGCGATCTACTGTCTCGTCATCGCGCTCCTCGTGCTGTTTGCCAACCCCTTCGTCCACTGAGGCCATGCACATCGACGGGTGGACGCTGGCGCTGCAGACCGGGAATTTCCTGATCCTGGTCTGGCTGCTGCAGCGCTTTCTCTACAAGCCGGTGATCGCGGTGATCGCCAAGCGCCAGGCGGAGATCGCGACCCTGATGCAGGACGCCGCCGGCGCCAAGGCCGGCGCCGAGAAGCTCGCCCAGGATCTCCGCGACAAGGAGGCGGCGATCGCCGCCGAGCGCGAGCGCGCGCTGCAGGCGGCCCAGGCGGCGGCCGAGGCCGAGCGGGCGGCGCGGCTGCAGCAGGCCCAGCGCGAGGCCGCCACGATCACCGAGACGGCGCGGCGGGCTCTCGACCGCGAGCGCGCCGAGGCCGCCGACGAGATCCGCGACACGGCCGCGACCCTGGGGGTCGAGATCGCGCGCCAGCTGCTCAAGGGCTCCGCCGCCGATGGGATGGTGACGCCCTTCCTCGAGCGGGTCTGCGACAGCATTGGCCGGCTTTCGCCGGCGGAGCGCCAGCGGCTGGCCGCGGAGCTCACCGGCGCCCACCGGCTGCGCGTCGTGAGCGCGGCGCCCTTGCCGGCGGCGGAGGCGGAGCATTGCGCCAAGCGGCTGCGCGAGCTGCTGCGGCCGGACATCGAGATCGAGTTCGCCGACGACGCAGCGCTCCTCGCCGGCGTCGAGCTGCATTTCCCCCACACCATCCTGCGCGACACCTGGCGCGACGCCCTCGCCCAGGCGCGGGAAAGGCTGCACGAGAATGAACCCGCTCAGCGGCGCGCTTGAGGCCTGGCTGCCCGAGGCGGTCGACCGGATCCGCGCGATCAGGCCGGAGCCGCGCATCGAGCATGTGGGCCGCGTCGCCCGGGTCGGCGACGGCATCGCCACCATCACCGGTCTGCCGAATGTGCGGGCGGAGGAGATGCTGAGCTTCGCCAGCGGCGTCCTTGGCATGGCGCTGATGCTGGATGCGGAGAGCACCGGCTGCATCCTGTTCGGCGACAGCAGCCGGATCGGCGCCGGCGACACCGTGCACGGCACCGGCGCGGTGGTGCGGGTGCCGGTCGGCGAGGCGCTGCTCGGCCGGGTCCTCGATTCGGTGGGCCGGCCGCTCGACGACGAGCCGCCGCCGGAGGCGGAGCGCCTCGACCCTGTCGAGCGCGAGGCGCCCGCCGTCATCGACCGCGATCTCGTGAGCGAGCCGCTGCTGACCGGCCTCTTGGTGATCGATTCCATGTTCACCATCGGGCGCGGCCAGCGCGAGCTCATCATCGGCGACCGCGCCACCGGCAAGACCGCGATCGCTGTCGATGCCGTGATCAACCAGCGCCACAGCGACGTCATCTGCATCTATGTGGCGATCGGCCAGAAATCCTCCGATACGCGGCAGGTGATCGAGGCGGTGCGCACCCACGGCGCGCCGGAGCGCTGCATCTTCGTGGTGGCGGCCGCCGACAGCGCGCCCGGCCTTCAATGGCTCGCCCCCTTCGCCGGCATGACCATGGCGGAGTATTTTCGCGACCGTGGCCGCGACGTGCTGGTGGTGATCGACGATCTCAGCAAGCACGCCGCCGTCCACCGCGAGCTGGCCCTGCTGCTGCGCGAGCCGCCCGGCCGCGAGGCCTATCCCGGCGACATCTTCTATCTCCACGCCCGCCTTCTGGAGCGCGCCGCGAAGCTCGGCCAGGGCCGGGGCGGCGGCTCGATCACCGCGCTGCCGATCGCCGAGACGCAGGCCGGCAACCTCAGCGCCTACATCCCCACCAACCTGATCTCGATCACCGACGGACAGATCGTCCTCGACGCCAAGCTGTTCTACGAGGGGCAGAAGCCCGCGGTGGACGTCGGCCGCAGCGTCAGCCGGATCGGCGGCAAGGCACAGCCCGCATCGCTGCGCGAGGTGTCGGCGAGCCTCCGTCTCGACTACGCGCAGTTCCTGGAGATCGAGGTCTTCACGCGCTTCGGCGCCATGGTGGACGAGCGCACCCGCAAGGCGATCGAGCACGGACGGCACATCCGCGCCGCCCTGCAGCAGACGCGCTACGCGCCGCTGCCGCTCGCGGTCGAGGTGGTGCTGCTGCTGGCGCTCTCCAGAGGCGCGCTCGACACGGTGCCGCTGGCGGCGATGACGGATCTGCAGGCCGGGCTGCGGACCGCACTCGAGCCCCGGCTGCGGCCGGTGTTCGATCGCCTCGACGCCGGCGCGGCGCTCACCGAAGCCGACCGCGCGGCGCTGCTGCAGGCGATGCAGGAGCTTGCGGCAAAGATCGCGGCGGGAGCCGCGCCGCCGTGACCGAGCGCCTCGCCGACGTCCAGGCGCGCATCGCCAGCATCGAGGAGCTGCACGAGATCGTCGGCGCCATGCGCGGCCTCGCGGCAATGCGCAGTCAGGAAGCGATCCGCGGTCTCGCCAGCACCCGGGCCTACGCGGATATCGTCGGCGCCGCCCTGGCGCGGGCCGCCAGCCTGATGCCGGAAGCGCCATCGCTTGCGCCGTCGGCGGACCACCGCCTGCCTCGTGGCATCGTTCTGTTCTTCGCCGAGCACAGCTTCGCCGGCGCCTTCAACGACCGGGTGATCGCCGAGATCGAGCCGCGCGGCCGCGATCTGCTGTTCGCGGTCGGCAGCCGCGGCGCGCTCGTCTGCGAGGAGCGCCGCATCCCGCTCGCCTGGTCGACGCCGATGGCGAGCCATGTCAATGCGCTCGCCGCCACGGCGCGCCGAATCTCGAGCGAGCTCTATCGCCGCTTCAGCAGCGGCGAGATCGGCGGCGTCGACATCGTGTTCGCGCGGCACCAGGGTGGCGCGCGCTCCAGCGTCGTCAGGCGGGCCCTGCTGCCGGTGGAAGGCCTGCGGGCGGCGCCGGAGACGGCAATCGCGCCGCTGATCAATCTGCCGCCGGCAGCTCTGGTGGAGCAGATGCTGGAGGAATACCTCCTCGGCGAGCTCGCCCATGCGGCGATGGAGAGCTTCGCCAGCGAGAACGCCGCGCGGCTGGCGACAATGCAGTCCGCGCGGCGGAACATCGAGGAGAAGCTCGTCGAGCTCAGGATGAGCGAGCACCGGCTGCGCCAGGAGCAGATCACCGGCGAGCTGCTCGACGTCGCCACCGGCGCCGCGGCCCTGGCGCCGGAGCGCATCGATGGCGCCGCTACCGCGCCCCGCCCTTGATGATGCGCTCGCGGTGGAAGACGTAGAGGCCGCTCGCCACCACGACGGTGGCGCCGATCCAGGTGAAGAGACCAGGCACGGTGTGGAAGACGAAGATGCCCGAAAGCGTCGACCAGATGATCTGACTGTAGGAGAACGGCGCCAGCATCGAGGCGGGACCGCGGATATAGCCGAGGGTGAGCGTGTACTGCCCGCAGGTGTTGAGGACGCCCATCAGCATCATGACACCGAAGGACTGCCAGGTGAGCGGCAGCCAGACGCTCGGCAGCAGCACGGTCAGGATCCCGAGGCCGACGAAAGCGGTGTAGAAGAGCGTCGTCAGCACCGGCTCGCCGGTCTTCATCCGCCGGGTGACGACCAGACCGCAGGACCAGCACGCCGCCGACAGCACCGGGAAGAGCGCTGCGGGATTGAAGGCGGAGGTCCCGGGCCGGATGATGATCAGGATCCCGAGGAATCCCACCACCACCGCGGCCCAGCGCCGGATGCCGACCTTCTCGCCCAGGATCGGGATCGAGAGCGCCGTCACCATCAGCGGCGAGACGAAGCCGATGCTGGTGGCATCCGCGATCGCGAGCTGGCCGAGGCCGGCCATGAACAGCACCGCAGAGCCCAGCATGGAGACCCCGCGCACCGCCTGGGACAGCGGCCGCGCCGTCACCAGGAGACGGCCGCGCGACTGGAGAATGAAAGGCACCAGCACCAGGGTGTTGGAGAGATAGCGTCCCCAGGCCACCTCGATCGGGGAGTAGCTCCCGACCATGATCTTGGAAAGGACGTCGACCGAGCTGAAGAACGCCATCGACAGCAGCACCAGCCCGATCGCCACCAGGGGGCGCTCCTCCGCCTCCCGCAGGGGGGTTGCGGCAAGAGGTTTGGCCGGCATCGTCTCGCTCATGCTAGGCTATGCTGCCATTTCGGGAAATTGGTAAAGCAGGCCGCAGGATAGCCGACCGTGAAGGAGAAATATGCAGGCTCCGTCCTGCCCCGGGCGCAGCCGCGGCCGGGTGCCGCACCCCCCCGCCAGGATCCCTGCGCCGCCTGCTCGGCTCGCGTCCTCTCGGTCTGCAACGCCGCCGACGAGCATCAGCTGGCGGCCCTGGCGGAGCTTACCACCCCGGTCGACGTGGAGGCGCACCGGACCTTCATCATGGCCGGCGAGCCCGCGAGCTATCTCTTCAACATCACCGAGGGGGTGGTGAAGGTCTATCGGCTGCTGCCGGACGGCCGGCAGCAGATCACCGGCTTCCTGTTCCCTGGCGACTTCCTCGGCCTCGCCACCGGGAACGCCTATGCCTTCAGCGCCGAGGCGGTGACGCCGGTGCGCTATTGCCGCTTCGCCCGCAAGCCGCTCGAGCGTTTCCTCGGGGATGCGCCGAAAATGGAGCGGCAGCTCCTCACCATCGCCTCCAACGAGCTCGCCGCGGCCCAGGAGCAGATGGTGGTGCTGGGCCGCAAGACGGCGCGGGAGAAGCTCGCTTCCTTCCTCATCACCCTCTCGCAGCGGATGAAGCGGCTTGGCAAGCCCGAGGACATGCTCGATCTGCCGATGAGCCGCGCCGACATCGCCGATTATCTCGGCCTCACCACCGAGACGGTGAGCCGGACCTTCACCCAGTTCCGCACCTCGGGCCTGATCGAGCTGCCGAAGGCAGGCGGCGTCCGGATCAAGAACCGCGCGTCCCTGGTGAGGATCAGCGGCAGCGGCGACCCCACCCCATTGAGTTAGATCAAGGCCCGAGACCCCGGTCCGCCCTAGCTATCTGAGCGAAGGGTGGCGGCATTCCCCGGCGCCCGCCGAGAATGGAGGAAGTCATGGGATTCAAGGACATCCTGGTCACCCTCGACGTCGAGCCGAGCTCCGCGCGGCGCCTCGCCTACGCCGCCGAGCTGGCGCGGCTCAACGAGGCGCGGCTTGTCGGCCTCTTCGTGATCGAGCCGCTGAACCTCGCGGCCTATTTCTCGCCGGCGATCTCCGGCTACATCGCCGCCGACGCCATGGCCGAGATCGAGCGCCAGCAGCGGGCAGCGGCATCGGCCAACGCCAAGAAGGTCGAGGCGGCTTTCCGCGACGCCTGCTCGCGCGGTGGCATCAGTGGCGAGTGGCGGCTTGCCGAGGGCGATACCGCGGAGACCGGCGTGCTCCACGCCCGCTACGTCGATCTCGCGGTGACCGGACAGGTCGATCCGGAGAACCCGCCCCCCGGCAGCGCGGCGCGGCTTCCCGAGCAGCTGGCGCTGGCGAGCGGCCGGCCGGTGCTGATCTTTCCCTATGCCGGCAAGTTCGACACGGTCGGCCGCCGCGTCCTGGTGGCCTGGGGCCGCACGCGCGAATCGGCGCGCGCCGTCAACGACGCGATGCCGATCCTGAAGCGCGCGGAGAAGGTCTCGGTGCTCTCCATCAATCCGGAGACCGACGGCAGCATCCCTGGCGCCGACATCTCCCTCCACCTCGCCCATCACGGCGTCAAGGCGGAGGCGACCTCCACCGTCGCCAAGGACATCGATATCGGCAATACGCTGCTCTCCCGCGCGGCGGATTTCGGCTCCGATCTCATCGTGATGGGCTGCTACGGCCACTCGCGGGCACGCGAGCTGATGCTGGGCGGCGCCACGCGCGAGATCCTGCGCCACATGACGACGCCCGTCCTGATGTCGCACTGACTCCGTCCCGCGCCGCGCGGACCCCAAATGCTGAAGCTGAAGCACCTTCCGATCGACACCTACCGCGAGGCGGTAGCGTTCCTGCCGCGCGGCTGCTCGCACTATCGCCCGGCGGACTTCCAGGCGCTCGGCAAGATCGAGATCAAGGGCGGCGACCGCCACGTGCTGGCGGTGCTCAACATCATCGACCACCTGGACGTGCTGGCCCCCGACGAGCTCGGCCTCAGCGACCAGGCGTTCCAGATGCTGGGACTGCCGGAGGGCAGCGAGGTCACCGTCGAGCAGGCGAGCCCGCCCGCGAGCCTCGAGGCGGTGCGGGCGAAGATCGACGGGCTGGAGCTTTCCGCCGAGGCGATCGACTCCATCATCCGCGACGTCGCGAGCCTCCACTACTCGAAGATGGAGATCGCGGCCTTCCTGGTGTCCTGCGCCGCCTTCCTCTCCACCGCGGAGGTGCTGGCGCTGACACGGTCGATGGCGAAGGTCGGCACGCGGCTCACCTGGCCCTCCGACCTCGTGGTGGACAAGCACTGCATCGGCGGCATTCCCGGCAACCGCACCTCGATGATCGTGGTGCCGATCGTGGCGGCGCACGGGCTTACCATCCCGAAGACCTCCTCGCGCGCGATCACCTCGCCAGCCGGCACCGCCGACACCATGGAGGTGCTGGCGCGCGTCGATCTCAGCGGTGAGGAGATGCGCGCGGTGGTGGCGGCGGAGAAGGGCTGCCTGGTCTGGGGCGGCCACGTGAACCTCTCCCCGGCGGACGACATCCTGATCTCGGTCGAGCGGCCGCTCAACCTCGATGCCCGCGGCCAGCTCGTCGCCTCCATCCTCTCGAAGAAGCTCGCCGCCGGCTCGAACCGGCTGGTGCTCGACATTCCCCTCGGCCCCACCGCCAAGGTGCGCAACAGCATCGAGGCGGTGCGGCTCAGGAAGCTCTTCGAGTTCATCGCCGACCAGATCGGCATCGCGCTCAGCGTCGTGATCACCGACGGCAGCCAGCCCGTGGGCCGCGGCATCGGCCCGATGCTGGAGGTGCGCGACGTGATGCAGGTGCTGGAGCGGAAGCCGGAGGCGCCACAGGACCTCCGCGAGCGCGCGCTGCAGCTCGCCGGCCACATCCTGGAATTCGATCCGGCGCTACGCGGCGGCGCCGGCATCGCGCGCGCCCGCGAGCTCCTCGACTCCGGCGCCGCGCTCGCGAAGCTGCAGCGCATCGCCGCCGCGCAGGGCACTCCGCCCGGAAGCGCCAAGCTCGGCCGCCTCACCCACGACGTGCCGGCGGAGCAGGATGGCACGGTGAGCGCCATCGACTGCCATCGGATCGCGCGACTCGCCAGGCTCGCCGGCGCCCCCGCTGACCCGGGCGCCGGCATCGACCTCCTGAAGAAGATCGGCGATACCGCCGAGCGCGGCGAGCCGCTCTACCGCATCCACGCGGCGCTGCCCGCCGATTTCACGTTCGCCACCGAAGCCGCCGGCGACGACAACGGCTTTCGCCTGGCGCCCGACCTTCCCGCCCCGCGCCGCCGATGACCTCGCGTCTCCTCTTCCACGGCGCCGCCGGCACGGTCACCGGCTCCGCCACCGTGATCGAGCACGAAGGCCATCGCGTGCTGGTGGATTGCGGGCTCTTCCAGGGCAGCAAGACCGTCAAGGAGCTCAACTACCGCCCCTTCCCCTTCCCGGCGGCCACGATCGAGGCGGTGCTGCTGACCCATGCCCACGTGGACCATTGCGGGCTGCTGCCCAAGCTGGCGCGCGACGGGTTCTCGGGACGCGTGATCGCGACCTCGGGGACGCGCGATCTCCTGACCTGCGTACTGCCGGATTGCGGCGCCATCCAGGAAATGGAAGTCGAGCATTTGAACCGGCGCCGCCAGCAGCGCGGCGAGCCCACGGTCGCGCCGATCTACACCAGGGCCGATGCCGAGGCGCTGCTGCCGCGCGTCGACGCCGCGGCCTGGAACCGCTGGGTCGAGCCGGTGCCCGGCATCCGCGCCCGCTACTGGCCGGCGGCGCATATCCTGGGCTCCGCCTCGATCGAGATCGAGCTCGCGCGCGAGGGAGCAGAGCCGCTGCGCCTCCTCTTCTCCGGCGATCTCGGCCCCGGCGACAAGGCGCTGCATGGCAGCGCCGAGGGACCCGCGGGCGTCGATTACCTCGTGGTCGAATCGACCTATGGCGACCGCGAGCGCCGCCATCTCGGGCCCGAGCAGCGGCGCGCCGCGCTGCTGGCCGAGGTCGAGGCGGCGATCGCCGCGGGCGGCAACTTAGTGATCCCCGCCTTCGCGGTGGAGCGCACCCAGGAGCTGCTGTTCGATCTCGGCGCCTGCTTCGCTGCCGGCAAGCTCCCGGGAGTGCATGTCTTCCTCGACTCTCCGCTGGCCGTGCAGGCGACCGAGGTCTTCGTCGCCCATGCCGACGAGCTTGGCGAGGCGGCACGGCTGCCGCATCCCTTCGAGGATCCGCGCTTTCATTTCGTCGAGGACGTCGCCGGCAGCAAGGCGCTCAATCGCCTCCGCTCCGGCGCGATCATCCTTGCCGCCAGCGGCATGTGCGATGCCGGGCGCATCCGCTTTCACCTCAAGTCCAACCTCTGGCGACCCGAGTCAACGGTGCTGCTGGTCGGCTATCAGGCGCCCGGGACCCTCGGCCGTCTGCTGCAGGACGGCGCCGGCGCGGTCCGCATCCAGGGCGAGGAGATCCGGGTCGGGGCCCGCATCCGGTCCCTCGATCTCTATTCGGCCCATGCCGACCGGCGCCAGCTCGTCGAATGGGTACAGCGCCGGATGCCGGTGCGCCGCGCGATCCTGCTGAACCACGGCGAACCGCAGTCGATGGCGGGGCTTGCCGCGGCGCTGGCCGAGCGCCTTACCGGCTTGCCCCCGCTGCTGGAGCCGATGCTGGATTCGATTCTCGATCTCGAGGCGGCGCCGCCCCGGCTGCAGCCGCTGGCGCCGCGGGTGGCGCCGGAGGCCCTCGCCGCACTCGACTGGCACAACGCGTACGCGGCTTTCGTCCTCGGCCTCGCCGAGCAGCTTCGCACCGCCCCCGACGAGCGCGCGCGCCAATTGCTGCTGCACCGCCTGACGGCGGCGCTGCATGCGAGGGCATGACCTCGAGCGAGGGGGCTCAGCCCCAGCGGCGGACGCGGCCCGTGTCGACGTGGACGAAATCGGAGCGCGGATAGTAGCCGACGCCGCCGGCCTCCAGATCGAGCGCCACCTTGTGCAGCTGGCGCAGCGGCCGGTTCGGCACGCGGATGTCGATCGCCATCCCCTGCATGTGCAGACTGCCGCTGGCGACACCGTCGGTGTAGGCCGCCAGCATCGCATTGGTGGCGGGCGAGCGGTAGCCGGAGATCACGTGGAACGGCGCCGTGGTGCGCAGTCGCGCCCGCAGCCTGACCAGCAGGTCGAGGAGCTGCGGGTCGATCTGGTGGATCTCGCCGTTGCGGAAATCGCGCAGAAAATTGTCGATCCGTCGCAGCGCGCCGGGCTCGTAGCTGCCGTCGGCCCAGTAGACGAGGTCGACGTGCTCATCGGTGTGGAGATTGACGAAGGAAAGCCGGCGGCGGTCATCGATCCGCGTCGCGGCGTGGGCCGGCCACACCGCCGCGCAGGCGATTGCGCCGAGCCCACCGGCCAGAAAGCGACGACGGCTGCTCTGACGCCCCTGCGCCCGATTCTTACCCGTCATTATTCTATAGCCCCTGCGAGTCCGAACGGACGAGATTCAATACCATCCTTGGTTAACGAACCGCAACCTGCGCGGCCCGATCCATCGAATGTTTTGCGATTTTTTTCGAGCGGCCGGAGCGCCAGGGCGATGCGATCAACCCGGCGTTGGCATTCCGGCCAGCCGCCGACGCGCGTCGAGCGCAGTCTGCAGGCGCTGATCCCGCCCGTAGAAGTCGTCGCGGAACTCCACCGTGCCGTCCTCATCGACGAAGCTGGTGAGGTAGAGCAGATAGACCGGCACCGTCGTCTTCAGAAAGACGCGCTTGGTGGCACCGGCTTCGACGGTCTCATCGATGGTCTCGGCGGGCCAGTCCGCGCCGAGCAGGTCTGAAGCCAGCGCCTCCGCCTGCTCGACCCGAACGCAGCCGTGGCTCGCGACCCGCACCGGCCGTGCGAAGAGCGGCCGCGTCGGCGTGTCGTGCAGGTAGACATCGAGCGGATTGGGAAGCTCGAATTTGATCCCGCCGAGCGCGTTCCAGGGACCAGGAAGCTGCTGCACGCGCCAGCCGCGGCGCACGATATCGGTGCGCTTCCAGTCGAGATCTCGGCCATAGGGATCGCCCGCCTCGGGACCAATGAGGATGTAGTGGTTGCGCGCGAGATAGCCGGGATCGCGCAGCAGCTTGGGCTGGATCTCCTTGCGGGTGATCGAGACCGGTACGTTCCACGGTGGATTGAACAGCACTGCCGAGATGCGCGCCGCGAGCACCGGCGTCGGATGGTCGATGGCGCCGACGATGACCCGGCTCGTGAGCTCCGGCGCGTCGGCCCGGTAGAGGGTCAGGCTCTGGGCGGGCACGTTGACGACCACCCGCGTCGGCGGGAGATTGCGCGGCATCGAGCGCCAGCGCTCCAAAGTGAGCTTGATCTGGGTCACCCGGTCGGCGGCGGAGACGTTGAGCGCCGCCAGCGTCGCGACACCGACCCGGCCGTCGACGGCGACACCATGGCGAAGCTGGAAGCGCCTGACCGCCGCCACCAGCGGCGGATCGAAACTGTCTCCCTCGCGAAGCTCCACCGCCAGATCACCTTCCGCGGCAAGCCGTGTGCGCAGCGCCTGCACCAGCTTGCCCTTCTGGCCCGGCTCGATCTTCTGATCGGTGACGAGAGTGGCCCAACCGCCGGCATCGGCCATCGCCTGATAGCGCGGCAGCGCCTGCCGCAGCCGGTCGTAGTCCGGGGCTTTCGGCAGCAGGTCGCCGAGCACGCCGGCGATGTCGCCGGTATCCGCGACGCGCTGGAGCACCGCCCCGGCATCGAAGCCCGGGCGCGCCAGCAGCCAGTCGAGATCGACCGCGCCAGGCGCCACCTGCCCCTGCGCCAGCGCCTGGGCATAGGCGAGGAAGCGGTCGCTCAGCAGCAGCTCGCGCTCGAGCGGCGTCAGGTTCTCGCCGCCGAGCGCCGCCTGCAGGGTGCTGAGGCCGAATTCCTCGGGATCGATCCCCTCGTGGCCGGCAGCGCCGAGCGCCGTCAGCAGCACCCCGGCGAGCTCCGGCCGCGCCGCCCAGAGCGGCGCGAAGTCGCGACGCTCGTAGGCCGCCCGCAATCGCGCGCGGTCGAGGTGGAAGCCGCCCACGAGGATCGGATCCGCCGCCGCGAGGCGCTGCTGGATCTCGGTCGCCGCCGGCGCGTCGGCGGCCCGCGCCGGCGCCATTGCCGTCGCAAGCAGCACCGCCGCCAGCGGCCAGGCCGCGCAACCGCGGCGGAGCGCGGCGAGAAGCAGGATCAGAACAGCGGGGAATCGCACGAGAGAGCTCAGGCAAGACTGGCGGCGGGCCGGCGATCGCCGTCGGCGAGCCGGCTCGCGAGATCGCCGACCAGTTCCTGCGTCGGCAGCCGGATGTCGGCAGTGAGCGCCGCCTCGTCGGGAGCCGGCGCCTCGAGGGCGGCGAACTGGCTCTCCAGCAGCCCGGCCGGCATGAAATGGCCATGCCGCGCCGCGAGGCGAGACTGGATGAGCTCGAGATCGCCGCGGAGATAGACGAAACGGAGTGCGGGCCAGGCGCGGCGCAGGCGATCGCGGTAGGCGCGCTTCAGGGCCGAGCAGGCAAGCACCACCGGCCGTCCCTCGCGACCGCGCCGCGCCACCTCGGCACCGAGGCGATCGAGCCAGGGCCAGCGGTCGGCGTCGTCGAGCGGCTCGCCGCGACTCATCTTGGCAATGTTCTCCGGCGGATGGAAACGATCGCCCTCGATGAACTCGGCGCCGAGGCGATCGGCAAGCGCCGATCCCACCGTCGTCTTTCCTGCGCCGGAAACGCCCATCACCACCACCGCCATCATGATCCAGCTGCCAGGTGGCAGGTGCCCGGCCGATCGGCGCGCTCGAAGCCGTGCGCGCCGAAGAGATCGCGCCGCCGCTGGATGACGCCGGCGCCGGACCACGCGGTGCGCAGCCCGTCATAGTAGGCGAGCGCCCACAGCAGCGCGGCCCCCACCGCCTGCGGCGTCAGCGCGCCGAGCGCCACCGCAAGATTGCGCCCCATCACGCCGAGCCCGTAGATGCCGATGTCGGCTTTTTCCATCATCGGCGCACCCTATCGCAAGCCCGCCGCGACAGCCAGCGCCGCGCGGTCAAAATCCGGAGAAGGTCATGAGATGCCTGCGGAAAGTGCGCCGATGCCGGCACTGCGGCGATTGACCGGCTGCACCATCCGCCGCATCATCCCGCCCAACGAGCCGACGCGCGGCCTGCGGGCAAAATCCGGGAGAAGACATGCCGAAGAACAATCGCGAGCCCAAGATCGTAAAACCCGACATGATCCAGCCGACCTATGACTGGAAACGGCCGCTGGCGGCGCCGGGCCACAGCGCCGTCGATTTCGAGGAGCGCGTCAACTTCCGCCGGCTGCACGACTACCGCCTGGGGCGGGCGCGGGCGGCGCTGAAGCGATCCGGCCTCGGCGCGCTCCTCTGCTTCGACAACAACAACATCCGCTACATCAGCAGCACCGCGATCGGCGAGTGGGCGCGCGACAAGATGACCCGCTACACGCTGCTCTGCGGCGACAGCGAGCCCTATGTGTGGGATTTCGGCTCGGCGGCGAAGCATCACCGCCTGCACGCGCCCTGGCTGCCGCAGGACCACTGCCGCGCCGGCATGTTGGGGCTGCGCGGCACGGTGCCGCCGGACCACGGCCTGATCGAGAACGCGGTCAAGGAGATCAAGGCGCTTCTCAGGGAGCACGGCGTCGCCAACATGCCCCTTGGCGTCGACCTCGTCGAGCCGCCGGTGCTGTTCGAGCTGCAGCGGCAGGGGATCGAGGTGCACGACTGCCAGCAGGTCATGCTGGACGCACGCGAGATCAAGAGCCTCGACGAGATCATGCTGCTCAATATGGCCGCCAGCATGGTCGACGGCTGCTACCAGACCATCGTCGAGCACCTGAAGCCGGGCGTGCGCGAGAGCGACATCGTGGCGCTCGCCAACAAGCGGCTCTACGAGCTGGGCTCCGACGACGTCGAGGCGATCAACGCGGTCTCCGGCGAGCGCTGCAGCCCGCATCCGCACAACTTCACCGACCGGGTGCTGCGGCCCGGCGACCAGGCGTTCTTCGACATCATCCAGGCCTTCATGGGCTATCGCACCTGCTATTACCGGACGCTCAACGTGGGGCGTGCCACCACCTCGCAGCGCGACGCCTACAAGCGGGCGCGCGAATGGATCGACGCCGCGATTCACACCATCAAGCCCGGCGTCACCACCGACAAGGTGGCGAAGCTCTGGCCGAAGGCGACCGAGTTCGGCTTTACCGACGAGATGGAGGCGTTCGGCCTGCAGTTCGGCCACGGCCTCGGCATGGCGCTGCACGAGCGGCCGATCATCAGCCGCCTCGTTTCCCTGGAGCATCCCCTCGAGCTCAAGGAGGGGATGGTGTTCGCGCTGGAGACCTACTGCCCGGCGAGCGACGGCTATTCTGCCGCCCGCATCGAGGAAGAGGTCGTGGTCACCGACAAGGGCTGCAAGGTGATCACGCTCTTCCCCGCCGAGGAGCTCTTCATCGCCAACCAGTACTAGATCGGCTGCTCGCGCTCAGAAGCGGTAGCCGATACCCGCGCCCACCACGAGCGGATCAAGATCGGTCTTCGCGGTGACCGACCCGAGCGCGGTCGTGAGATGCGCGGTGGTGCTGAGGAAGATCTGCTTCACGTCGAAGTTGGCGAACCAGTGGCCGCCGATGTTGTAGTCGAAGCCTGCCTGGATGGCGGCGCCGACGTTGCTGTCGAAGCTCACATGGGTGACCGTCGGCCGCGCCGGGTGAGTGTCGTAGAAGATGGTGCCGTTGATGCCGGCGCCCACATAGGGGCTGAAGGCCGATTTCGGCAGGAAGTGATATTGCAGCGTCAAGGTCGGCGGCAGCACCCAGACGCTGCCGACATCGACCTGGCCGAGGCTGGTGTTCTTGGCGGCGACCTCGTGGCGGGTCGTGGCGGCGATCAGCTCCACCGCAATATTGTCCGTGATGAAATAGGAGAGATCGGCCTCCGGCGCCGCCTGCGCATTCGCCGTCACCTCGCCCCCGAGCGTCGAGACCGAGCTGTCGGCATTGAGCGGCCACACGCCGATGGCGCGGCCGCGCAGCATGAAGGTGCCGGCCTCCTTGCCTACCCCCGGCTGATTGAGATCGAAAGCCCCCTGCGCCGATGCCGCGAAGGCGAAAGCCATCGTGATCAGCAAAGTTGCTGCGAACACTGCGTGCTTCATAAATCCCCCTCTCGCGCCGGAACTCCCGACGCGCCGCTCAAGCGCGCACGACGCGCGCCGGCGGAAGAAAGCATTCCGGCGTCGCCACTGGCGTTGACGCAGATCAATCGCGACCGCGAATTCGCGGCTCGGGATCAGCAAGCTTGATTGAGACCGGCGATCGTCAGCCGCGCGCGGCGCGGAGGCCGTCCACCAGGTACCAGAGCACGGCAGCGAGCACGATGCCGCCGCCGATCAGCGCCAGGGTGCCCGGGATCTCGCCAAAGCCGAGCCATACCCAGAAAGGGCCCAGTACCACATCCAGAAGGCCGATGAGGGCCGCCTCGCTGGAAGGGATGTGCCGCGCGCCGGTGAGGAAGAGAAGATAGGCCAGACCCGTGGTGGTGGTGCCGAACACTGCCAGGATCAGGAGATCGCCGGGACCCGGCATGCCGCCCGTCATCAGCGGCCAGGAGATCAGGGCGCAGAGCGCCGCGCCCAGCGCATTGATCGGCGTCATCGCGAGACCGGGATAGCGCCGCACCATCACTAGCAGCACGGCGAAGGTGACCGTCATCAGCAGCGAGACGGCATCGCCGGCGATATCCGCCGGGCGCGTCGCCGAGCCCGCCATCACCGCGATGCCGGCGAGCGCTGCCGCGCTCGCGGTCAGCACCCGCCGCTCGACCCGCTCGCCGAGCCATAGAAGCGCGATGCCGGCGGCGAAAAAGGGCGAGGTCGCGTAGACGATCATGACGTTGGCCACCGTGGTGAGCCTGAGCGCCGCCACGTAGCACAGCATCGAGGCGGCGGAGAGCGGCACCGCCGCCCATCCCCGCCAACCGATCGACCAGAAGACGCGCGGCGTGCCGACGCCTCGGTCGGCGGCGAGGAGCACGACGAGCGAGAGGGCGGCGAACAGCGAGCGCCAGGCCTGGACCGTCCAGAGGTCGAGATCGAGGAGCCGCACATAGACGCCGGCGGTGCTCCAGAGCACCGTCGCGCCGGCCACCAGCGCCACGCCAAAAGCGCGGTTGCCGGTCTTTGCCGCGAGGCTTGCGCGCACGTCGAGGTTCAGATGCCGACCCCGTCGCCGCCCGGCTCAAGAGTGAAGAGCTCCTGCGGCCGACCAACGCCGCGCAGCGCGTAGCGCCCCACCGAGACCAGCCGGCGCCGCTCCTCCCCCACCGCCTCGGCGAAGGCGGAGGAGATCAGCAGCGGCTGGTCGACCGAGCGGCACATGGCGGCGATGCGGCTCACCTCGTTGACCGCCGGCCCGATCACCGTGAAGTCGAGCCGGTCCTCGCTGCCGATATTGCCGTAGAAGACCTCGCCCACATGGAGGCCGAGATACATCTCCGTGACCGGCAGGTTCTCCGCGCTGCGGCGGCGGTTGAGCTCGGCGACGCCGCGGCGCGCCGCCACCGCGGCGGCGAGCGCCGAGCGGCAGGCGCGCTCGCGCTCTTCCGCCGGAAAGATCGCCAGCACGCCGTCGCCGATCAGCTTCAGCACGTCGCCACCGCCCTCGTAGACGGTGGAGATGATGGCGCCCGCGTAGTCATTGAGCAGCGGTATCACCTGCTCCGGCGGCGCCCGATCGGTGATGCCGGTATAGCCGCGCAGATCGCTGAACCAGAGCACCGTCGCGATGCGGTCGGCGACGCCGCGGGAGATTCTGCCGCTCAGCACCCGACGCGCCGGATCACGGCCGAGATAGGTCCCGACCAGGGTCTCGGCGATGCGCGCCAGCGCCGCGCACTTGATCGCGAGAGCCAGGAACGGCACCAGTCCCTCGAGCGCCGCGACAGCGGCGGCGTCGAAGCCGCAGGCCTCCGAAGTCGCCCAGGCGGTGTAGACGCAATCCATCTCGCCGATGATGCCGCCGGCGGCGAAGCGCTTCACGATCAGCAGATACTCGGTCATGCCGTCCGCATGCAGCTGGTCGAGGCCGGAATATTCCGCCACCACCTCGGGCGTGAGCCGCAGCCGCATCACCGTGTCGCCGGACTGCAGCATTCGGTAGAAGGCGTTGCGCCGCCAGTTCTCCGCCGCCTCGCCCTCGTTGGTGCGGCCGTACTCGATGAGCTCGCTCTCCTCGCCGCCGGCGCGCCAGCGAAAGGCCCGCCCCTCGTGAACCGGGTGCAGCGTGTCGATGATCACCAGCGCGCGCTGCAGCGGCACTCCCGCGGCCACAGCGCGCGCGCAGAAGCCGCTCAGCATCGCGGTCTCCGGCTTGCCGGCAAGGCCGGCGCCGGTGACCCAGGCGGAGAGCTCGGCGTATTTCTGCTGGTCCATGGATGTTCTTTAGCATCCTCGGTCGGGCGCGGACAATCGCGGCTGCCGGCCACAAGCCGGCGCAATTTGGCGATAGCAATTGCTTGCCGGGCGGCTAGGATGCCCCGCAATTGATCACATGAATATGAAGAGGCGGATATGGCAGAGAAACGGATTGGCTGGGTCGGCGCCGGACGCATGGGCCTGGCGATTGCCGAGCGGCTCATCAGGGCGGGCGTCAGGCTCTCGGTCTATAACCGCACCCGCGCCAAGGCGGAGCCGCTGGCGAAGCTCGGTGCCAGGATCGTCGACGGCCTCGCGGAGCTTGCCGACTGCGATATGGTCTTCGTGATCGTCGCGGAATCGAAGGATCTGCTGGAAGTGATCGCCGGCCCCAAGGGCCTGCTGTCGCAACCCGGCAAGGCGCCGCGCATCGTGATCGACAGCTCCACCGTCTCCGAGGCGGCCTCCGCCGAGGCGCGCGCCAGGCTCGGCGAGCGCGGCGCGCAATTCCTCTGCGCGCCGGTGAGCGGCAATCCCAAGGTGGTGCGCGCCGGCAAGCTCGGCGTCGTGGTCTCCGGCCCGAAGGCGGCCTATGAGGAGGCGGCGCCCTACCTCGCCTATTTCGGCCGCGGCGTCTCCTATGTGGGCGACGGCGAGCGGGCGCGCATCGTCAAGATCTGCCACAACGTCTATCTCGGCATCGTGGCGCAGTCGCTGGCAGAGATCACCATCCTCGCCGAGGCGAACGGCGTGCCGCGGCATGCCTTCCTCGCCTTCATCAACGACAGCGTGATGGGATCGGTGTTCTCCCGCTACAAGACGCCGGCCTACGTGAACCTCGATTTCGCCGCCACCTTCACGCCGCCGCTCTTGCGCAAGGATCTCGATCTCGGCCTCGAGGCGGCGCGCGCCAAGGGCGTGCCGATGCCGGTGACGGCGCTCACCCGCGAGATCGTCCAGGGCATGATCGGCAATGGCTACACCGACTGCGACTTCGCGGCCTTGGTCGAAGTCGAGGCCAAGGCCGCCGGCCTCAAGCTCGCGCCGGAAAACGTCGCGGTCAGCGATGGGCTGGAGACGAAGTAGCCGAGGTCGACGCTAGGCCGCCTGATCGGCGAGCCGGCTCACCTCGCGCCGGATCAGCTCGCGATAGGCGCCCTCGCGCGCCATCAGCTGCGCCGGCGGACCGTCCTCGATGATGCGGCCCTCGCCCATCATCACGATACGGTCGAAGTCGCGCAGCGTCGATAGCCGGTGCGCGATCGCCAGCACGGTGCGTCCCTGCATCAGCCGGTCGAGCGCCTCGCGGATCAGCGCCTCGGACTCGCTGTCGAGAGCCGAGGTCGCTTCGTCCAGCAGCAGGATCGGCGCGTCGCGGAGGATGGCGCGGGCGATCGCGATGCGCTGACGCTGGCCGCCCGAGAGCTTGGTGCCGCGCTCGCCGACGATGGTATCGAAGCCGTCCGGAAGCGCCTCGATGAAGTCCAGGCAGCGCGCGGCGCTGGCGGCTGCCATCACCTCGGCATCCGATGCGCTAGGCTTGCCGTAGCGGATGTTCTCCATGACCGAGCGATGCAGCAGCGAGATGTCCTGCGGCACTATGGCGATCGCGGCGCGCAAGCTCTCTTGGGTGATGCGGGAGATGTCCTGCCCGTCCACCAGGATGCGGCCGCCCCCAACATCGTGGAAGCGCTGCAGCAACGCCAGCAGTGTCGATTTGCCGCCGCCGGACTCGCCGACCAGCCCTATCCGTTGGCCGGGCTCGCAGCGGAGCGTGAAGCGATCGAAGACGCGGCGACCGCCCGGATAGGTAAAGCTGACGTTCTCGAAGACGACCCGGCCACGCCGCTGCACTAGCGAGCTCGCCTCCGGATGATCGCGGAGCTCATGCGGCACCAGCAGCGTCGCCACCGCCTCGGCGAGCCGCGCCATGTGCTGGGTCACGTCGACCAGCGCTACCGCCAGATCGCGGGTGGCGGAGAGCACGCCGAAGCCCAGCGTCGACACCAGCACCACGTCGCCGGTGGTGGCGCTGCCCTGCTGCCAGAGATGGAGCGCCCAGGCCAGCAGGCCGCAGGTGAGCGCGATGGTGACGCAGGCGTGAAACAGCCGTACTTTCTCGAGGTAGACGAGGCTGCGCCGGCGTGCGGTCATCTCGGAGCCTACCGTCCGATCGAAGCGAGAATGCTCGCGGTAGATGCCGCCGAAAGCGCGCACCAGCGGGAGGTTGGTGATGACATCCACCATCTCGCCGTCGACCGCAGCCGCCTTGTCGGCGAAACCGCGGTGGAGCGGCGCGCCCGCCGCCGCGAGACGGAACAGCGCGATGACGAGGACGACGGCAACCCCCGCGACGGCAGTGGTCATCGCCAGGCTCACGGTGCCGAGATAGACCATCGCACCCAGCGTCGCGACGCAAGGCGGCAGCACGTTCCACATGAACATGTTCTCGATGGTGAAGATCGCATTCGACGTCGCGGTGACGCGGCTGGCGAGCGTGCCGGGCAGCCGGTCGGCGAAGTAGCTCGGCGCATGGGCGGTCAGATAACGGAACATCTCGCCGCGGAGATCCCCGGTGACCCCGACGAAGGTGTAGCTCGCCACCCAGCTGGCGAGCCGCCACAGCAGATTGTCGGCGCCGATCAGACCGACGAGCAGCGCGAACGCGAGCCAGACGGACGCACCGCCGCTGGCGGCCTTCGCGAGCGTGTCGACGAGAAACTTCAGACCGTACTGCGTGCTGACCGAGCAGCCGACCGCGCCCAGTACGGACGCAAGTATGATCGCGTGGGCGAGCCAGCGCAGACGGATGTAGCGCAGGAGAAAGGCGACTGGTCGGCTAGCGTAATGAGCAAGATGCTGCATCGGGTTTTATGGCCCCCGGTTGATTCGATGCCGCGCCCAATCCGATCTCGGCGCGCTTACGGCTGATAACGATCCGCTCCCGCCACTTGCCGCGCGACATCTCGCCGCACGAACGCGCTCGATGATGCGGCCTGATCGCCGCTGCCGATCTGGCGAGCAGATCGGGCCACTCCGCCGTCGCCCGCGCCGCACCGTCCGAGACACTGAATTCCAGATAGCGTCGGATCGACGCATGCGGGGTGTGTCAAAATCGGTGCGCGCAGAAGTTTACCCCAGGCTGGCGCGTTATCAGCGGGCAAGGTCGCGGGCTCTCCCGCGCAGCGTCCCAACGCGCCCGACTGAGGCATCAAAGGAGACTTCCCGAATGCGCATCGCTCAAGTCGCTCCCCTTACCGAGGCGATTCCTCCGAAGCTGTACGGCGGCACGGAGCGGGTCGTCTCGTGGCTGACCGAGGAGCTGATCGCGCTCGGGCACGACGTGACGCTGTTCGCCAGCGGCGATTCCGTCACCTCCGCCAGACTGCAGTCGATCTGGCCGACGGCACTGCGCCTCGATGGCACGATCCGCGATGCCAATGCCCTCCACATGACGATGCTGGAGCGCGTGCGGCAGCAGGCGGCGGAATTCGACATCCTCCACTTCCATCTCGATTACTATCCGTTCTCGCTGTTCTCACGGCAGGCGACACCGTTCGTCACCACGCTGCACGGCCGGCTCGATCTCAAGGAGCATCAGCCGCTCTTCAGCACTTTCTCCTCGGCGCCGGTGATCTCGATCTCCAATGCGCAGCGCAAGCCGGTGCCCCAGGCGGGCTGGGTGAAGACCATCTATCACGGCCTGCCCGCCGACCTGCTCACCCCGAGGCCGGGCACGCCCAGCTACCTCGCCTTCCTCGGCCGCATCGCGCCGGAGAAAGCGGTTGACCGCGCGATCCGGATCGCCAGCCGCTGCGGCATCCCGCTCAAGATCGCGGCAAAGGTCGACCCGATGGACCGCGACTACTACGACAGCGAGATCCGGCCGCTCATGAGCCTGCCCGGCATCGAGTACATCGGCGAGATCAGTGATCGCGAGAAGTCGGAGTTCCTGAGCGGCGCGGTCGGACTGCTGCTGCCGATCGACTGGCCGGAGCCTTTCGGCCTGGTGATGATCGAATCCATGGCCTGCGGCACGCCCGTCATCGCCTTCAATGCGGGATCGGTGCCGGAGGTCGTCGAGCCCGGCGTCACCGGCTTCATCGTCGAGGACGAGGACGCGGCGGTGGCGGCGGTCGGACATCTGCCGCAGCTTTCCCGCGCGCGTGTCCGCGAGCGGTTCGAGGAGCGCTTCACCGCGCGGCGCATGGCGAACGACTACCTCGACGTCTATCGCCAGCAGATGCGGGAAGAGTCGCCGCATCTGCGCCTGGTCAAGGTCTAGGGCGGCGTCTCGGTTCGCGCGCGGGTTTCCGGCATCAGCCGATAGACGGCCGCGAGCCCGACGGCAGCGATCAGAGCCAGGCTGAGGAAGGCCGTTCGGCTGCCGAGATGGTCGCTGATATAGCCGGCGAAAGTAGTGCTGATCGCGGCGCCGATGCCGGCGGTGCTGCCCACCACGCCGAGCGCGAAGTTGAAGCGGCCGCTGCCGCGGGTGGTATCGGCGACCACCAGCGGCAGCATCACGCCGATGACGGCGGCAGAGACACCGTCGAGAAGCTGGACGACCACCAGCAGATAGGGGCTGCTGATCACCGCGAAGAGAGCGCCGCGGATCACCAGCGCCACAAAGCCGAGGAGCAGCATCGGCCGTCGGCCGATGCGCTGCGCCTGCCGGCCGACCCAGGCCGAGGAGACCGCCACCACCGCCTGCGGCACGACGATGCAGGCGGCGATCAGCACCGTCGCCCAGTCGCTCGAGCGCATGGTGACGATGCTCGCCATCAGCGGCAGCATCGCCGCGTTGGCGAAGTGGAAGAGCAGGATGCAGCCGGAGAAGATCACCAGCGGCAGATTGGTGAGGAGCGCCGGCAGCCCACCAGAAGGTCCGCGCCGCGCGCCACCCCGCGCGCGCAGTGGATCGATCTCCTCCGACCGGATGCGGCTCACCGCCATGAGGGCCGGCACCGCCAACACCGCGGTCACCAGGAAGACCGCCTGATCCGAGAACAGGCGGCCGCAAGCGCCCATCAGCGCCGCCGCGATGCCGTTGCCGAGTGACGCGAAGCTCGCATTGCGCCCGAGCCGCTCGCCGATCGCCGCATGACCCACGAGGCCGAGGCTGATCGCCGCCAGTGCCGGTCCCAGCAGGCAGCTCGCCAGGCTATGCAGGATCTCTGACGCGACCACCGCGAGGAATACTGGCCACAGCGCCAGCATCAGAGCGCTGGCCGCGATGGCACCCATGGCGACCCCCGCCACCAGTCGCTTCGACCGGACGATGTCCACGATCGCGCCGCCGGGAATCTGGCCGGCGAGCGCGACCAGCCCGCCGATCGTGAGCGCCAGGCCGATGTTGACCTGGGTCCAGGCCCGCGAGGTCAGGTAGACAGCGATGAACGGCCCGAAACCGGTTTGCACGTTGGCAACGAAAAAATTCAACCAATCGAGCCCCGCGCGGCTCTGTTCGGAGGGCGCCGGCGCATCGGAAGCCATCGGCTCCGCGATCGTCGGCACCGTGGCGTCTCGCGGCACCTGGGATGCATAGACCTGTGACAGAATTCAGTGCTCCGGCGACCCCGGCGTTTCGATCGGCTGCGCGCTCCCGGAGGCGCTGAGGACGACGACCGGCTGGCCCTCCTTATATTCGGGCGCGGCTTTGAGCTGGTTGCGGGTGAAATCGAGAGTGATTGCGCCGGGCGGCTTGCCGGGAGCGAAATGCAGAGCGCTCCAGTCGACCGCGATCTTGCGGCTGCCGACGCCGAGAAAACCGCCGAAGTCGATCACCGCCGCGCGCGGCTGCCCCGCCTTGTCGACGATGACGTTGATGATCTGCCCCATCGGTTCCCCGGTCGCGCTGCGCACGTCCTTGCCGAGGACACCCTGGGTCTCATCCTTCGGCAGCACGGTGGCCGGCGGGGTGCCACTGGGCGCGGCAGGCGGAGCCGGTGACCCCGGCAGCGCTTGCGGAGCGGGGCTCTGCGGAGCCGGCGGTTCCGTTGCCGGTGGCGGCGTCGATGAAGGAGGCGCCTGATCCTGGGCCTCAGCCGGACATCCCGCCGCGAGGCCGATGATCATCAATGCGATCGCGGCCACTCCCGGGGAATGACGGCGCATGGAACTCCCTTTCAGTGGCAGGCGCGATGCATGCGAGCGGATCCGGCCCGGCAAGCGGAGGCACGCGCTCGCCCGGCGCGCCGGCCGTGACTGTTGCCGAGGGGAGATTCCCGCACCAGTTCTGGCGGAGATGCCAGTGACCTCCGCGGTCACACGCTTGCGCAGGCCGAGATATCCAACCGACTGGCGAATTCCTGTGTCAAAAGCCGGTACTGACTTGCCAGCCGCCGCTGGGCGGCGTTAGGGGACCTGATGGACATCGACACGCTTCCGACCGAGCACTCGCCCTCGCCATCTCCGGCCTCGGGCGGCGCGCGCATGCCGTTCCGCCTCTTCGCGCTCAAACACGGCGACACTTTTCTCGTGGCGGACGCTTTCGGCGACGTGATCGGCGACGGCGACGGGCTCTTCCGTCAGGATACGCGCGTGCTGTCGCGCTACCGACTCGCCCTCGACGGCAAGCCGCCTTCGTTGCTGAGCGCCGCGGTCAGCCAGGACAACGTCTTCTTCACCTCCCATTCGACCAACCGGCCGCTGCCGCCGCTCGGCGGGCAGTCGACGCCGGAGGGCGTCATCCACATCGAGCGCACGCGGTTCCTCTGGGAGGACCGGCTCTATGAATATGTGCGGCTGGTGAACTACGGCGACCAGGACGCGCTGATGCCGCTCACGCTCAGCTTTGCCGCCGATTTCCACGACATGTTCGAGGTGCGCGGCAGCAAGCGACAGGCGCATGGCGAGCTGCTGCCGCCCGAGGTGGATGCCGACACGGCACGGCTGATCTATCGCGGTCTCGACGGCAAGCTGCGCTCCACGGCGCTCACCTTCTCGCCAGCGCCTCGGCGCCTGACGGCCGAGCGCGCGGATTTCCTGATCCCGCTCGGCCGCAAGAGCGGCACCGAGATCTACGTCGAGATCGGCGCGAGCCGCGACGGGGAACCGAGCCGCCCTCGCTTTCGCGCCGCCGCCGCCCGCGCGCGCTACAGCATGCGCGCCCGTCGCCGGCGCGGCGCCCGGTTGCGCAGCTCCGGCCGGCTCTTCAGCGAATGGATGGACAAGTCGCGCGCCGATCTCGCGCTGTTGACGACGGAGCTGCCGACGGGCCCTTATCCCTATGCGGGGATTCCCTGGTTCTCGACACCCTTCGGCCGCGACGCCATCGTCACCTCGCTGCAGATCCTGTGGCTCGAGCCGAGCCTGGCGCGCGGCGTGCTGAGCTTCCTCGCCGAGAACCAGGCGCGCGAGACCTCGCGCTTCCGCAGCTCTGCTCCCGGCAAGATCATGCACGAGACCCGCAAGGGCGAGATGACGGCGCTCCGCGAGCTGCCCTTCGGGCAATATTACGGCGGCGTCGATACCACGCCGCTCTTCGTGATGCTCGCCGGCGCCTATGCGGAGCGGACCGCCGACCTCGATTTCGTCGATCGGCTCTGGCCGGCCCTCGAGGCGGCGATGGCATGGATCGAGGAGGAGAGCGCCGGCAATCCCGATGGCTTCCTTTCTTATGCCAACACCGATGGCAGCGGCCTCAGCAATCAGGGCTGGAAGGACAGCTCGGATTCCGTCTTTCATGCCGACGGCCGCTTCGCGGAGCCGCCGATCTCGCTTGTCGAGGTGCAGGGCTACGTCTTCGCGGCAATGCGCGCGATGGCGGAACTCGCCACCCGCCGCGGCGATGGCGCCGCCGGCGCGTGCTGGCGCAGGCGCGCGGAGCGGCTGCGCGCGGCGGTCGAGCAGCGGTATTGGATCGAAAGGATCGGGTTCTACGCGCTCGCTCTCGACGGCGACGGCAGGCCCTGCGAAGTGCGCTCGTCCAATCCCGGCCACCTGCTCTTCACGGGGTTGCCGAGCCCCGAGCGCGCCGCCGCGGTGGCACGGCACCTGCTCTCTGCCAATTTCGATTCAGGCTGGGGCGTGCGCACCCTCGCGGTCGGCGAGGCGCGGTTCAATCCGATGTCCTACCATAACGGCTCGGTCTGGCCGCACGACACCGCACTCTGTGCCGCCGGGCTCGGCCGCTACGGCATGCGCCAGGGCGCTGTCCGCCTGATGACCGAGCTCTTCGAGGCAGCGGCGCAGTTCGGCATGCGCATGCCCGAGCTCTACTGCGGTTTTCAGCGCGTCGCCGGCGAGCCGCCGGTGGCATATCCCGTCGCCTGCCTGCCGCAGGCCTGGGCGGCGGGGGCGGTCTTCATGGCGCTCCAGGCCTGCCTCGGTCTCCGCATCGACGGCTGGCGCGGCGAGATCCACGTGGAGCGGCCGCGGCTGCCGCCCGGGCTCGACCGGCTCTCCGTGCACGGCGTTCCGCTGGGCAGCGAGCGCGTCGATCTCAGCTTCCAGCGCGTCGGCGAGCGCGTCGTCGCCTTCCCGATCGGCGGCGGCGACACCGCCGCTCGCATCTTCACGCGCGTCTGACCACCCGCTTTGATTCGCTGAAGCCGGGGCCTACGCCACTGCGGCGTGCGCCGCGCGCGCCCGGGTGCGGAAGGCCGCGAGCGTCGGCGTGACTGTCAGCGCGGGCGGCGTGCCCTGTGCCGCCTGCGCCTGTGCCGCGACCGCAGCCGCCTTGAGCGCCGAGGTCTCCGCCGCAGTCCGTTCCATCAAATGCGCTCTTTCGGCGCCGTAGTGATGATGATGGACGCGTGTGCGCTGGAAAGCGCGCGGGATCACCTGATGCAGGGTGACGCCCGCCTCTTCGATGTCGAGCAACAGGGTGGGCCAGACGAAACGGCGCGCGGGTCTGTCGACGAGCGCCTGCTCGATGACCACTTTCCAGTTGGCATCGATGTCGGTGACGGTCTCCGCCTGAAACGGCAGCCTCGAGAGATCCGCGCTGGCAAGCCCGTCGGCGAGCTCCGCCAGAATGGCATCCGCCGCAGTGGATGTACCGCCGAGATGAACAAAGAACAGCCCGCCGATTGGTCGCGCGGTGACCGGCTCCAGGTGATGCATGGGATCGGCGGGATCGGGCGGCATCACCTGCGGCGGCGCGGTGAGGAAGCGGCCGTCGGCGCCGTAGGCCCAGCTGTGATAGCGGCAGCGGATCTCCGCGCAGGTGCCGGTCCCGGTGTCGAAGAGCGGCAAGCCCTGATGGCGGCAGACGTTGCGGAATGCGGCGGCCCTGCCGGCGGCGTCGGCGATGGCGAAGACCGGCCAGCCGCCGAGGCTCTGCGCGGCATAGGCGCCGGGCGTGCTGAGCGCGTCGCTGCGCGCCAGCAGGAGCCAGGCATTCTGGAAGATGGTCCGGCGCTCGCGCTGGAAAGCTTCCGGCGCGGCATAGAGGGTTGCCGGCAGCGCGTCGCCGGCCGTGGCGTCTGAGCTCACTGCGTCACTTGCCGAGATGCCGCATGAAGGCGGCGATCCCCGCCTCACAGACCGCGATGTCCTGCTCGCCGTTGCCGCCGGAGGCACCGATGCCGCCCACCACCTTGCCGTCGACCGTGATCGGGAAGCCGCCAACAAAGACGGTGAAGCGCCCCCCGTGCTGGGTAAAGATGCCGAATGCCTCCTCGCCGGGGAGTGCGTTCTTGTAGTTGTGGGTGGGCTTGCGATGGCCGGCGGCGGTGAAGGCCTTGTTCATGGCGATCTGCACGCTGGTCACCTTGCCGCCGTCGAGGCGGCGCAGCGCGATCGGATAGCCCGCCGCATCGGCGACGCAGAGGACTTGCGGCACGCCGATCTCCTCCGCCTTCTTCTGCGCGGCGTCGAGGATGAGATTGGCCTCGGCGAGGCTCAGGGTTTGATAGGTGATCATGGACGCGTGCCTCTGCTGGTCTCGCTCGCTCGCGAGCATACCGGGACGGGCGGCACTTTCGCGCCGCCCGCCGGTCCCCCTCCCCCGCGATGCTACTCGGCGGCCTGGGCGCGCGGTTGCGCCAGGAATTTGTTGTAGAGGCCGTCGAGATAAAGACGGCGCATCATCGTCGCCTCGCGCACGAGCCGCACGCAGCTCTCCTGCACTTCCGGCGTCGTCGCATGCTTCTCCAGGATCTTGTAGCCGAGCTCGCCATGCTCCTGATCGGCGACGATGTGGAGGCGGAAGAACACCACCTCCTCCTCGGTGAAGCCGTATTTCTCGATGAGCGGCGGCGTGGTGCGCGAATAGACCTGCGGCACCTGGGATTCGAGACCGACGAGAAGCCCGGCCAGCGCCTCGGCAAAGGGCCGTTGCGCCTGGCGATAGCACCAGCTCTGCAGGCCCAGCGTCTCCGCCAGCAGCTCGCCGTTGAGCTGGGCGTCGACGACCTCCTTGCGGCTCATGCCGCAATGCTCGGCGAAGTCCAGCAGCAGATCGGTATGCCGCACCGCCGGGAACCCGGCGCCCGCCTGGAAGCCTTCCTCCTCGAAGATGTTCTCGGCGAGGAAATGCCGCACCTCGTCCACGGGACAGTTGCCGAAGACGGTGGCGAGCCACTCGGAGAAGTGGCTCACGAAGTGGAAGTGCTGCTTGACCCATTCCGCCAGCAGCTGCCGATTGAGCCGGCCGCTGACCCAGGCCTCGCTCCAGGGATGCGCCTTGGAGTGGCGCTGCTGCACCGCGGTCTCAAGGGCGATTCGAAATGCGCTCTTCTCCATGGGCCACCTCCTGCTTCGATCGATCTTGGATACTGTATACAAAACCAGGCGACGTCAATCCGTTTTCAGGCCCGTCGTGCCCGCTGCCGAGGTGTCGGCGACGCTTCCAGGCCGCGCAGATAGTCGCCGCCGGCGCCGAGCACGTGGCGCGTCGCCAGCAGGCAGGCGAGATCCTCGTCGCCGGCAATGACCGCCCTGAGGATCTCCGCGTGCTCGGCCCAGCTCTGCTCGGCGCGAGCGCGGCCCATCGGCGCGAAGAAGGCGCTGGTCCGCTCGCGAAGCGAGCGCATGAGATCGCCCAGCACTTTGTTGCTGCCGGCGGCGGCGAGCGCGTCGTGGAAGCGCCCATTCCACTCGACGAGCCGGTCCGGCCGCCCGTTCCGCGCCGACTCGGTGCCGCGTCTGAGGATGTCCTGCAGGCGCGCAAGAGTGGCGGAATCCCGACGCCGCGCCGCGAGGCGCGCATTCAGCCCCTCGAGCGCTGCCCGCACCTCCACCATCTCGTGAGCCGCCTCCGGACCGAGCGCCGCCACCGCCGCGCCGCGCCGCGCGGTGACCTCGATCAGGCCTTCCGAGGCGAGCGCCCGCAGCGCCTCGCGCACGGGATTGCGCGAAACGCCGAAGTCCTGCGCCAGACGATCCTCGACTAGGCGCTCGCCGGGCTTGTAGCGGCCGTCGAGGATGGCGCGGCGGATCTCCTGCGCCACCAGATCGCGCAGCGGCGCATGCTGGCCGCCCAGCGAGGTGGCCTCGCCATCGGCATCCCGCACCACTCCGCCTGCCGATCCTGCCCTCGTCGTCATTGCCCATCCCATGCCACCCGGTTGAGCCCGGATTGTATACAAAATTGGCCTCCTCTGGTAATCCTTTAGCCATGGACTCAGAGGCATCCATCCTGGCAGACCAACCCTCTCGTTCCGCCCGCCGTCTCGCGGATTGACCCACGGTTCAGCTCATCGGCGCCGCCCCTCTCTTGCATCACTGCCTCGATATCCGGCTCCCTCAATTCCTCGGGGGCGGCCTTTTCGTCGCTCTCATGCTCGCCGGCATCCCGGCGCACGCGGCGAGCTATCTCACCCGCTGTCCGGGCGCCAACGGCGAGCCGGCGCTGAGCGTCGAGGCGACGGCGCGCGTGGGCTGCAAGACGACGGCGCTGCCGGTCGACGCAGGCGCGGTGCTGGCGGTCGTGCCGGCGCCGCGGCGGCCTGCCGGCGCGCCGCCGCCGGAAACCATCACGCTGTCCGGCAGCCAGGGCAAATCCGGCTTCTTGATGCGCGAGGTTGCGATGACCCCGCTCTCGCTCAACGCCCCACCGCCCTATCTCGTGCCAGGGGTGGATTTCCGCGCCGTCGCCACCATCGGGGTGATCGGGCCCATCGGCCGCGCCACCATCGGCGAGGACGGCGACGATACCGTCCTCGATTGCACGCCGGGAACCGAGCGTGCCGGGCTCGGCTTCGCCACCACGCGGATGCCGCCGATCCCCGGCATGATGATCCACGTGATCCATGTCGCCGAGGACACCTTCCGCCTGGTGGTGTCTAACCCGGGCGCGCCCTCGAGCCAGGACCCGCGGCTCCTGGCAAAGCTCAAGCCTGCCGACAGCGCCACCGAGGCCCATATCCCCTTGCCGGCGGATCTCGCCGCCGACACACCGCTCGATTTCGCCGTGCTGTGCCCGGCGGCGGGTGGGCGCCTGTCGCTCAGCGAGATCTCGCTCGAGGCGAAGACCGCGGTGCCGACCGATCGCGCGGCCTGGATCCGCCGCGATGCGACCTGGCAGAACGAGGCGGCGCAGGTCTTCAGCCGCGCCCAGCGCTGGGGATTGACGCAGCTCGCGATCCACGTGCCGACGAGCGCCGGCACGGTCACCGACCCGCAGGCGCTGGCGGGTTTCGTCAGCGCGGCAAGCGCGCGCGGCATCGCCGTATGGGCGCTGGCCGCCGATGACGGAGCACGCATCACGGCGGCCGACATCGGCGAGGCGCTCGCCGACTACAACGGCGCGGTATCGCCGGAGGCAAAGGTACAGGGGGTGGAAGTCGAGCTCCGCCCGAGCGATCTCTGGTCCTATGTGGCAGATCCCGAGACCGTGGCGCTCGGCTTCATCTCGCGGCTCGAGCGTCTGAAGCCGAGCCTCGGCGTGCCGCTGGGCGCCGTCGTCCCGGCCTGGTTCCCGACCACGCCGAGCGTCGCCGATCGGCTGGCGGCGGCCGTCGATCGCATGACCGTCGTCACCGACCGCACCGATCCGATCGACATCCGCCGCGCTGTCGCCCGCTTTCTCGCCTGGGGAACGCGGCACAGCCGCCGCGTCGAAGCCGCGCTCGAGGCCGGGCCGGTGGCAGACGGCGAGCGCGGGGCTTTCGTGCGCGCGGAGGCTGGCGAGCTCTGGCTCGTGCCGGTCGGCGGCGAGAGCGCACTCATCCTTTTGAAGGAGCCGGCGCGCAGCCTCCCCGGCATTGCCTTCCGGCAGGACGACGTGACGCCCGTTCCGGCGGCGAGCCGCAGCTTCCTCGGCCGGCGCGCGGAGCTGCGCGAGACGCTGGCGCCGCTCGGCCGCACCCTCGGCGCCTGGCCGTCCTTCAGCGGCTTCGCCTTCCATGGATTGTTTGCCGATCACGAGTGATCGCAGTCTCCGCCACTGCCACGTTCATGTGATCTCGCAGTGCAGCATCTGTTTTGCTGCCGCCGTTATTGCATAGCGACGCTTGGCGTCTCGGCCAATGCCATGAGATCGCAACGTTTGTTTCCAAATGTTGCTTGACTTTGGGAGGGGAAACCCGCCTTAGTGGCGTCACAATCGACGTTTTGGCGCGAGCTTGCCAGCGTCGCCCGCTTGCGGGCCTCCGCTTCAAGTCACTCCCCAAATCCAGATTGTTTACGCTCGGACGAGAATGCGTCCGGTCGTTCTGGCATTGATACAGCTAAGGAGGCCATGAGATGGCTGTTGGTACCGTGAAGTGGTTTAATCCCGTCAAAGGCTACGGCTTCATTCAGCCGTCCGATGGCGGACGTGACGTCTTCGTCCACATCAGCGCCGTCGAGCGCGCTGGCATGGGCACGCTCACCGAGGGGCAGCGCGTGAGTTTCGAGGTCACGACCGAGCGTGGTAAGCAGGCAGCGACGAACCTGAAGAGCGCCTAACACTACTTCTCGCGGATGAGGGCGCGGAGCCGGGACGGTTCCGCGCCCTTTTCTTTTCTGCGCGGCCGCCGATCTATCCCGCAGACGCCCTGGCGAAGCGTCCTCGATACCGGAGCGGCGCATCTCCTGATATCCGCCGGCATCCCTCTCGGAACCGACCATGCGCGCCACGCTTTTCCTCACGCCGCCGTTCCGTCGCGCGGCGCTGCTCTGCCTCGCAGCCGGCTATGTCGACGCCTATGGCTATGTGGAACTGGGCCACGTCTTCGCCGCCAACATGACAGGCAACACGGTGCTGCTGGGCGTGGCGCTGATGGAGCGCGACTGGGCGCGCGGCCTCTCCTACGCGCTCACCCTCGGCGCGTTCTTCCTCGGCGCGCTCGGAACCAACGCGTTGAAGCGGGTCCTCGATCGCGCCTATCCGCCGCTCCTGCTGGCAGCGGTCCTGCTGGTGATCGCCGGCCGTCTCGACCTCGGTCCCGATCTCGTCCTGCTGCTGTTGGCGATCGCCATGGGCCTGCAGGGCGCCGCCCTCAACCGCTTCGGCACCACGCCGCTGCAGACCGTAGTGATAACGTCGACGCTGCTCAACCTGGCGGATGGCTGCGTGCATTCGGAGGCGCGGCCGCGGATGCCGCTCCTGGGCGCAGCCTGGCTCGCCTACGGCGTGGGCGCGGCCACGAGCGTGCTGCTGAGCGCACACCTCGGCATTCCTCTGGTGCCGCCAGCTGCGATGCTGGTGCTGGTTGCCGCGGACTTCGCTCTATCGCCGCGCGAGTCCTGAGCGGGCTCGGGGCGGAAGGCTAGAATGCTCTGCTTAATTCGTATAAAGGACACCAGCGCGCGGCTATCGTGTCGGTATGAGTTGGTGCTCGCACCTTTCACTCTGGCGTGAGGCGGCGCGGACAAGGACCCCAGGCCTTGCCGAGCTTCGGGCTGTCGCCGCAGTTTTCGCTAAATCCCCGCCATGACCTCCGCCGCCCGCCCCGACGGCTGGAAGCGGCCGAGCCTCGGCGAGCTCAACGCCGTTCTGCTGTCCCATGCGCGCTTCCTCGCCCGCAAGCCCGGCGGCCAGCGCGCGCTCCTCGCCTTCCACGATCTGAGCGACGTCGATCTCAGCTACCATGATCTCACCGACGCCGATCTCACCGGCGTGCGCATGCATCGCGCCTTCCTGCCGCACATCCGGCTGCGCGGCGCCACCCTCTTCGGCGCCGATTTCCGCCTCGCCAACCTGAACGAGGCGGACATGGCCAAATGCGATCTCCGCGGCGCCTGCTTCCGCGGCGCGGAGCTCAACCGCGCGGTGCTGGCCGAGGCGGATCTGCGCGAGGCGACGCTCGCCATCTACGACCAGCTGCCCTCGCCGCTGGTGGAGAGCTTCCGGCTGCGCCGCGCCGATCTCACCTCGGCGCAGGCGCGCGGCGCCGATTTCACCGGCGCGCGGCTCGACACCGCCTTCGTCATGCAGGCGGATTTCTCCGACGCTGTCATGCGCGGCATCGATCTCAAGGGCGCCGACCTCCGCAACGCCGACCTCACCGGCGCGGTGCTGGAGGATGCGGATCTCGCCGACGCCAAGCTCAACGGCGCCGTCTTCCGCGCCGCCGTCCTCACCGGCGCCAAGTTCGACCGCGCCGACACCGAGGGCGCCGACATGAGCGACGCCATCCTCGATCCAGCCCTCCTCGACAGCGAGCAACTCACCGGAGCGATCCGGCCGGACTACGCGATCAAGACCGAATGGGACCTGGCGGAAGCGCTCCGGCTGCACGCGCTCTGGATCGACAGCTCCGGCAAGCGGGGCGAGCGCGCGGTGCTGGAGAAGCTCGACCTGCGCGGCCGCCAGCTCGAGGGCCGCGTGCTGCCGATGGCGGTGCTCCGGAGCGCCAACCTCGCCGGCGCCAACCTGGCGCGCGCCTCGCTCGCCATGGCCGATCTCTCGATGTCGGATCTGCGCCGCGCGGTGCTGACCGGCGCCGATCTGCGCGGCGCCACGCTCCGGCGCGCGCATCTCAACGAGGCGAACCTCTATGGCGCCAAGCTCGGGCCGCTCCATAACGTCGGCGGCCGCGACGTCGACTACATCTCGATGCTGGAGCACGCCAAGCTGACCGGCGCCAATCTCAGCAGCGCCGATCTCCGCGGCGCCGATCTCACCGGGGTTGATCTCTCCGACGCCGACCTCTCCGACGCCGACCTCCGCGAGGCGATCCTCGACGACGCCAACCTCACCGGCGCCGCCCTCGACGACGCGCAGCTCGACGGCGTCAGCACCCACCGCACCAAGGGCCTGAAGATCTGATCCTCGCCGCTCCGCCGCCGGCACGCTATAAAGCCGGCAAGGACGGGATTGCGGGAGGCGAACATGGATCTCGAGCTCAAAGGCAGGACCGCGCTGGTCACCGGTGCCAGCATGGGGATCGGCCGTGCCATCGCGCGCCTCCTCGCCAAGGAAGGCGTGAAGATGGCGGTGGTAGCGCGCCGGAAGCCGCTGCTGGAGGAGCTGGCATCCGAGATCGCCCGCGCCCAGGATCCGGCCCCGGCCCTCATCGTGCAGGATGTCATGGCCGAGGACGCCGCCGAGAGGATCCGCGACCAGGCGGTGGCGGCGCTGGGTCACGTCGAGATCCTCGTCAACTGCGCCGGCGGCAGCCGGCCGCTCCCCGTCGATGCGGGCGAGGAGCGCTGGACCGAGGCGATCACCCTCAACTTCACCCGGGTCCGCCAGCTCACCCACGCGATCCTGCCGGGGATGATGGAGCGGAAATGGGGCCGCATCGTCAACATCACCGGCAAGTCCGAGCCCGAGCACATCAACGCCGCCTTCTCGGCGAAGGCCGCGGTCCATGCCTGGGCCAAGGGCCTGTCGCGGGACGTGGGCAAGCTCGGCATCACCGTCAACTCGATCGCGCCCGGCCGCATCATGAGCGAGCAGATCCGCCGCAACTATCCGCCGGAGGAGCGCGAGCGCTTCTCCAAGGCGGAGATCCCGGTCGGCCGCTACGGCGAGCCCGAGGAGCTCGCTGTCATGGCGGTCTTCCTCTGCTCGCCGCTCGCCGGCTACGTCAGCGGCACGGTGATCCCGGTCGACGGCGGGCTCCGGCGCTACCAGTTCTGAGCCTCACTCCGCCACCCTGCCGCGGAGCTTCTTGAGCTCGCCGCGCTTCTGCTTCTCCTCCCGGCGCTGGCGCTTCGCGGCGCGGCTTGGCCGGGTGGCGATGCGGCGCTCGGGCGCGACCGAGGCGGCGCGGATCATCTCGACGAGGCGCTCGTAGGCGTCGGCGCGGTTCCGCTCCTGGGTCCGGTGGCGGTTGGCGGTGATCACCAGCACGCCTTCCTTGGTCATGCGGCGGCCGGCGATACCCACCAGCCTCGCGAAGACCGCGGCGGAGAGCGCAGAGGAGCGGCGCGCGTCGAAGCGGAGCTGCACCGCGCTCGCCACCTTGTTGACGTTCTGCCCGCCCGGCCCGCCGGCGCGGATGAAGCTCTCCTCGATGTCGTGGGCGTCGAGGGTGATGTGCTTCGTCACCTCGATCATCTGAGCATCGCTAATAAGACCGCGGCATCCCCAGCACGTGCTCGCCCAGATACGCGAGAATCAAATTCGTCGAGATCGGCGCGATCTGCATCAGGCGGGTCTCGCGCCACTTGCGCTCGACGTCGTATTCCTTGGCGAAGGCGAAGCCGCCGTGGGTCTGCATCGCCGCCTCGCCGGCGTGCCACGACGCCTCGGACGCCAGCATCTTCGCCATGTTCGCCTCGGCGCCGCAGGGCCGTCCGGCGGCGAAGAGCGCCGCCGCCTTGCGGCTCATGAGATCGGCGGCCTCGGTCTCGGCATAGGCGCGGGCGATCGGGAACTGGATGCCCTGGTTCTGGCCGATCGGGCGGTCGAAGACGACGCGGGAATTCGCGTAAGCCGTCGCCGTCTTGATGAACCAGCGCGCGTCGCCGATCCCCTCCGCCGAGATCAGCACGCGCTCGGCGTTCATGCCGTCGAGGATGTACTTGAAGCCCCGCCCCTCCTCGCCGATCAGATTCTCCGCCGGCACTTCCATCTCGTCGAAGAACACCTCTGTCGTGTTGTGGTTGATCATGGCTTTGAGCGGCTTGATCGTCAGGCCCTTGCCGAGCGACTCCCTGATGTCGACCAGGAACACCGAGAGCCCGTCGCTCTTGCGCTTCACCTGGTCGAGGGGCGTGGTGCGCGCGAGGAGCAGCATGAGATCGCTGTGGAGCGCACGCGAGGTCCAGACCTTCTGGCCGCGCACGATGTAGCGGTCGTTCCCCTTCTTCTCGGCGCGGGTCTTGAGCTTGGTGGTGTCGGTGCCGCTCGTCGGCTCGGTCACGCCGAAAGCTTGGAGCCGCATCCGCCCGGCGGCGATTTCCGGCAGGTACTTCTTCTTCTGCGCGGGGCTGCCGTGCCGGAGCAGCGTCCCCATGATGTACATCTGCGCGTGGCAGGCGCCGGCGTTGCAGCCCGACGCGTGGATCTCCTCCAGGATCACCGCCGCGGCGCGCAGCGGCAGGCCCGAGCCGCCGAATTCCTCGGGGATGAGCGCCGCCAGGTATCCTTCCCGGGTCAGCGCCTGCACGAACTCCGTCGGGTAGGCTTCCTTCGCCTCGAGCTCGCGCCAGTAGCTGCCGGGGAAGCCCTCGCAGATCTTGCGGATCGCCTGGCGGATCTCCGGGAAATCCTCGCCGACGGCGAAGTGGACGAGCTCGCCGTCGGCGCCATGGGTATCGGGACTCATCGTCTCGCTTTACTCCGCCGCCTGCCGCTGCGGCGTCGCCGCGTGGAAGCCCTTGGGCAGCCCGGCCTTGCCGACGCCGCCATGGAGCTCGACGTTTGGCAGCGCGCGCGCCAGGATCTCGCGGCACTTGATGAGGCGGTCGAGGTCGACGCCGGTCTTGAGGCCCATGCCCTCCAGCAGGAAGACCAGATCCTCCATCACGATGTTGCCGCTGGCGCCGGGCGCGTAGGGACAGCCGCCGAGGCCGGCGAGGCAGGCGTCGAAGTTGCGCACGCCCACATCGAGCGCGGCGAGCGAGTTGGCGATACCGAGGCCGCGGGTGTCGTGGAAATGCGCCGCCACCGGGATCTTCCCCACCGCCGCCATGACAGCCTTGAAGACGCGCCGCACCTGGCCGGGATTGGCGTAGCCCACCGTGTCGGGGACGGCGATCTCGTCGGCGCCAGCATCCGCCATGATCTCGGCGTAGCGCACCACCTCGCTCTCGGCGACGTTCCCTTCGATGGTGCAGCCGAGCGCGGTCGAGAGGCCGACCGCGAGCTTCGGCCGCTTCTTCGGATCGAGCGTCTTCACCAGCTCGACGATGCGGCGGAAATCCGCCACCGATTCATCGCGCGAGCGGCGGACGTTCCGCTGGTTGTGGCTCTCGCTCACCGAGATCACGAACGAGAGCTTGTGGACGCCGGCGGCGATCCCGCGCTCGGCGCCCTTGAGATTCGGGATCAGCGCCGCCACCGTGAGGCCGGGGATCTTGAGCGCCCGCTCGCAGACCTCGCTGGCGTCGGCGAATTGCGGGATCAGCTTCGGCGGCACGAAGGAGCAGACCTCCATCTCCGGCATGCCGGCCGCCGCCTCGGCCTCGAGCCAGGCGAGCTTCTCCGCCGTCGGCATGAAGTCGGCGACGTTCTGCAGCCCGTCGCGCATGCCGACTTCGCAGAGATGGACGTCGAGATCGCTTCGCATCGGCCTTCCTCCTTATCTGCTGGCGCCCCGCCAGGGCGCTTTCCGGTCCGTTTTAAAACGTTTCATTACATCATCCTCGCTCCCCGGCCCCGACGCAACGCCGCTCGCAAGCCCCGGGGCGGGCGGCAGAATTGCGAAAATGCCGGGCCCGCAACGCAGGGGGAGCATGACATTTCGCGACACGCGCGCGGGCGGGATCTCCCTCCTTCGGACGCATCCTGCGTACATATGGGCAGCATCGGCCGCCGGTCAAGAAGCCGCAAGCGCCGACGAAACGCGCCAAAGGCCCCGGCAGCGCGGCAAACGCGGTCCGTCCATGATGACGCGGCTCGGCTTGGCGCCAGGAGCGCCAGGGCCGAACCGAGGCCGCGGGATCGCGGCGGCGACCCGAAAGGGGGAATGCGATGACCACGCTCGTGAAGGCGCCTGCCGCCGGTCGCGGCAGCCGGCTCCCCGGCGCCGCGATCCCCTGAGCCCGCCATCGCCGGGCCTCGGGCCCGGTCCACGCAACGTCCAAGCAGGGGGTATCCATGCGCATGCAACGGAGTTCCGAAGTCACCGCGCGGCGCCGGCGCCGGCCTCTCGGCATCGCCGCCGCGGCCGCCGGGCTTGCGGTCGCACTCACCGTCGCCGACGACAGCGATGCGTCCTCGAAGGACAAATACGCGGTGAAGGTGCCGGACGGATTGGCCTTCCTCGAGTTCAAGGGCTTCGAGGCCTGGCAGACGGTCGCGGTCAGCCAGAGCGGCAAGCTGATCGAGGTGATCCTCGGCAATCCCGCGATGATCAAGGCCTACCGCGCCGGCATTCCCGACAACGGCAAGCCGTTCCCCGACGGCGTCAAGATGGTGAAGATCCATTGGAACGCGAAGCAGAGCGCGGAGGCGCCCTCGCCGACCACCGTGCCGGACACGCTCCACGACATCGACTTCATGGTGCGCGACAGCAAGCGCTTCTCCAAGATCGGCAACTGGGGCTACGCCCAGTTCAACTACGACACTGCCTCCGACACCTTCACGCCGCTCGGCACCGGCCCCGCCTGCGGCTTCACCTGCCACACGATCGTGGCGAAGCGGGATTACGTCTTCACCTCGTATGGAAAACGGTGAGCGGGAGAAACCCACCCGAACCCGAGGAGCCGGAGATGAGCGACAGCGAAGCGCGCGGGATGGACATGAAGCTCGAGATCGCCGTCATCCCGGTCTCGGACGCCGAGCGCGCCAAGCGCTTCTACGGCGGCACGCTGGGCTGGCGGCTCGACGCCGACCTCGCCGCCGGCGACGACTATCGCGTGATCCAGGTGACGCCGCCCGGCTCCGGCTGCTCGATCATCTTCGGCACCAACGTGACCGCGGCGGCGCCGGGCTCCGCCCAGGGGCTCTACCTCGTCGTCTCCGACATCGAGGCGGCACGCCGCGAGCTCATCGGCCGCGGCGTCGCGATCGGCGAGATCTTCCATGATGCCGGCGGCGTCCATCTCGGCCCGGACGAGCCCTATATCTTCGGCCGGCGCCGGATCGCCGGCATCGATCCCGAGCGCCGCAGCTACCGCTCCTTCGCCTCGTTCCGCGATCCCGACGGCAATGGCTGGCTGCTGCAGGAGATCACGGCGCGGCTACCCGGGCGGATCGAATCCCCCGGCACGAGCTTCACCTCATCGACCGTGCTCGCCGCCGCGCTCCGGCGCGCCTCGGCGGCCCATGGCGAGCACGAGAAGCGCACCGGCCGGCGCGACGACGACTGGCCGGACTGGTACGCCGACTACATCGTCCGCGAGCAGGCCGGGAAGCCGCTCCCCCCATGAGCGGCGATCGGACTCCCAGGGAGCATCGCCATGAATGAGACCGAGCCACCCCAGCCGATCGCCCGCCGTCGCTTCCTCGGCGCCGCCGCCCTCGGCCTTGCCGCCGCCGAGCTCGGCATCGGCGCCGCGGCGGCGCAGACCGGCGCGACGAAGCCGGCGCTCCCGGCGATCAAGCCGGGAACCAACACGTCCTTCGCCGCGCTGAAGCAGGTCGATGCCGGCCTTCTCAGCGTCGGCTACGCGGAAGCCGGCCCGGCCGCGGGTCCGCCGGTGCTGCTGCTGCACGGCTGGCCCTATGACATTTACAGTTTCGTCGATGTGGCGCCGCTGCTGGCCGCGGCGGGCTACCGGGTGATCGTCCCCTATCTCCGCGGCTATGGCACCACCCGCTTCCGCTCGGCCGAGACGGTGCGGAACGGCCAGCAGGCGGTGGTCGCCGTCGACATCGTCGACTTGATGGACGCACTCAAGATCGAGCAGGCGATCCTCGGCGGCTTCGACTGGGGCGCGCGCACGGTCAACATCATCGCGGCACTCTGGCCTCGGCGCTGCAAGGCGATGGTGTCGGTGAGCGGCTATCTCATCGGCAGCCAGGAGGCGAACAAGAAGCCGCTGCCGCCGGCGGCGGAGCTCCAGTGGTGGTACCAGTATTATTTCGCGACCGAGCGCGGCCGCGCCGGCTACGAGCAGTACCGGCGCGATTTCTCCAAGCTCATCTGGCAGCTCGCCTCGCCGAAGTGGGCGTTCGACGACGCCACCTTCGCGCGGAGCGCCGCCGCCTTCGACAATCCCGATCACGTCGCGGTGGTGATCCACAATTACCGCTGGCGGCTCGGCCTCGCGGAAGGCGAGGCGAAATACGACGACATCGAGAAGCGCCTGGCGCAATTCCCAGGGATCGCCGCGCCGACGATCACGCTGGAAGGCGACGCCAACGGCGCGCCGCATCCGCCGCCCGCGGCTTACGCGAAGAAGTTCACCGGCAAGTACGAGCACCGCACCCTATCAGGCGGCATCGGCCACAACCTCCCCCAGGAAGCCCCGCAAGCCTTCGCCCAGGCGATCGTCGACGTCGCCGCTCTCTGATGCGCGGAGATTCGTCAACGGAGGCGCGGGAGGACAAGGGAGGAGGCTCACACCTCTTTTCACGTCATGGCCGGGCTTGACCCCCGAGTGTCCGGTTCGGGTTTCTGTGCCGCGCGTCACGCGGTGGCAAGCCGTGGATGCCCGGCTCAAGGCCGGGCATGACGAGAGTAGAGTGAGAAGCCGAGAGCAGCCTTCTCCGCGTCCCTCAGTGTCTCCGCGATGATCCCTACCGCTGCTTCTTTTTCGCGTTGCGGGCCGCCGCCGCGCGCACCAGCGCCTTGAAGGCGGTGGCGTTCACCGTCTCGCCCTGGCGGATGTCGATGGCGCGCCGCGTGTTGCCCTCGAGGCTCGCGTTGAAGAGATGCTCCGGGTCCGGGAGGCTGGCGCCCTGGGCAAAAGTGAGCTTCACCACCTCCTTGTAGGTCTCGCCGGTGCAGAGGATGCCGTCGCGCGACCAGACGGGAACGCCGCGCCATTTCCACTCCTCGACCGCCGCGGGCTCCGCCGCGAGGATCAGCTTCCGCATGCGCGCCAGCGTCTCGCCCCGCCAGTCGCCGAGCTCCGCGATCCGCCGATCGATGAGATCGGACGGAGACGCGCTCCCCGCCCCGCTCGCTTTCTTCATGCTCCTCATCCACGGCTCTCCGGTTTCGGTTTCTTCGCGACGAGAATGGGTCCGTGCAGTCAGTCTCAACCATCAAAGCCCGTCATGGCCGGGCTTGACGATGGCGGGTGTACAAGCGACCTCGCCCCACCGGACGGCCGCCCATCCGCCCGCACCCCTTCACCCGGTCCGCGCCAGCAGCTGCTCCAGCGCCGCCAGGAAGCGCGGCCAGCCGGCCTTGGCGCCCTGGTAGGCCTGCTCCTGCTCCGGCATGAAGCCCGACTGCTCCATGCGCAGATGCGTGCCGGCGCCGGCCGGCGTCAGCGTCCAGGTGACGGTGCTTTTGAGGCCGTAGGCGGCCCAGGTGTAGGAGAGCGTCCTCGGCGGCTCGACCGCCAGCACCTTGCAATCGACGGCGCCCCAATCGGCAGTGAGCTTGAAGCCGTGGCCCACCGCCGGCTTGAAGTCGTTCGCCATCAGCCACTCCTCCATGAGATGCGGCTCGGTGAGCGCGCGCCAGATCTTCTCGGGGGCATGGGGCAGCTCGCGCTCGATGACGACGGAGCGCGGCTCGATCTTCCTCACGGTCATTGGTCCATCCTTTTCAAGAGATCCTCCAGCGCGTCGAAGCGCTGGCGCCAGAAGGCGGCGTAGACGCCCATCCAATCGAGGAGCGGCCTGAGCGCCTTGGGCTCCGCGCGATAATGCGTCTCGCGGCCGGAGCGCCGGAGCCGCACCAGCCCCGCGCGCTTCAGCTGCCTGAGATGCTTCGACACCGCCGGCTGCGACACCCCCGCCGCCTCGGTGAGCCGCCACACCGTCTGCTCCCCCGCCCGACAGAGCCGCTCGAAGATCGCGCGGCGGGTGGGGTCGGCGAGGGATTTGAAGACGGCGTCGGGGGCGGAGCGCATGGGTATTAATAACCAAATAGTTATGCGATGGTCAATATGCCTTCGGCGCGCGACGCTCCCGCGCCGACGAATTCGGCTTATTTGCTGCGCCTCGCGCTGTTAGCTATAACGATGCATCCGCGCTCAACTCACGTTTTCAATGCATCTCGAAGGATGCTCTCAATGAGAATCCATGCTTCGGCATTGTCGCGCTCCATGCGCTCCATCACGCGAAGCTTAAATCGCTTCGGTTTGACTTTCAGTCGATAACGCCTGTGCAAATCCAAGAAGAACCGCTTGCCATCACAATAGGTCAGCCAATCGACCTCCCACTTGGGTTTTAATTGGGCGTGAAGTGTTTCGCATCGAGCTTTAAAGTCCGCCTGCCATTTAGCCTCGTCCAAAGTCGAAATCTGACCCTGCAGTTTCAGAATCCGTGCGAACAACAGTCCTGCGCTCTCGCTGAATGACTTACCGAATAGCTCACGGCGAGGCGGTGGACCAACGTTTTCGAACTCAATACTCCGATACACCGCATGCGCAACCTCAGCTTCAAGCTGACTAAGAGCAATCTCCTTGAATACGCCTGGC